>REEG01000142.1 GCA_007695195.1 Gemmatimonadales bacterium | reverse complement strand
AACTTGACAGGAACTTGGACCAATGGGCAAGCTCAGGAACATTCTCCTGCCCGCCCCCCTCCCGGAGCCCACCCCATGCCGGATACGGACCTAATCGTCGACCTCGCCCGACTGAACTCCGCCGTCCACCTGAGCGAGGCCCTGCTGTCGGCCGCCCGCAGCCTGGCGGCCCTTCCGGTGCTGGCGGACCAACCGTCCGGTGCCATGGTGACCATCACCGACGCCCTGTCCGCCCAGCAGGAGGCCCTCCAACAGATCCAGGATATCCTGCAACGAATCACCGAGTAACGGCCAGGTCCGACCGAGGTTGGCTCCCTGCGCCCCCAGCCGGCACGGTCCCTACCTGAGCCTTCGCGCCAGATAGTCCCTCAATCGGTTCCAGGCATCCAGCGCCGGGGCGGCACGCACCTCCGGGTCCTGGTCGACGTACAGCCAGAAACCGTGGTTCACGTCGTCATAGATGTGTAGGTCGTGCGCGATTCCCGCCTGATCCAGGGCCTCCCGGAATCGCTCCACCTGCTCGGGGCTGGGTGCCCGGTCTTCCCGGGCGAAGGTCCCCCACACCTCGTGGGGAAGGCGGGCCAGGATGTCGGGGTCATCCAGGAGCTGCCCGTAAAAGATGGCGGTGGCCTCGTGATGCTCTCCGTCCAACCCGAAGGAGAGGGCCACCCCTCCCCCGAAGCACCACCCCATGGCTCCGATCCGCCCGGTCACATCATCCCGGTCGCGAAGGAAGGCCACGGCGGCGTCCAGATTCCGGATCATGGCCTCGGGATCGGCCCGAGCTGCGGTGACCAGCGCCCGGTTCTCCTCGGGATTGGATCCGGTCCGACCATCGAACAGGTCGGCGGCCAGGGCCACATAGCCCTCGTCGGCCAGGGCGTCGGCCACCTGCCGGACCCGGTCCACCAGGCCGTTCCATTCGTGGATGAGGATCACGGCCGGAAAGGGCCCCTCCCCCTCGGACGGCAAGGCCAGGTACCCGGCGGACGCCGGATTCCCGGGATCGTAGGAGACGGACTCCCCGCGAGGTGGCGGGGCCATCCCCAGGAGGGCCGCCGGGAGTTCGTTCCCCGCAGCGCCGTTCTCCACGCCGTGGTGTTCGTGGGTGTCCATCGAGGGCTCTCCCGTCGACCCGCCCTGGCTTGCCTCGCCATCGCCACAGGCCGCGGTCAGAGCCATGAGAAGGAGAAGCGACAGCGTTGGCCTCAAGAGTCTCCGGGCCACCGCCCTGGACGTCGAAACCTTCTCCGGGCGATTCATCGTTCGGCTACTCCCTGGCCCACGAGGGGGGCCTGCAAGGTGGTGATGGCGCCGTTGGCTACGGCACAGACTGGTCCATCCCAGGAGCGCAAGCTACGCCCAGGATCCGTGATCTGGACAGCCCGGGTCTGTCACAGATCCGGAGCCTCCATCGTTGTACAGTGAGACGCAGGGCCACTGGCCCCTCTCCGCCCACCTCCTGCGGGATTGCCCGTCATGACCTTCACGCCACCCCCAGCACCGGGAAGGCCTCGGCCCGGCCGAACCCTCTCCCTGGCCCTCCTGGTTCTCGTAGCGCCGGCGCTGTCCGGGTGCGACTCCCTCGTCGGCGCCGGGGATCCCGGCCCCCAGCCCCCCACACCCATCACCGAACTTCCCCGAGCGCTGAGCGCCGCGGAGGTGCAGGTCATCCAGGCCGGCAACAGCTTCGGGTTCGACCTCCTTCGCCGATTGGCCGACGAGAAGCCGGACAGGACCGTCTTCGTCTCGCCCCTGAGCGCCTCCATGGCGCTGGGGATGGCGCTCAACGGGGCCGACGGAGCCACCTTCGACGGAATGCGCGAGGCACTCCACCTGGAGGGACTCGATGAGGAGGGGATCAACGCCGGGTATCGGGATCTCCTGGACCTCCTGGAGGGGCTGGACCCGGAGGTTGAGCTGGGCGTGGCCAACGCCGTCTGGCACCGGACCGGGATCCAGGTGCTGGACGACTACCGGACCCGGGTCCAGGATGCCTTCGACGCCCGTATCGAGGGGCTGGACTTCTCCGATCCCGGCGCCGCCGCCCGCATCAACGGGTGGGTGCGGGACGCCACCAATGGACGCATCGACGAGATGGTGACACCCCCCATTCCCGGGAACATGGTGGCCTACCTCCTGAACGCGGTGTACTTCAAGGGAGGCTGGACCGAGCCCTTCGACCCCGACCTCACCCGCTCTGCGCGGTTCCGGCTCGCCGACGGAAACACGGCGCCCATCGACCTCATGATGCGGGATGACACGATCCGCCACCGGGTCGCCGGAAACTGGGCGGCGGCGGATCTTCCCTACGCCGGAGGTGCCTTCGCCATGACGGTGGTGGTCCCCGCCGAGGGCGTCTCCCTGGACCAGCTCCTGAACGAACTCACCCCTGAGTGGTGGGGAGAGCTGGTGGAGGGCCTGGGGACCTCCCGCGCTCTGGTCTCCCTTCCCCGCTTCGAGCTGGAGTGGGAGGGGACGCTGAACGACGTGCTGGAGGGGATGGGCATGGCTGCGGCCTTCGACCCGGGACAGGCCAACTTTTCCCGGATGTTCCAAGGAGGTGGGGTTTGGATCGACGAGGTCAAGCAGAAGAGCTTCCTGAGGGTGGACGAGGAGGGCACGGAGGCGGCGGCGGCAACCTCTGTCTCCATGCCCAGCTCCATGCCTCCGGAGATCCGCGCCGACCGCCCCTTCCTCCTGGCCATCCGGGAGCGGCTCACAGGGAGCATCCTCTTCGTGGGAGCCATTCGGGAGGCGCCGGCACCTGCTTCCTGATTGCGGCGTCGAGGCCCGGGAGGGGACGACACCTGTGACCTTCCGAGAGATCTTCCATGACACCTATCCCGCTCTGGTCCGATACGCACGACGGATGGCCGGGGATCCGGACGCCGCCGAGGACGTGGTCCAGGAGGCCTTCGTCCGTCTCCTGGATGGGGATGTGCGCGGGGAATCCCAGCGCCTCCGTGGCTGGCTCTTCACCACCGTCACCAACCTTCTGCGGGATCGGGCCCGGGTGGCGGCGAACCGCTCCCGCCTCCTGGCGGCGCAGGCCCCGGCAACGTCAAGCCCACCCGAGGCCGCGGGCGAGGCGGAGCGACAGGAGCGAATCCGCCGGGTCCGCGAAGCGCTGGAGTGCCTGGATGAACGCGACCGCACCCTTCTGCTCCTTCGCGAGGAGGGCTTCTCCTATCGGGAGCTCGCCGGCGAGGTGGGCGTGCAGCCCGGCTCGGTGGGGACGCTGCTGGCACGGGCCCGACAACGGTTCAGGGACCGATTGACCGAGGAAACTCCATGAACGACCGAACCATCCACCCGTCCGAGGGCAGCCTGCAGGCGCTGGCCGATGGGGAATTGGAGCCGGCACGAGCCGCAGATATCCAGCGACATCTGGTGGAGTGCGAGGACTGTACCCGCCGTCTGGACCAGCTCAGGGAGCTGGCCGGCGCGGTGACGGAGGCCCTGGGCCATCTCGACGATCCCGGGGACACGGAGCGGTGGGTGCCGGATCGCGCCTGGGACAACATCCGAGCCCGACGGCAGGATGTCCGGGCCCACCCTCGGCCTCCGGCGGTGCGCGGGTGGCGGCAGGGAGCGGCCGCCGCCGTGGTGGCCCTCCTCCTTGCCGCCGGTGCCGCCACGGCGCTCCCCTGGTCTCCGCTTCGAACCTGGTTTTCAGGGAGTGACCCTGGGGAGGTCCTGGCCCCCCTCTCGGACGCCTCCCCCGCGGCGTCAACGGACGGCGCCCTGGCCCGAACCGATCCGGTGGGTCTGACCATGGACCTCCGGGACGGCGAGATGGACGTGGAGGTGGAGGCCCTGGCCGACGACGGATGGATTGAGGTCCGCCGCACCGATGCCGCCGGAGTCTCGGCGGAGGCTCCCGCCGGGACGGCCTTCCACTCTGCCCCGGGACGCCTCCGGATGGTGGGGACGGGCGAACTCCATCAGGGTCCCATCCGGATCGCGCTCCCCCGGAGCGGACGGCGAACCGTCCTGACAATCGACGGCCAGGTTGCCGCGGAGTGGACGCCTACGGAGCTGGTCGTCCACGGGGTGGTTGCGGCCGACTCGCTGGATGGAGCCCTTCGGCTTCGGCGGCAACCGTGATGGCCGTGTTGCCGGGAGGGCTTCTCCTGGGTCTGGTCCTTTCCACCGGTCTGGCCGCCTCCCCAGTCGTCTCTCCGGCCCTCGCCCCGGCCGTCTTCCCGGCCGCAGCCCCGGCTGTTTTCCAAGCCGCAGCTCCGGCCCCCAACCCCACTTCCCACCGGGCGGATTCCCTCCTGATCCACGGGTCGGTGCATGGAATGGGACCGGGGGACGACCCAATGCCCCTGGTGGGAGCGCGCCTTCGACTCAGGCTGGGTGGCCGGGAGTTCTCCACCCTTTCCGACGCTGGAGGCCACTACCGTCTGCCGGCTCCCGGGGGGTCGGCCCGAACGGAACCGGCGGTCCTCACCGTCACCCACCTGGCCGCCGTGGAAACGCGAATCGAGCTCATCCTCCCCGTCTCGGGATCGCTCAGGCTGGATCTGGAACTGGAATCCCGCATCCTTCCCCTCCCAGGTTTCCGGGTAGAGCTGCCTCGGGAGAGGCCGCGCACCCTCCTTGTCCCGGTGCCCGCCGACGCAGAGCAGAGGGTAGCCCTGGGTCTGTTGGGTCTCGCGGGATCGCCGGGGATGATCGAGGCCGGTCTGGGCGCCCTCCTGTCCAGACGCCCCGACGCGGCCGAACCGGAACGGGACCGACTCCTCCTGACCCGGGGCTCCACCGTGGATGCTCGCGCCGTGTACCTGGACGGAGCCCCCCTCTTCACCCCCTTCCACGTAGCCGGACTTCTTCCGGCCTTCGACGCAGATCTCCTGGAACGGGCCGACCTGCACCTGGGCGGTGCACCGGCTCGTTTCGATGCAGGGCTGACCCATCTACTGGACCTGTCCACCCGGACGCCTCGTCCCGGGTTTCGGGGCGGGGTGGGGGCGGATGGGGTCACGGCCCGGGGGTGGGTGGAGGGCGCAGGTCCCCGAGGAGGCGTTCTGGCCGCCGCCCGTGGAATCCACGGTACCCAGAGTCGCCTCATGGACGAGGGCCCCTTCCCCTACGGCTACCGCGAGTTCCTGGTTCGGTCGCACCTCCGCCCCGCCGCCGGCCACGAGCTCCGGCTGACGGCCTACGGGAACGCCGAGGAGGTGGGGCTGGATCTGGATCTTCCCCGTTCGCTCCCTGGAATAGCGCTGGGCCAGGAGGCTCACCTGGCGCCTCATCGGCCCCGGGCCCGCTGGGGGAACGGATCCGTGTCCCTGGCCTGGAACAGGGTGGGGCCCGGCCTGGAGTGGGAAGCGGTGGGCGCCGCCTCCCGCTACCGGTCCGGTGTCCCCATCGAGGCCACCGCAGGGCATCTGGGAGAGTGGGAGGCCCGGGGTAGAAGCCATCGACTCCGGGGCGCGTTTGAGCTCCGGCGACCGGCACCCACATCCCAGTGGACGGCGGGGATCTCCGCCGAGGACTGGACCCTGGACCACCAACTCCTGGGAGGTGCAGGAGGCGCGAACCCGCCGCTTCGGGCTGCTCGGATCCGTTCGACCCGCAAGGGGGGGTTCGGAGAGTGGGAGGGGGCGCTTGCGGAGGGCGTGTGGTTTCGGGGAGGAATGCGGGCCGATGGCTACGCCGAGATCCCCGGGTGGGTCCTGGCCCCCCGGGCCGCCTTGCGGCTTCGGCTGACCCACCAGGCGGCGCTGGAGGTGGGAGGGGGCCGGCAGTACCAGGTGGTTCCCTCCCCGGGCCTGGAGCTGACGGGCGAGCGGCCTCCGGCCCAGGAAGGGATCCACTGGTCACCGAGCCTGGAGCTGGCCTGGGCAGAGCACCTGGTCATGGCCCTGGAACAAACGTTGGACCCGGACGTGGATGTGGTGATCAGCGGCTTCATCCGTCGCTATGGAGGAGATGTGGGAAGTGGGTTCCAGGGGGTCCGGGCGTCCGGAACCGACCTCCGGGTGGGGCGGACGGGGGAGAGTTTCCGGGGTTGGATGGGATACGCTCTGTCCTGGTTCTGGGCCGAAGGGAACGGGAACGGCTCCAGCCGATTCCAGGGGCGCCACCTGGTTTCCGGAGGCGCGGAGTGGGAGGTCCGGTCCGGGCTGACGGTGGGCACGAAGATCTCGTACGGGTCCGGCCTTCCCCTGACGGCGTTGGATGTGGCCGTGCGCCGGGAGTCCGATCCCGACGGCGAACCAACGCCCGTTCGACTGGATCCCACCCCCATCCGCACGCTGGCCGGCGGCGGAGCTCCGGTACCCCTGGACCTCCCCACCCACGATGACTTCCTGCAGGTGGATCTGGAGGTCGCGTGGAGCCTGGAACCGACTCTGGGTGGGCGCACGACGCAACTGCAGCCGTATCTACGGATCCTGAACGCCCTGGACCGCCGCGACGCCCTGTTCCACTATTTCGATGGCTGGCGCGCCGACGGCCCCACCCCGGTGACGACCCGCCCCATCCTCCCCCTGGTGGGGGTGGAGTGGCGCTTCTGAGGCGGCGCGGTGCCAAGGCCTGCCTACCCCAGAAGGAAATGGACCCCGTGGAACTTCCGCCCACGGGCCTGGGGATCCGTCCAGGGCCTCCGACGGTATGCCCTGGGAGCATCCGGTCCTCGCCACAGGACTTCACGACACCCCTCACCTGAGACATTGCCCATGCGTCGCGGACTTTCCCGAACCGCCCTTCTCCTGGCCGCCCTGCCCCTGCTGGGCGGAGCCCTCCCGGCCCAGGCGGCGTCATCCCAGTTCGATGCCGCCGATTCCTGGACCCTCTCCGCCTTCTCGACGATGGCGGCGCCCACTCCGGCGCTCCAGGCGCTATCGGACCAGTGGACGGATGTATGCGGGCCCGAGCTCCTCTCCCGTATCGATATGGACCGCACCCTGGAGCAGCTTCGCTTCCTTACCGAGGAGATCGGGCCGCGGGTGGCCGCCTCGCCCCAGGAGGCGGAGGCCGCCGAGTTCCTGGCGCAGGAACTGCGCGAGGCCGGCTATGAGGTGGAGATCCAGGAATTCCCCCGCACCCAGGTGGTGACGGAGATCGACATCCTGACGCCGACGGATCTCACCTTCCACGCTGCCACGGGCCGGATCCGGGAAACACCGGCCACCGAGTATCCGCTTCAAACCCCGGAGGGAGGCCTCACAGGGCGCGTGGTGGACTGCGGGGCCGGCACCTGCCCGGCGGAGGCTTCCGGTCACATCGCCCTCCTGACCCAGGGTGACGCGCCGGCGGAGCAGGTCATCGCTCGGGCATCCGAAGCCGGAGCCGTGGCCGCCATCCTCCACGGTTCCGACTGGCGCCGCCACATGGCCGCCGTGGATCCGGGCGACTCCGCCATCCCCTTCGTCACCGTCAATCTGGACGCGGCCGAGGCCATCCGGGCCGCCGGAGAGGTGGAGATCAATCTGAGGGTCACCCGCTTCGACACGTCGCGGAACGTCATCGCCACCCGGCCCGTGGAAGGGCGTCCCGATGCACCGGTGGTGGTGTTCAGCGCCCACTTCGACACGGTAGAGAAGGCGCCCGGCGCCAGCGACAACGGCTCCGGCACGGCGGGTCTCCTGGAGTTGGCCCGGATCTTCGCCGACGTACCCACCGAGGTGGAACTGCGATTCGCCGCCGTGGGCTCGGAGGAAGTTGGTCTGGTGGGAGCCCGCTATTACGTGTCCCAGCTCTCCGAGGCGGAGCGGGCCCGGATCGTGGCCAACTTCAACACCGATATGATCGCCACCGCCGGGGAGGAGCAGACCGCCCTCTTCGTGAACACCCTGGACGGAGACAATCTGGTCTCCCGGTCCGCGCGGATCGCCCGGGATATCCTGGGTTACCCGGAGGACCTCCTCATGGCCCCCTTCCAGCGGGGCGCCAGCGACCATGTGGCCTTCTATGAGGGGGGAATCCCTGCCGCCAACTTCATCTGGCGAAACCCGGAGAATGCCGAACTGGAGCCCTGGTACCATCATCCCCGGGACACCATGGAGCACATCAGCCGTGAGCGGTATCACACGGCGCTGCGGATCGTACTCCTGGCATCGCTGCAGGTGGTGTGCGAGGACGCACCCCTTCTGCAGGAGGCCATGGCCGGGAGTCGGTAACTCCTGCGGCTCTGGCCGCGGATCCCCCACGGATCCCGCTCGAGGGGCCTTCACCATGGTCTCTCGGGCGGGACGCCCGGCCCGAGTTCATTCCGGGGGTGCACTATCCAGCGATCCCGAGGAGGGGATCGGAGGGCTCTCAGCGCGGCGTATCACCGCCAGGATGGCGGGTCGAAGAGATTCCAGTTCCCGGCTTTCCAGCACCCCCCACCCTTCGTCCTCCACCCGTGCCAGGGTGAGGATCTCCACATCGGAGGTGGCTCCGGACAGGTGCCACTCCAACCGGTAGACCACGTGGGTCAGGTCGGCGCCTTCGGGGACGGCGCCCAGCACCTGGGTGGTCCGCTCCACCCACGCATTCATCATCCCGGGAGAGTCCCGAGCCAGCGCCGCCAGCGCCCGGCGGAGGACGGAGGCATCGTCCAGCTCCCGGTAGGTCTCCAGGGAAGCGGCACCCGTCAGGGCCTCCAGGGCGGGTCCCGCTCCCGCCGCCTCCGGGGGAGGGGAGGCCACAGGGTCATCCCACGGATCCCACTGCCGGAACAGGACGATCTCCACATACCGGCGGAAATCCGCCAGCGCGTCGGGGTGGAGGTGGTCCGCCATCCCTCGCCAGTCCATCCGTTCCACCGCATCCAGGTAGGCACGTGCCGTCTCCTGGGCCGGGGTCCCACGGGACGCCGGCGAGGACGCTTCGCCGTGCACCGGCGGGGGGAAGGCAAACCCCACCAACACAAGGGCGATCTTCGCGGTCCAGGGAACGACGGCAGCCACCAATCCGGCAAGCTTCACCGGGACGGCGGCGATCCCCGCAGTCCGGGGAGGATGACGGAATGGGGTCGACCAAGGCATGAACGGAGATCCTTTGGGGAAGGGATGGGCCTGGAGTTGAACCTCGTCTCCGGTTGCCCCCCCTTCAAGGATCCCAGGTGGAGCGGGTGGGCTGCAGTGTCCCGAATCCTGCACCTTGTCCAGCCACTGCAACCCGGTAATGGAGAAGGGCCACGACCGGGGCAGCCTCCCCTTCCCACCGCCCCCCCTCCGACCCCCCACCGTTCGGCGGGAGGCCGGAGGAGGAGCCCGGGTTCAGAAGCTCACCCGAAGGCCGAGCTGGATCTGGTACACATCCCCGGTCAGGGGCACCTCGCCCACGGCTTCGTTGATCCGGTACTGGAACTGCCCTTCCTCCGGATCGAAACCGGTGACCTGAAGGAGCCGACGGTTCCCCCCGAAGTTATGCACCCCGCCCCAGTCGCTGTTCAGAAGGTTCAGGAGGTTGTACACGTCCAGGGTCAGATCCACCGAACGGGTGTCCTGCAGGGTGAAGCGCTTCTCGAGGCGCGAGTTGAGGGTGTGGATGAACTCGTTGCGGATCCCGTTGCGGGTCGCCCGGGTGCCGGCGTTCTCCCGGAGGTAACGGGCCACATTGGGCCGAGCCCGGTCGATGGCGTTCCGCATCCCCTCCGCCAGGTGGGCAGGGGTGGCCGGATCGTTTGGATCGAAGATGAAGGCCAGGTCGTTGTTGGAGCTCCCCGTCCCATCGATATCACCGCTCACCAGGAGTGAGAAGGGGCGCCCGGACTGACCGATGTAGGTGGTGGTGAGGGTAAAGCCCGCCGGGAGCGGCGCGATCCCGGAAAGAACCACCTTGTGGTTGAAGTCGTTGTCCGACGGGGCCCACTCGAGCCTCCGGGGGTCCCGCGTGATGGGATTGTGGAGGGCGGTGGTCCACTGGCAGCAGTTGAAGCTGGTGGTGTCTTCGGTGCGGTTCCATGTGTAGGACCCGCTGATGGATCCCCCGTCATCGGTGAGTTGCCACTCGGCCTCCAGGATGGCGCCGAGTTGCCGGAGGCTCCCCTCGTTGTTGAAGACCATGGCATGATCGATCCGGTCCGACCGCCGGGAGAAGATCATGCTGGTGCGTCCGTTCCGCGGATCGATGGTCTCGGAGGGCACCCACACGGGCCGGTTGTCCGGATCGGTGGTGAAGAAGGGCTCAGCCCGAAGGTTGGCGTCGAAGTAGTGGTAATTGTTGACAGTCCGGGAGTACAGGAGGTTCACCCCGGTCCGGAGCCGGTTCGACCAGAGCCGGTTGTACGAGGCGTTGGCCTTCCAGGTCGTGGGGAGCCGGTAGTCATCCCGGATCCCATGGATGAAGGGGGGAGGGAGATTCTCCAGGGGGGTGCCGGCGGGGATTCCCGGATTGTTGGAGGTGTCCCGTCGGAAGGCCTCGAAGTCGGGATCCGGAATCTCATCGCCCCGCCGTCGATCCAGATTCAGCGTTCCCACCTGTAGACCGGTGTTCAGGGTGTTGTTCATGTGGATGAAGTATGGCGGGTGGGACTTGAAGGCCCCGCCCCCCACACGGACGATGTCCCGGGTCCGTCCCCCCACATCCCAGGTAAGCTGGGCCCGGGGCTGGAAGCCGGTGTAGTCAGTGGGCGCCACATCGGTACGGAAGCCCAGCTCCCGCTCCACCAGGGGGTTGTAGTCGGGTCGCGTCAGGAAGCTGGTCACGTCCCACCGCAGGCCCACCTGAGCCCGCAGATCCTGATGAGGCTGGAACTCCACCTGCCCGAAGATTCCCGAATCGAGGACCCAGTACCGCTGGAACGGATCCGGATTCAGCACATGCTGCCGGAAGTACGAGGAGGGTTGCCGCTGCTCCAGGTCGTCCAGGCTGTCGAAGCGGAAGAGCCCGCCCTGCTCGTTGGAGATCCAGTTCTTCATGTACATGGGCATCACATCGAACCCGAACACGAAGGAGTAGTCACCCCGGTACCACCAGGAGGTGTTGGCGATCTGGATGTACTGCTCCTCGTTCACCTCAGGAGCCCACCGGTGGCCGCCGAACTGTACGTTGGTGGTGACCGGCGTCCCGTCGTCAAGGGTTGAATCGACGCGGACGAAGGCCCGGGGGATCTTCCCTACCGGAAGTTCGAACTCCCGGGAGCCATACTGATACTGGAGCTTCAACTCGTTGGTGAAGTTCGTCCCCAGTGAGGAGCGCAGCGACAGGAGCGAGCTGTTCTCCCGGGAGGTGAAATTCCAGATGGACTCCATGAGGCTGAGGGTCTGGTCGCCGCTCCCGGCGATGGGGTTGGTCCAGTCCGTGTAATTGTTCCGGAAGGTCAGCGTGTGGTTTGGATTGATCTGGTAGTCCAGTCGGGCGAAGACGGCATTGGCCCCGGTGTTGCGGGTGAACTCACCGGCGTGCCGCATGGAGGGCATTCCGTACTGCTGCTCCACGACACGGATAACCCGGTCGAAGTTCTCCCGGCTGATCCGGAGTTGCTGCTCCTGGCCCGGCGTACTGAGGTCATTGATGAACCGGGGGATGGTCTGGTCCTGGCGGTCGAAGGCGGTGAAGAAGTGGAGACGATCCCGGATCAGCGGACCACCCAGGGAGAAGCCCCACTGGGTGGTGGTGAAGTCAGCCAGGTCCCGACCCTGGAAGTCCTGGCTTGCCCGAAGGGAGTTGTTCCGGTGGTAGGTGAAGGCCGAACCCGTGAAGACGTTGGAGCCCGCCCGGGTCACGGCGTTGATCCCGCCGCCGCCCTGGCGCCCCTGGGTCACGTCGTAGTTGTTGGTGGAAACCTCGAACTCCCGGATCGCCTCCATGGATAGGGTGAAAGGCCCACCGGCAATGTCCCCGCCGGTGAGGGAGCGGCGGGCATTGGCGCCATCGACGGTCACGTTGGTGGACATGCGCCGGCTCCCACCGATGGAGAGAGCCGGGCCCATCTGAGGCGACAGGGCCGCCAGGTTTGTGAAGTTCCGGTCCGGAGTGGGGAGTCGCGCAATCTCACCCCGGGACAGGGCTCGGGAGGCGCCGAAGCGTTCGATGCGGGTCTGCACGTCCTCAGCCTCCACCAGGATCTCGGCGAGTTCATCCAGCCCTTCACCCAGACGGAAGTCGAAGGAGATCCGGTCACCCAGGTTCAGCTCGAAGCCGGTGCGGCGCTCCGGTGTGAAGCCCAACGCTGAAGCCACGATCTCGTAAGGTCCGCCCAGGGGAAGCTGGCGGATGACGAAGTTCCCGTTGGCGTCGGCGGCTACCCGCGCACTGAAGCCGGTGGAGAGGTTCCGGACCTGGACGGCTGCCGCCGGGAGCGGCGCTCCCGCCTGGTTCGTCACAGTCCCGTCCACCGTTGCGTCGGTGGCCTGGGCCAGGACCGACAAGGGGAGGAGTAGGATGACGGCCAGCGCCGCCGCCGCACCTGCGAACGTCCTTTGTCGCATGATCTGGTTGGGGTTCGGGGGAAAGCGTGCCCCGGAGCGGGGCCGGCCCCCCGGAAAGGGGGACCGTCAGAGCGATGTCTTGAAGCTTCCCTCACGCCCTCCCCCCTACAATTCCGAACCCGTAACGACTCAGGCGAAATCAGGATACGAATTACCTACCAGGCTATGTACGCTGGACCCGAAGGCCCGGCAGCACCTCCCCGTCACCTACCGGATTCCTCCCGGGACTCCACCACCGCCTCCATCACCGCCCCCTTGAACGCCTCCCGGAACCCGCCGCCGGAGGCCGGGGAGACCTGGGACATCACCACGATGATGAGGTTCTCAGTGGGGTCCACCCAGAAGCGGGTCCCCACCGATCCGTCCCACCAGGCGGTACCCAGGGAGATGGGGTGCGTGTAGGCTTCGGGATCCAGCGCCACAGCCATCCCTCCCAGGGACCACCCGGAGCCCCGCCAGTATCCCCGCTCGCCCAAGGGGAAGAGGGCGTCGGGTACGGCGTTTGCCAGCATGCGCTCCCGCCCCTCCCGTGCCAGGAGGGGCACCCGGCTCGCCGGCCCTTCCTCCAGCAGGGTTAACCGGCCCGTGGGCCCTTCCTCCAGCAGGGCGCGGGAAAAGCGGAGGATGTCGGCGGCGGTGGAGACGAGCCCCACCCCGGCGCTCCGAAGGGTCCGGTCGCCGGTGACCGGGACCTCCTCCATGGGGTGACGCCTGAGCCGTCCTTCCCCATCGGCGCGGTGCACGGGGACCAGCCGATGAGCCCGCTCCGCCGTCACCGCGAAGCCCGTATCGTCCATTCCAAGGGGCCCCAGGATCCGCTCGGTGAGGAAGGCCTCGTAGGACACCCCCGTGGCCACCTCCACCACCCGGCCCAGGACCTCGGCGTGCATGCCGTACCGGTAGCGGGTCCCGGGGTCTTCGAAGAGGGGGAGGGTGGTGAGGCGGTGAACCACTTCCTCCAGTGTCCGGTCCCACCCATGGACGTCGTGGGCGCGGTAGAGGGCCGAAGAGCGGCTCCCGATGCCGGAGGTATGGGTGAGAAGGTGAGCCAGGGTGATCTCTCCCACCCGGGGGCGGACAGCCTGGGGGTCGGGAACGGCAGGATCGGCCAGGACCGGAAGATGGGCGAAGTCCGGGAGGAAGCGTCGAACCGGTTCATTCACCTCCAGGACCCCATCCTCCGCCAGGAGAAGAACTCCCATGGAGGTGATGGGGCGGGTCATGGAGTAGATGCGGAAGAGAGCATCCGGGGTCATGGGCGCCCTGGACTCCACATCCCGCCATCCCAGGGCCTCGTGGTAGACGAGATGGCCGTCGCGAACCACGGCGGCCACGGCTCCGGGAATGTCCCCGGTATCGATATACGCCTGCAGGACAGTAGTGGCGGCCTGGAGCCCCTGAGAGGAGAGGCCAACCGACTCCGGCGATGCCGAGGGGAAGTCGGGGAGGGGGTGGGTGGGACCGATCCGTTCGGGGACCGAGGCGGACGCCCAGCCGTGTAGCCACAGGAGGGTGGCGGCGAGGCCGGCGAGGACAAGGGAGCGCATGAGGCGGCAGTCCATGGAGGGTCGGGGTGAGGTTTGCGCGGGAGGGGGCTGCCCCCGCTCCTCTGAAGGTACTCGTGTGATTGCTGCACACTATGGGATCACGAAGGGCGCTCGGGAATCACGAAGGGCGTGGGGGGCGTGGGGCGTGCAGGATTTCGCCCGCATCTGAACGAACGTCTTCGCGCAGTTGCCCTTCTGCGCCCCGCGGCCGGCGCTGCCCCATCCCCACTGGACAGAGCCCCGGCGCAGGCGCCAGACTGAAGGGGACCGAATGCGGCGAAGCTCCCGGAATCCAGCCACGTCCGCGCTGCTCCGGTGCCCCGAAGTGCGCGACCTGGCTCCCGCTGCATTCCCTCCTGCCATCAGACCCTCATCAGATCCCCTTCGGAGGCAGATCATGCAGCGTTCTCCGTGCGAATCACCTCGCCCCGGTCAGAGGTTCCCGGTTCCCCCAACGCATCCGGGATCGGCAGTCCGGTCGGTGCCACCCCTCCTGGGCGGGGTTCGAATCCTGGCCCTGGCAGCGGCGCTGGCGCTGTCTGGTGTTGCCTTCTCGACACCCATTCCGGCTTCGGCGCAGGCAACGTCCGAGACCCCGCCCTCCACCGAGCGCCTCTCCCTGAGCCATCATCTGGAGTGGGAGACGGTCCACGATCCGCGGATCTCCCCCGACGGGAGCCAGGTCGTGTACACCCGCCGCTTCCGGAACGCCATGACGGATGGGTGGGACCTGGAGCTCTGGATCATGGAGGTCGACGGAAGCCGGAACCGCTTCCTGACCCAGGGCTCGGATCCGCGCTGGTCCCCGTCCGGTGACCGCATCGCCTATCTGGCGGAAGGGCGCCCGGGCGGTACCCAGATCTGGATCCGTTGGATGGACGGGGAGGGGGCGGCAAGCCAGGTCACTCGCATGGACCACGCACCCTCCGGCATCCAGTGGTCTCCGGATGGGAGGCACCTGGCCTTCCAGGCCGCCGTCGCCGCCGACCCGGACCCGGCGTGGCGCATCCAGCTCCCGGAGCGCCCCCGGGGCGCCCAGTGGACGGAGGATGCCCATGTGGAAGACCGGATCCACTTCCGTCGCGACGGTACTGGAATGCTCCCCAGGACCCATCAGCACCTCTTTGTGGTCTCCGCCGCCGGGGGCTCGCCCCGCCAGGTGACCCATGGGGACTGGGATCATGGCGGGGCCCGCTGGACCGCCGACGGCAGCCGCCTCGTCTTCCAGTCCCTCCGGGTGGAGGCCGCGGACCGCCAGTGGCGCCAATCCGAGATCTACGATGTGAACGTGGAGACTCGTGAGATCCGCCGGTTGACGGACCGACCCGGCCCCCACGGATCCCCCGTCCCCTCGCCGGACGGAGCCCATATCGCCTTCGTGGGGCACGACTTCACCGAAGACACCTTCTACGAGCAGAAGCTCTGGGTCATGGGACCGAACGGCGAGGATATCCGGGTCCTGGCGGAGGATCTGGATCGCACCCCCCGAAACGTCCAGTGGGCACCGGACGGGAGCGGCGTCTACTTCGACGCCGAGGACCGGGGGCATCGCCACATCTTCTTCGCACCTCTGGCAGGTGGTGTGCGGCAGCTCACCGATGGGGCCCAGGTGGTCACCCTCGGCGACATGGCCCGAAACGGCGCGGCGGTGGGTACCCTGGCCACAGCCCACGACCCCGGCTCCATCGTCCGACTCGACCGGTCCGGCGGGATCGGGTCGACCCGCACGGCCACCCGACTCCTGTCGTCCAACGCCGAACTCCTGGCGGGGATCCAGCTCGGCGAGGTGGAGGAGATGTGGTACGAGTCCTTCGACGGAACCCCGGTGCAGGGGTGGATCGTGAAGCCCCCGGACTTCGATCCGGAACGGCAGTATCCCCTGATCCTGGCCATCCACGGGGGGCCGCACATCATGTGGGATGTGGCCTTCGACTTCGCCTGGCAGGAACACGCCGCCCACGACTACGTGGTCCTCTACACGAACCCCCGGGGCAGCTCCGGATACGGGAGCGAGTTCGGTAACGCCATCAACAACGCGTATCCCGGTGACGACTACCACGACCTCATGATCGGGGTGGACTCCATCCTGGCCCGGGGCTACATCGACGAGCGAAACCTCTTCGTCTACGGAGGCAGTGGGGGGGGCGTCCTCACCGCATGGATCGTGGGGCACACGGACCGGTTCACCGCCGCCGTCTCCAAGGCCCCTGTCATCAACTGGATCTCCTTCGTGGGCAATACCGACGGCTCCGGCTGGTACCGGAACTTTGCGGAATTCCCATGGGATGACCCTACGGAGCACCTGGAGCGATCGCCCCTCATGTACGTGGGGAATGTCACCACCCCCACCATGGTGCTCACCCACGAGCGGGACCTCCGTACCCCCATCTCCCAGAGCGAAGAGCTCTACATGGCGCTGCAGATGGAAGGGGTGCCCACCGCCATGATCCGGATGAAGGACGG
>REEG01000243.1 GCA_007695195.1 Gemmatimonadales bacterium | reverse complement strand
TCAATCCGGCCGTCCGTTCTGGTTAGTTTAGGTTCAAGGGGTCTATCGGCCGGATCTGGCGAGCGAAAGCGAGCCTCATCCGGCCGTTTTTTTGTGCGTCCTTTCAGGGTCCTAGACGTCCTGCACGGGGGAATGCGAAGGCTGCCCCAGGGGAGGGTGGCGCCAGGCCCGGGTCGAGGGCCGTCCATTCCGGGATCCGCTCACGCCGGGATCCGCTCACGGGGGAGCAGGTTCCGTCCAGGTCCCACCCCGCCGTTTGTCCCCTCCGTGCGTGTCCCCTCCGTGCGTGTCCCCTCCGTGCGTCCCCTGAAGGGACTACGCGCATCCGTAAGGGTTCGGGTTCGTCGCCAATTTCCCCGCAGGTGGAGGCGGTGGAACGAAGAAGGGGACGGGGTCTCGACATTAAACCCCTTCGAACCAGAGCGGAGCCTCATTTCCGGTGTCATCCTTTTTGGGGGGGCATTCCTGTCAATCTCTGGCCCACCTATGTGCCCACCCCGGCGCCCATCTCTCGCATGGACGGGGTGCAAATACCTATCTTGTGAAGGAACCGAGCCCTTCCCCCCGCGCCTCCGGGACTGTTTCCATGAACTCCGCGGGGCGCCTCCTTCGAGCCGTGCCCGCGAATTCAGTCCATGCCCTCTCCCCTCCGTACCGCCCTCCTTGTCCTGGCAATTATGCTCCTGCCCGGGACGACGCACGCCCAGCAGGCCGTGTCTGCGGGGCTGGGCACGGAGAGAGAGGTCGGGGGTGTCTTTTCCCTCCGAGGCACCGCCCTTGAGGTCGCCGGCCATGTGGTGCCAATGGCGGGTCTGGGATTCGGTATCCGGATTTCGCCCGCCATGGAGCTGGCCGGCGAGGGGTCCTTCGCCCTTCGCGCCGTACCCATCTCGCCCCGGGCCCCGTCCGACCGCTCCGAATTGACTCTGGGGTATGGAGGAGTTGTGGTTCGCTACGGAGGTCGGGGAGACGGCGGGCATTCCGGCGTCCACGCCCACCTCCTAGCGGGCGCGGGAACCAGCCGGCTCCGATCTCCTCTGGTGGATGCGGAGTTGAATGCGGACAACTTCTATCTTCTTGAAGCAGGGATGGATTACCGATTCTCGCTTGGCGCCGTCCCCGCCCTTGCCGTGGGGGGAGGGTATCGGTTCTCATCGGCCACCACAGAGCTCCCCACCGTTCGGTCCGGCCCCATGAAGGGGCCTTTTGTTTCCCTGTCCCTTCTCATGCTGCGGGCACCATGACCAGACCCTCTTCCACGCTCCCCTTCCCTCTTCGACTTGGGTGCGTCGATACAGGCTCCAACGCCATCCGGTTTCTCGCAGTGGAGTTCACGGCGCCCGGCCGCCACACCGTCCTCGACTATGAGCGGGTCCCGATCCGGCTGGGTCACCAGGTGTTTCTACGCGGACGCCTGGATCCACGAACCATGGATGCCACAACCCAGGCGTTCCGCTCGTTCAAGGAGCGCTTTGATTCCCTCGGGATCACCCGCTTCCGGGCCGCCGCCACCAGCGCCGTCCGCGAGGCACGGAATGGCGCTCAGCTGGTGGAACGCATCTTCCGCGAGAGCGGAATCCGCCTGGAGGTCATCACCGGTGCCGAGGAGGCCAGGCTGGTGCATCGGGCCGTGGCGTCCCGTATCGACCTCTCCGGAGGGAAGTGGGTGCTAGCCGATCTGGGTGGCGGAAGCGTGGAGGTTTCCCTCCTCGATGACGCCGGGATGCTCTGGAGCGAGTCCCACACCATGGGGTCCGTTCGCCTTCTGGAAGAGCTCTCACAGGCCGAGCACGAACCTGGCCGCTTTCGTCAACTCCTGGACGAGTACGTCTCGGTGCTGCGAATCCCAGCACCGGCCAAGTACTGGACCCCCTCGGGCTTCATCGCCACCGGCGGGAACATCGATGAGCTATCGAATCTGGCCGCTGCTCCGGAGGATGAAGGGGGTGTTCGCCACCTCCCGGTAGCGGACCTGGATCGACTGATCCACCTCCTCACCCGACTCTCCTATCAGGAAAGAATCGATCGGTTGAAGCTCCGGGAAGACCGCGCCGACGTCATCCTGCCGGCCGCGACGGTATACCTGAGGCTCGCCAGGGAGACCGGGGCCGAAACCATCCTGGTCCCTCAGGTGGGCGTGAAGGAAGGCCTGATCCTGGACCTCATGGATACCCTTACGGCGGAGGATGGAGGTGAACAAATTGCGCTCACCCAGCTTCGTCAGAGCGCCGTGTTGCTGGGCCGACGCTTCATGTTCGACGAAACCCACGGCCTGCACGTAGCCGACCTGTCCCTTCGCCTCTTCGATCTGCTCCAGGAACTCCATGGGCTGGGACGGCGCGACCGCCAGCTCCTTATGGCGGCGGCAATTCTCCACGACATCGGACTGTTCATCTCCTTCAAGCGCCACCACAAACACTCCCTGTATCTTATCCATCGCTCGGAGCTGCCCGGCCTGACGCCGACGGAGAATCTCATAGTAGGGAACGTGGCTCGGTACCACCGGAAGAATCACCCCCAACCCCATCATGACGACTATATGAAATTGTCGCCGGAAGACCGGGTCCGGGTCGACCAGCTCTCGGGAATCCTCCGCCTGGCGGATGCGCTGGACAGTCAGCACCGGCAGGTGGTCAAGGAAATTCACCTGGAAGCGCGGGGGCTGGATCTGGACCTGGGCCTCGTCGTGGAGGGGGACTTCATGCTTGAGCGTTGGGCCGTGGCGAAGAAGAAGGGGCTCTTCGAGGAAACGTTCGGATATCGGATCTCCATTCGGGAGATGACGCCCACCGAATAGCCGGCGTGCCCGCTGTATAGCCCGACCGGAGGGATCCATTTCCGTCATTTTAATAAACAACGAGAAAACCGGAGACGGAACAGTCGACCTGACGAACTGCGGACTATTGACAAACGGCGGGAGTGCGGGTTTATTCGACAATATCCCTAGAATATTCCACATCAGCCCGGGGTGGACTCGCGTCCTTGACCCCGAGGGGAGCCATAATGGCCGAAAGCGAAGAAAAGGTAATGCGCTTCGTGGAGAAGACGCTTGAGAAAGACCCTCAGATCGAGACTTCCGAACTTTTTGCGCAGGCCAAGAAGGTAGACGCGAGCGTGGAGAACCTCTCCCTCCGGCAGTTCAACGCCCGTTACCCCCTCCAGATCAAGCGGCGCAAGAGCATGGCCGACCCGAGCCGCCGGCAGCGTCCCCGCCGGCGGCGGCGGCGCTCACAGGCGGCAACGGCCGAAGGCCGCGAGGCCGTGCGCCAGGTGTTCCTCCGCTTTGCCTCCGACCTCAGTGCGGCGGAGGAGCGGAAGGAGTTGGTGGGCGTCATTGCCAGGGTCGACAGCTACGTGGACGAGGCAATGCAGGTCCTGAAGGGCTGAAATCCCACGAAAGCCCCACCCACCGGTCCTCCCTCTGTGGGGTCCCGGTGGGCGGGGCTTCGGGATCATACCATGGCAACCTTCAGGCCTGAGGGACCGGCCCTCTTCCCGTGAGGTCTCTAGCCTACCCTTCCTTCCTCACCATCGGGCAAGCGATCCGCCAGGGCCATCAATTCCCGGACCGCGACCGTGAGAGCGGGCAGCCCGCTCCGTCCCTCCGCTTCAATCTCACCCACCAGATCCTGGTAGCGCTTCAGTGGGGCGGCGTGTAGTTCCGACAGTTCATCCACCGCCGCTTCCACCGACGCCGACCCGGCCCGCATGCGCACCGCCGTGGCCACCATTTTCTGGTGGGCCCAGGTCAGGTCGTCGCTGAGGGCCTGCGCCGCCCGCTGCTCCCACCGATCATCGCCTGCGGCCGCGAAGATGGCCTCTCTGAGCCACGGAATCCACAGCAGCTCGGAGATACGGTAGAAGGTCTTGCCCACATCCAGGGCGTCAACGCCGGTTCGCCTCTGAACCCGAAGGACTTCCAGCAGTTGATCCACGAATCGCAGGGTGATGAGAGTTCCGGACAGGTTATTGTCGGCACCGTCCTTACGAATCTCCTCCACCAGTCGATCATGAATCGTCCGGTCCTGGCCCGACACGATGTCGGAGAACGTTCCCCGCAGTCTGGCCAGCCCCCCCAGGTTCTCTTCCACAACCTCAGCGGTGCCAGACATCTCCGGATAGTTGGAGAGTACCCAACGACAGGTTCGCTCCAGCACCCGACTGAGCCCCAGCATCCAACGGTACCCCGAGGCCAGCGGCATGATGGACTCGGACAGTCCAAGCCGACCCCTCAACTCCCGGTGACCGATGAGGCGAGCCGCCACCAGCCAGGCCCGGGCCACGTCGGCCGGTTCCCTGCCCGTCCCCCGACTCGTCCGGTAGATGAACCCGGCGCCCATGATGTCCACCAGGTCATTGGTGATCTGCCCGGCAATGATCTCCCTATGGAGCCGATGCCCCTGGAGGGCCTGGCTTCCGGCGGCGGAGAGGGCGGCCGGCGGAAAGTAGTCCCGGAGATACTGAGCCGCAGCCGGATCGTCGGGGAGGTCACTGCCGAGGATCTGGCTCGTGAGATGGAGCTTGGCGTAGGCCAGGAGCACGGAAAGCTCCGGCCGGGTGAACGCATCCAGGCCATTCTCCTGCCGCTCCAGGAGTGCTTCCCAGGTTGGCAGGGTTTCCGCAGCTCGGTCCAGAAGGCCTCTACGTTCCAGCCCCGACATGAGGTCACGCAGATCGTCGATCCCCTCCTGGGCCCGAAGTTGCTCGAGGGAGATGGCCAGGCTCTGGGACTCATTGTCCTTGAGGACGAGTTCCGAGACGGGACCGGCCAACTCGCGAAGAAGCTCATTTCGACGACCCGACGTCAATCGGCCCGTCTCCACCGCACCGGCCAGGAGGATCTTGAGGTTCACCTCCCGATCCGAGAGGTCCACGCCTCCGGAGTTGTCGATGGCGTCGGTGTTGAGTCGGCCTCCAGCCAGCGCGTATTCGATTCGGGCCCGCTGCGTCATTCCCAGGTTTCCGCCCTCACCCACCACCTGGCAACGGAGTTCGGATGCGTTCACCCGCACCGCATCGTTGGACGGGTCGCCGGCGTCGGCCTGGGACTGGGAACTGGCCTTCACGTAGGTTCCGATCCCCCCATTCCAGAGGAGCTCCACCGGCGCCATCAGGATTCGCCGGATGAGGGACTCGCCGTCCAGTGGCCCCTCGTCATCCGGAATCCCCAGTGCCGCCCGCGCCTGGGCGGTGAGATGGACCGCCTTGGATCCCCTCGGGACGATCATCCCGCCCTCGGAAAGGAGGGAGTGGTCGTAGGCCTGCCAGGTGGACCGCTCCAGTTCGAAGAGACGCTTCCGTTCAGCGAAGGAGACGGCGGGATCCGGGTCCGGATCTATGAAGATGTCCCGATGGTCGAAGGCGGCGATCAGCCGGATCGCCGGAGAGAGGAGCATGCCGTTGCCGAAGACGTCACCGGACATGTCCCCGATCCCCACCACCGTGAACGGCTCCGTCTGGATGTCCTTCCCCAACTCCAGGAAGTGCCGCTTCACACACTCCCAGGCGCCCCGGGCCGTGATCCCCAGTTCCTTGTGGTCATAGCCGTTGGAGCCACCGGAGGCGAACGCGTCGCCCAGCCAGAAGTCGTACTCCGCCGCTACATCGTTGGCCATATCGGAGTAGGTGGCGGTTCCCTTGTCCGCGGCTACCACCAGGTAGGGGTCCGGTTCGTCGTAGCAGACCACGTTCTCGGGCGGGACGTTCTCGCCGGCCTGGAGATTGTCGGTAACGTCCAGGAGTCCCCGGATCAGGGTCTTGTACTGCTCCCGGGCCTCGTCGGCCATCTCCTGCGGAGGCAGTTGTCTCAGGGTCACGAAGCCGCCCTTTGATCCGGCCGGTACGATCACCGCGTTCTTCACCATCTGGGTCGACACGAGCCCCAGGACCTCGGTGCGGAAATCGTCGGGACGATCTGAATACCGGATTCCCCCTCGAGCGACCCGGGCACCGCGGTGGTGAACCCCCTCCATCCGGGACGAACGTACCCACACCTCGTACCGGAGACGACTGCGGGCCGGCCCCTCCAGTCGGCGGCAATCGAACTTGAAGGAGATGTAGGGTACGCCCCCACTCCGGCGGGTGGGCGCCACCCCTCCCCCGCGATAGTAATTGGTGCGGAGGGTGCTGTGGATCATGTTGAGGAGGCGGCGGAGGGCCCGGTCGTCGCTGAGGCTCGCCACCCGGGAAAGCGCCTCCTGGATCTCGTCATCCACCCCGTCCACCAGAGCCTGCCGCTCATCCGGCGAGTTGGGTCCGTCGGGCTTGAACCGCAATTCGAACAGGCGGAAGAGGAGGCGCGCCAGGTCCGGATACTTGACCAGAGCCACCGGCAGGGAGCCCCGGCTGGGAACCGCGCCCACCTGGAAGCCGAAGGAGGCGTAGGCCCGGAGCACCTCAACCTCACGCCAGGCCAGGCCCGACGTAACGACCAGGGCATTCAACAGGTCGTTGGACGCGTCACCCCGCCGAACCGCAAGGATCATTTCCGACAGCCGGGACCCCACCTCCTCGATGTCGAGGGGCTCCTGGTCCGGTCCCTGCACCACGAACGAATAGACGATGGCCCCCGCCGCCCGCTGGGTACGGATCTCGAAGGGGGTGACGGCCACCACCCGCAGGCCGCAATTCTCCAGGATGGGCATGAAGTCGGAGAGGATGAGCCGAGCCCCCTTGAGATAGAGCTTCAACTCCGTCACCCGATCTCCACCGGCCACCAGAGGACGGGCCACCGGATTGTTGAGCTGGATCGCCACGTCCCGGCCCTCGGCCTCCATGGCCTCCATCTCCAGGATGTCCAGAACCGCCGTATCGGGATCGGTGGCTGCCTGGTACTCGGGGCTCATCTCCTGCCCGTAGACCCGGGCCAGGCGGCGGGCTTCCTCCGACGGTCGGACGCGCTCAAGTCCCTCCCGCAGACGGTCGGCCCAGCTCCGGATCAGCTCCCGGACCACATCTTCCAGCTCGTGGATGGTGATCTGGTCCAGCTTTTCAGGGCTCACTGCCAGGAAGAAGTGAAGACGAGCCTGATCTCCGCCGCCCAGCGCCAGATGGTAGTTCAGAACCTCGGCGTCCAGGATCTCCACGAAAGCTTCTTCAATCCGCTTCCGCACATCGCCGGAGAACCGCTCCTTCGCCAGGATGACCATGATGGACACCCCCCGGAGGAGCGGGTCCCTGCGGAGGGTGATCCGGACGTCGTCGGAGTCGAAGGTGGTGAGAACGGTACGGACGTCACTGCTGATCTCCTCGGTGGAGGTGAGGAACAACTCCTCCTTGGGGAGACTGTTGAAGATCGTGTGGATCTCCTTGTAGTCGTGGGAACCCGCATGGGCTCCCGAATCCTCCAGGATCCGCTCCAGCTTCTGGCGGAGGATGGGGATCCGCTCCGCCTTCTCGGAATAGGCCTGGGAGGTGAAGAGGCCGATGAACCGATGCTCCCCCACCACCTCGCCCTTCTCGTTCAACTTCTTCACCCCGATGTAGTCCATTCGGGCGCGGCGGTGGACGGTGGAGGTGGCGTTGGTCTTGGAGATGATGAGGAGTGGCCCGCTCTCGGCCATCTCCCGGAAGTTCTCGTCCAGCTCGTCCAGGGGCACAGGGGTGGCGAAGGACGACTCCTGTTCCCTTCGGAGGATCCCCAGACCCGACCCACGCTCCACTCGAACCGAAGGTCGGCCCCGGAGGTCCGCGATGTCGTAGGCGCGGTACCCCAGAAAGACGAAGCCCCCGTCCCGGAGCCAGCGGAGGAAGGCCTGCACCTCTTCCACCTCCTCGGCGTACTGGGGTTGTGCCTTCGCCGTCTCGCCGAGGCGCTCCACTGTTCGCTCCAGCGCCTCGAGCATGCGCTCGAAATCGTTGGTGGCCGACACCACATCGTTCAGACGATCCTGGAGATCCTGACGAATGAGCTCCAGTCGAGTCTCGTCGTTGATGCGCGTCACCTCGCAGTGGACGACCGACTCTCGCTCCTGCTGGCCCCGCGAAGGCCCCACCCCGGCGACCTGGCCACTCCCGTCCCGCTCCACGTGCAGGACCGGGTAGATGTAGACCTCAATGGCCAGATCACGGGAGTGCAGGTATTCGCGAATCGTGTCCACGATGAAGGGGCGCTCGGACACGTTGGTCCGGATCACCGTGACCGGCGCGAACCAGCCTTCCGAGTCCACATCGGGATTCACCACCTCCACATCCACCTGCTCGTGGCGACTGCGGCGGAGAAAACGGTATGCGCCCAGCGCCATGCGGGCCAGGGACTGGGAACTCCTCTCTTCCATGAAACCGGGCGGCGCCTTGGAGAAGAAGAGCTCGGCGAAGCGGACGACAAGGTCCGCCTCCTCGGCCTCCACCATTCGCTCCAGCTCCCGCTGAATGGCCTCGAAGGGGGAATGGCTGGTGTGGAGGCGGCTGAGGGCCACGTCGGAAGTGTCGCTCATGGTCTCGGAGGGGGAGGACACGAGAAGGTCGGACCGCCGGATCCGGAGAGAGGGGGATGCGGCGGCCGAGGCGGACGGGAGGGAGCCGAACGTCCTCCCGGGAGGCTCACGCGAAGGCGAAGGGAGCGTTGCGTCATGGCAAGGAATCGTACACCAGCGCCCATGAGCCGTAAAGTCCGACGCCGCCGGGGTCTCAGCCTTGAGCGGATGGCCCGGACCCATCAGCTTGCAGGGATCCCGGCCTCGCCCTTCCCGGCACTGCGAGTGGAACCATGCCCTACCGCCCCACCCCAAGGCGCTCATGAGCGCTCCGCTCACACACCCGTTCCACATCCATCGCTCGGGCTCGGGAGAGCCGCCACTGGTGCTGGTGCACGGCTTCGGGGCCAGCGGACGATTCTGGAGACACTGGGTGCCCGAGCTGGGCCGGCGTGGAGAGGTCCATGCCGTGGATCTCAAGGGATTCGGTCGCGCACCGACACCTCCCGGTGCCGACTACTCGCCCCTCTCCCAGGCCCGCCATCTGGCCGAGTATATCCGAGGTCTTGACGGCTCTCCGCCGGTGCTGTTCGGTCACTCCCTGGGCGCAGGGGTCGTGGTCGCCGCCACCCTCCGCCTCCTGGACGAAGGGGGGGCGCATCTCCCCTGTGCCCTGGTCCTGGTGTCCGGCGCCGTCTATCCGCAACGCCTGCCCCCTTTTCTGCGCATGGCGCAGCTCCCGGGAATCGGGGACCTGTTCCTGGTGGCCACACCGCCTCGGCCGGCGCTGCGACTGGGGATCCAGGGCATCATCCACCGCTCCAGATCGGTGACGCCGGAGCAGGTGGAGGTCTACCGAGAACCCCTCACCAGCTTCCGGCGCCGCCGAGCCATCCTCCGGGCGGCCCGTCAGGTCGCCGCCGCCGATGCGGGCCCCGTCGCTTCTCGCCTGGCTGAGATCCAGGTCCCCACCCTGCTCCTGTGGGGAAAGGACGATGGGGTTGTCCCTCCTGAACTGGGTCGGCGCATGAGCGAGGATCTCCCTGATGCCTGCCTGGTGGAAATGCCACGGGTCGGGCACCTGCCGCCGGAAGAAGCCCCTGAGGAGTCGCTGGCCCCGGTGCTCCGGTTCCTGGATGAGCGGGTGGGCTCCTAGCGGGACCCCCGCTCGGCCACCAGGACCCGAAACATCTTGAGGCCGGCGCGGAGGGAGGGGACCAGGGCCCCGGACACCTTGGAACGTCCGGCCAGGCGGGCTCGGTGCGGGACGGAGACCTCCAGGTACCGGAGCCCGCGGGCGTGGGCTCGGAGCTGCATCTGGAGCGTCCACCCCCAATCCCTGTCATCCATGTCCAGAGCCTCGAGCGAGGTCCAGCGGATGGCCCGGAAGGGGCCCAGGTCACCAAGACGCACCCCGTGGAGTATCCAGGCCATCTTTCGGACCAGGGCATCTCCCAGCCGGGCATGAATGGGTACGCCGCCACTCACCTCCTTCTGCCGGACCCCGACCACAAAGTCGGCGCAACCCTCCAGGATGGGGTCCACCAGGCTGCGAAGGGCCCGGGGATCGTCGCTCCCGTCGCCGTCCATGAAGGCCACCACCGCCGGTGGATCCGGATCCGACGTCAACGCCCCAAGACCGGCCAGGCAGGCGGCCCCGTAGCCCTTGCGGGGTTCCTGGACCACCCGTGCGCCGGACCTCGCCGCCACACGGGCCGTCCCGTCCTTCGACCCATTGTCCACCACCACCACCCGGCCCGGCTCCAGTCCCAGTTCCCGGAGTTCGGTCAGAACCCGGGGGAGGGCTTCTTCCTCATCCAGGGCCGGAATGATGAGCGCCACCCTGTCCCACCACCGGCCGGGCCCATCCGTGCCGGGGCCATCCCTGCCGGACTGATCCCTCCCGGACTGATCCCTCCCGGGGCCATCCCTCCCGGTCATGGTGTCGACTCCGCTTGCCGCATGGAAACGGGGGCGCCGCCGAGGGGAAGAGGGCCGGAGCCATGGGCCACGAGCGCCCACAGGTACCCTGACGCAAAGAGGAAGAGGAAGGGGAGAGAGCCCCAGTACCCCCACAGGACGGCCAAGGCCAACGAAAGTGCCATCCAGCCGGCCAGGGCCGCCTTCACCGACAGATCCAGGCCACTGGACTGGGACCGGTATCGCCCAGGCCCCTGCCCCTTTTTGGGGGTGCGTACAAAGGCATCCCCCCCGCCGCCGCGGAACCCCCGCCAGACGGCCCGGGAGACGGAGGCGGTGAGGCCCACTCCCAGCGCCATGGTGGCCGCAGCCCGGGGGATGAGGAGCCGGAACGGCCGCTTCCGGGTCCGCCCCGCCGCTACGTAGATGAGCAGAAAGGAAACACTCGCGCCGGTGAAGGCCACCAGATCCAGGATCAGGAAGCGCTCGAGTCCCAGGGAACTCCGAGCCACGGCGGCAGGAAGGAGGAGAATTCCCAGAAGGAGGGTGAGGGGGTAGGCCACATGGCCCATGAGGTGAGCAACGCCCTCGGCCCGGATCCGGAGGGGCCAGGGTCCACGGAGAAGCGCCGGGAGCACCTTGCGGCCGGCCTGGATTCCTCCTTGAGCCCAGCGTTTCTGCTGTACCTCCAGGGCCCGCACCCCTCCCGGGAGTTCGGCAGGCACCCCCACACCCGGACGAAACACGAACCTCCATCCCTGCATCTGACTACGGTAGCTGACATCCAGGTCCTCGGTGAGGGTATCCCACGACCACCCGCCGGCCTCTTCCAGGGCCCGGCGACGCCACATCCCAGCCGTCCCGTTGAAGCTCATGAAGAGGCCGCCTGAGTAGCGTCCTCCCTGCTCGAAGAAGAAGTGGGCGTCCAGAAGAAGGGCCTGACACCGGGTCAGGAGCCCGGCCTCTTCGTTGAGGTGGTCCCAGCGCGCCTGCACCATCCCCACCTCGGGATCCTGGAAGGGCGGAAGGAGATCCCGGATAAGTCCGGGGCCCGGCACGAAGTCGGCGTCCAGGATCAGGATGAACTCGCCCCGGGCGCGAGCCATCCCCTTCTGCAGGGCACCAGCCTTGAAGCCCACGCGCTCCGACCGGATCAGGTGTTCGGCACGGACCCCCAGTTCCCGCAATCGCCGAACCTCCTGCGCCGCCCGCTCACGGGTCTCGTCGGTGGAATCGTCCAGGACCTGGATGTCCAGGAGGGCTCGGGGATACTCCAGCTCCCCCACCGCGCGGAGGAGGCGCTCCACCACCTCCGCCTCATTGTAGATGGGGAGCTGCACCGTCACCCTGGGAAGAGCCCCCTCCCACGCCGTGGGCTCGTCCGGCCCGCTCCTGCGACTCAGCAGGACGAGTCGGGTCCGGTGGAGACCCAGCACCACCAGCACGGCCAGACAGAAGCCGGTCAGTGCCAGGATGAGCCACGCCACCGCCGAAGGAAGGTTGGGCGGAGCCGCACTCAGCATGAGGACCCCGGGATCCATCAACCGGTGGCCCCTCCCACGCCCTCGTCCGAGGCCGGTGGCGCCCCCGCTTCAAATCCCGGACAGCGGAGCACGGGGATGGGAGGATACTTGGGGAAACGGCGGTCCGTCTCGGCAAGCCCACACATATAGAAGGTGGACCCGCGCCGATTGCCCACGATACGAACGTTGGTGCAGACTGCGCAGAGACCGGGACCAGGAGAGTAGGATCGGGACATCTCTAGCGGACCCCCGGCCGGCCCCGGAACCCCAGGAGGGCCATCTGTCGCCCCTCATCGCCGCCCCGGTGGGAGAAGAAGCGGGGATCATCGTGCACGCAAATGGACGATGCGGTGATGGCTTCCCGGGCCACCCCCATCCGCGCCAGGCGCCAGGCAATGTGCGGAATGAGATCGAGTTGGGACGCTCCGCCGGGGTCCGGCAGCCCCAACGCCACAGGCACCTCACGCCCCACCGGGTACCGGGTACCGGAGATAGCCGGACCCAGGTGCACCTGAAGAGCCGCGGCGTCCACGCCGAAACGCTCCCGGAGCGACCGGACGCCGGCCTCCACGACTCCAGCCACGACCCCTCTCCAGCCGGCGTGGAGAAGGGCCAGGGTGCGGGATGTGGGATCCACCAGGAACACGGGGACGCAGTCGGCCACCGATACGGCCAGGATAAGATCCGGCTCGGAGGTGAGGTGGCCATCGCCGGGGAGGGCGATGTGCAACCCGGACACGGGGCCACGAGCCAACCGGACCGTGGCACCATGGACCTGCGTCGAAACCACCACTCCCCGGACGCCCAGCCCCGACCGAAGCCGCTCCCAGCGCCCTAAAACCTCGCCCACCGCCCCGCTTCCCCCGATCCCCAGATCGAATTCCCCACCCCTGGGGTCGTGGCGCTGGGTGATCCCCTGCACCAGCCAGGGATGATCCCGGCACCACTCGGGGTGAGCGAGGATGGGGAGGTCGGCCTGGTGGTTGGTCTGGTGGTCAGCCTGAGGGGCCGGCTCCTCCCGGATGCGACGTGGCTGCAAGACGAAGCCGTCCCGGGAGCCTTCCGCGGCTCCTCCAGGATGGGAAAGTGCCCCGGTCATGGCGACGGAGGCGTGGCCGGAAGACGTCATGGGCACGAGGCTGAGTCAGGGGTCATGGTCTGGGCGAGGGGGTGGGCCCGGCTTGCGGGCATGGGGCGGTGGCGGACATGGGTCGCGTCCGGCGGAAAAATCCCTACCTTTACACACAAGGTTCCCTGAAACCCCGGCAGACGCCACTCCCCTCCGTGGAAGAGATGGCCCCGCCGACCTCCGAACACTGCATCGCCGACCCCGAGGTTCCACGAAATGTCGATGTCGATCCTCTCCGATGGGTACAACGCCGGGTACGTCCAGGAGATCTACGAGCGCTACACCCTGAATCCGGCCTCCGTTTCGGACGAGTGGCGCCGCCTCTTCTCCGAAAACCTGGATGATCTGGTAGCGCAGGGTCTCGTCATTGCCGAGGATCGCCGCCGCAACGGTCGCCCGGCGCTCCCCCTCACACCGGTGGCTCCAGTGCATGAAGCTGGGGCGGATACAGTCCCGGGGCTGGACCAGACAATGCTGGCCGAGGTGGCGAAGGATCGCCTCCTCCCACAGATCGCCCGAGCGGCGGCGCTCATCCAGGCGTTCCGGGACCATGGACACCAGTTGGCCAACATCGATCCACTGGGAAGTGAGCCGCCCGGCCACCCCCAGCTCGACCCCGGCTTCTTCGGGATCCCCCTGGACATGCTGGACGACATCCCCACCTCCCTGATCCTGGAAGACGGTGGAGATGTGCCCCTCTCCCGCACCCTCCAGCGGCTACGGGACAGCTACTGTGGCTCCACCGGGTTCCAGTTCGAGCACCTGGAAGATCCGGAGAAGGTTCGCTGGCTCTGGAACGAGGTGGAGTCGGGGAAGCACTCGGCGCCCATGAGCCGCGAGGAGAAGGCCGCTGTACTCCAGCGGTTATCCGAAGTGGAGGGGTTGGAGCAGTTCCTCCACCGGACCTACCTGGGACAGAAGCGGTTCTCGCTGGAAGGGAACGATATGCTGGTCCCCATGCTGGATCTGGCCATTACCGAGACGGCCCGCACCGGGGGTCGGCAGGTGGTTCTGGGCATGGCCCATCGAGGCCGACTCAACGTCCTGGCCCACATCGTGGGGATCTCCTACCGCTATCTGATCCGGGAGTTCGAGGGCGCGCCGCAGGAGGAGGAAGCGCCGCCGTGGCTGTTGGAGGCGGGGATGGGAGACGTCAAGTACCACCACGGAGCAAAGGGCACCTATTCGGTGGGGAGCGGCGCCGATGTGGAAGTGAATCTGGCGCCCAACCCCAGCCACCTGGAGTTCGTGAACCCGGTGGTGGGAGGGATGGCGAGGGCGCTGCAGCAGGTGAACGAGGAGCGGGATGAAGCCTCGGTGGTGCCCGTCCTCATCCACGGTGACGCCGCCTTCGGGGGTGAAGGTGTTGTGGCCGAATCCCTCAACCTGGCCCGGCTGGACGGGTACCGGGTCGGCGGAACGGTGCACATCATCGTGAACAATCAGGTGGGGTTCACGACGAATCCCGATGATGGCCGGTCCACTCGGTACGCGTCGGATGTAGCCAAGGGATACGATATTCCCGTCATCCACGTGAATGGCGATGACCCCGAGGCCTGTCTCTCCGCCATGCGACTCGCCATGGCCTACCGTACGACCTATCGGGACGACATCGTCATCGACCTGGTGGGCTATCGGCGGCATGGGCACAACGAAGGGGATGAGCCCGCCTACACCCAGCCGACGCAATACGAGAAGATCTCCGACCACCCCACCGTCCGCCAGATCTGGGCCCAGAAGCTCATCGAAGACGGGACGGTGGAAGAGCGGGAGGTGGATGCGGCCCAGGATCATGTCATCGAGATCCTTCGGGGAGCGCAGGCTACCGTAATGGCCGAGAAGGACGGCCGGGAACACGACCCCTTCCCACCGCCCCCCGACGAACCGGAGCGCCTTGAGACCGAGACCGCCACGGATCTGGCCACTCTGGAGAAGGTGAACATGGGCGCCCTGGCCGTGCCCGAGGGCTTCACGGTACACCCCAAGCTCAAGCGACAGCTCGATCGGCGTCGGAAAGAGTTCGGGATGAACACCTCACTGGACTGGGCGTGGGCCGAAGCGCTGGCCTTCGGGTCCCTGCTCAAGCAGGGGGTTCCGGTCCGCATCACCGGTCAGGACTCGGAACGGGGAACCTTCTCCCAGCGACACCTGGTCCTCCACGACGCCCGGACGGGGAGACGAACGACACCGCTGGGGAGCGTGGGGAAGGCTCGCTTCGAGATCCACAACTCTCCCCTCTCCGAGGCTGCGGTCCTGGGGTTCGAGTACGGCTACTCGGTGGCCAGCGAGTCGGACTTCGTACTCTGGGAGGCGCAGTTCGGGGACTTCGTGAATGCCGCCCAGGTGACCATCGACCAGTTCATCGCCTCGGGGCGCACCAAGTGGGGTCAGCTCTCCAGCCTCACCCTGCTTCTCCCCCACGGGTACGAGGGGCAGGGGCCGGAGCACTCCTCGGCCCGGCTGGAGCGCTTTCTCCAGCTCTGTGCCGAGGACAACATGCGGGTGGCGTACCCCACTACCCCTGGGCAGTACTTCCACCTGCTTCGGCGGCAGGCGCTGGCCATGCCGCGCCGCCCATTGGTGGTCATGACCCCCAAGAGTCTTCTCCGACACCCCCGGGCCACGTCGACGGTTCGGGGATTGGTGGAAGGCCACTTCCAACCGGTGGTGCCCGATCCCGTCACCGAGGGCCGTGATGACGAGGTGACCCGCCTGGTCCTGTGCGCAGGGAAGTTCTACTACGACCTGCTCACGGCAGAGGGTCGAGAGGAACGCATCGATCTTTCCGTGGCACGGGTGGAAGAGCTCTACCCCTTCCCTACCGGCGACCTGGAGGCCCTGGTGGCCCGCTACCCGAATCTGGAGGAGGTGGTCTGGGCCCAGGAAGAGCCCCGGAACATGGGTGCGCTCACCTTCGTTGGGCCCCGGCTGCGCGCCGTGGTCCCTCGGCACGTCCCCCTGCGCCACGTGGCTCGTCAGGAGCGGGCCTCCCCGGCCGAGGGACGACCGGCAGCCCACGACGCCGGTCAGCGCAAGCTCGTCCGGGACGTTTTCGGCGATGGCGAGTAGCGCCGGGGGGGTGGGTAACCTCCCCGCCGCTGCCGGAAGTCGTTGCGATTCACGCCGGAGTCGGCCATCTGGACCCGAACCGACCCGCAGGGGGGCGCTCGATCCGGAAGGGGAGCCTGTTCGAGGACAGAGAGAGGCCCATTTCGACATCGACAGGGCCGGTGGGATCCCCCTATCTTTGCGGCATGACGGAATCACTCTCCTTTCCAGTCCCCCTGGACCGTCCCCTGGTCTTCTTCGATCTGGAAACCACCGGACTTCGGGTCGGAACGGATCGGATCATTGAACTGGCCCTGATCCGCATCGCGCCCAACGGCGACGTAATGGAGCGGGTGAGGCGATTCAATCCTGGGGTTCCCATCCCGCCGGAGGCGTCGGCCATCCACGGCATCACCGATGAGGATGTGGCGGACCACCCCCCCTTTTCGGCTCGGGCCCGGAGTCTGGCGCGACTTCTGGAACCGTGCGACCTGGGGGGGTTCAACCTGCGGCGCTTCGACCTGCCCATGCTGACGGCCGAGTTTCAGCGTGCCGGGGTCCCCTTCGACCCCCGGAGCCGGAGGATCATCGATGCTCAGATGATCTTCCATCGGGAAGAACCCCGGGATCTTTCGGCGGCGGTGAGGTTCTATCTGGGCCGGGAGTTGGAAGACGCCCACTCGGCGCTGGCGGACATCCGGGCCACCGCGGCGGTTCTGGGTGCTCAGCTTCAACGGTACCCCCACCTGCCCCGGGATCTGGATGGGCTGAACGCCTACTGCGACGAGATCCAGCCCTTCGAAACGGCGCTGGATCGATGGTTCTCCTCCGACGACCAGGAGGGCCTCGTCTTCCGGAGAGGCAAGTACCGTGGCGAGCCCCTCACCGGGGTGGCCACCTCCGCGCCGGACTACCTCGAATGGATGTTGGGGCTGGGAGATCTGGACGAGGAAGTGAAGGAGGTGGTCCGGACCGCACTGGTACGCCAATAGCCGGTCCAGATATTCCGGAAGCACGGACCTCCCGAGATTACCGATATTGTACTATCATTAGGATCCCCCCGCGCACCAGACCTACCTGGGCCGACGCGACCAGGATCCGGACTATACGGGATGCTTCATCATCCCGCGCGACGCATTCAACATCCGCGCGAAACAGAGGAGGCGCCCGACGTCCCGGGTGAATGAAACCGTCATGAGGGAATCCAAGTCCCGTTCCAGTCGGCGGCACAACGGAAGTCGGCCCGGCCGGCGCGCCCCACGGTTTGCCCCGTTGGCAGCGCTGGCGATGATGCAGGTGGCCATGGTGTCCGGTGGCTGCTCCGCAGACCCGCCGGGCTCGGCCCACTCCGATTCGGAGACCCTGCGCATCGCCGTGTCCATCCCCCCGCTGCAGTGGGTGGCGCAATCGCTGGCGCCGGAAGGAGCAAGGGTCGTACCGTTGGTGGATCCCGGGGTTTCACCCCACGGAGCCGCACTGTCTCCGAGTCAGGCTCGGGACCTGGCCGGCGCCGACGTGGTCCTTCTGGTAGGGTGGAACCTGGAGCCCTCCATTGAACGAACCCTGGCCACCAGTCGGAACTCCCCGCGGGTGCTTCGTATGTCGGAGGTGCTGGAAGATGCCGGGATCGTTCCACCGCCCCTCTTCTCGTACGAGGCGGGGCTGGTGGAAGAGGCCCACGACCACGCCCACTCACCACACGGGCAGGACGACCACCCCGAGTCGGACCACGACTCCCACGCAGACCATGGCCATCACCATCACGGTCCTGAGGATCCCCACGCCTGGCTGGATCCCGCAGCCATGGAGCCGTGGATCCGGGCCGTAGCCGAGGTTCTGGAGAGCGACGCCGAGGCGGTGGATCGCGCCCTGACTGAGGTGGCGGCGGTGGACCGGGAGTATCGGGATGCGCTGGCCGATGTGAGGCGGCGCGTTCTGGTGACGCACCACGACGGGTTCGGGTGGCTCGTCCGGCGATACGGACTCGAGGTGGGCGCGGTGATCCGGCCCGAGGGTCTGGTTGAGACTCGTCCGTCCGACATGGCAAGGGTCATGGACGTGGTCCGACGGTATGAGCTGGGAGGGATCTTCGTGGAGCCGCAGTTCGGGGACCGGGCGGCGCTGCGGATCCGGGACCTTGCAGGTGTCGAGCTCTTCGTGCTCGATCCACTTGGGAGCGGCGACTGGCCTGCCACCATGCGGGCCAACCTGATCCAACTTGTGGACGGTCTGAACCGCGAGGCAGCACCACCTCAGACCAGCGCAGCCGGGTTGGGCGGATCGCCGTGAGTCCTCCACTGCCGGATTCGGTCCCCGCCATCCGGCTGAAGGGGGTGAGCTTCCGGTGGCCTGGACACCCACCGGCGGTGGAGGACGTGACCCTGGAGGTACGACAGGGAGAGAGCCTGGCCATCATCGGTCCCAACGGGGGCGGAAAGTCCACCCTCCTCCGCCTCATCCTGGGTGAACTCACGCCGGACAGCGGTTCCGTAGAGGTATTGGGGATGTCGCCCTCCGAGGCACGCCGGGCACGGCGCATCGGGTACCTTCCCCAGCGCAGTGCGGCGGACCGGACCTTTCCCGTCACGGTCCGTCAGACCGTGGAGATGGCGGCGCTGGTGGGAGAGCCGCCCTGGCGGCGTCCCTCGGCGGCGATCCGGACCCGGGTCGATCTGGCGCTGGCTCGGGTGAACCTGGAGGATCTGGCCGACCGTTCGGTTGCCGAACTCTCAGGCGGACAGTTCCAGCGCACCCTTCTGGCCCGCGCCCTGGCGGTGGACCCTCCCATCCTGATCCTGGATGAACCCACATCGGCCCTGGATCCGGGTGCCCAGGAACAGTTGGGAGAGGTCCTGGCCCGACTCCAATCCTTGGACGGGCTGACCCTGGTGATCGTGAGTCACGACATCCGGGCCATGGCGGCCCCGCGCTCCGGATCCGAGGCGGGACGAGCCCTCTGTGACCGGGTGGCCTGCCTGCGCCGAACTCTCCACTTCCACGATGCACCGGAGGGAATCACCCCCCAGGTGCTGGCTCACGTCTTCGAGCACGACCTGTCCCAGGTGTTCGGCGATGTTCGCGTCCTGGCCCGCCCCACGCACCACCGGGAGTGAGCTTGCCGTGCAGACGCTGGACTATCTCTTCGGACCCTACGCCACCATGCAGCCCGCCGCCGCCGCCGCGCTGGCCGTGGCCCTGCTGTGCGGAATCCTGAGTCCCCTGGTGGTGCTGCGCCGCATGGCCTTCGTTGGGCAGGGGATCTCCCACGCCGCCTTCGGTGGTGTGGGCGTGGCGGCGGTGCTGGGTCTCTTTGCCGCCGGCGCCGGCACCGGCGCCCTCCTGGGAGCCTGGGGTGTGGTGGCCGTCTTCTGTATCGCCGCCGGCCTCTCCATCGGCATGTTGAGCCGGCGGCAGGGGATCCCCGAAGACACGGCCATCGGTGTGCTCCTGGTGGCCTCCATGGCGTTGGGCTTCCTCCTCTTGCAGATGCAGCGCGGAAGGGCCGGATCCACCTCGGTGAGTGTGGAGGGGTTCCTGTTCGGGCAGGTGGCCACCATCGGCCCGCTGGAGGCGTGGCTGGCCTGGGTGGTGCTGGCTGTGGCTCTGGCGGCGCTGTGGTGGATTCGCAGGCCCCTTCTCTTCTGGGCCTTCGATGAACCCATGGCCGAGTCCCTGGGCATCCAGGGGGGAAGGATCCGTGCCGCCCTCATGGTGATCCTGGCCGTCACCGTGGTGGTGACCATGCAACTGGCCGGGGTTATTCTTGCCACCGCCATGATCGTCCTGCCCGGTGCCGCAGCGCTACAGGTCGCCCGCCGCACCTCCACCGTGCTCCTGGCGTCGCTGGCGTTCGGTGTGGCCGGAGTGGTGGTGGGGCTCGTCATGAGCTTTGAGACCGATTGGCAGCCGGGGCCCAACATCGCGCTGGCCTACGTGGCCCTCTTCGGACTCGCCCGGATCTGGAACGCGCTTCGGCGGTAGATCCCCTAGCCTTTCCCGAACCCCTTCGCCTCCGCCCCCGAACCTTCTTCCAGCGTCGACTCCATGGCCTCCGGTCTCCTGCAGATCCACTCCCTTCTCCGCTGGATCCTCCTCATCGCCGGCCTGGTGGCGCTGGGCTACGCCATCTATGGGTGGGCCACCAAACGGCCCTATGACCGGATCATGCGCAGCTCCGCATCGATGTTCGCGGGCCTGCTCCACCTTCAGGTTGTACTGGGATTCTTCATCCTGGTCTCCATGCGCCTCACCCTCACCGGGCTCATCGGGCACATCTTCCTTACCCTGGGTGCGGCGGTGGCGGCGCAGATCCCCTTGAGTATGATGCGGCGACGGAGGCCGGAAGACCGCAGCTTCCTCCCCCATGCCTTCTTTACGGCGCTGGCCTTCCTCCTCCTCTGGTTCGGGATGCAGGCCATCAACCGGGGGCTCTTCACTTCGTTCTTTCTCTAGTGTTCCATCCCCAGAGGAGCCCTCGACCCGACGGCTGACTCTCCAGAGGGGCCCTCCACCGGACCGCTCACTGCGGACGAGGAGTGGGAGCCGGGGCCTCGGTGAGGACTACGAAGTCCGCTCCCCCCCGAAGGTCGGCGGACGGTGGGGTCTCGGGGTCCTGGACGGGACGGATCATGACGATGAGGCGCTGGGTCCCGGGCCTGTAATGCTCCAGGGCTTCCGGGGTTCCCGTCCCGTTGTCCACGTGGAAGCCACCGGTGACGTGAAGCACCAGGGAGCCCTGCGAGGCCCCCGCCAGTGCTCCGGCGATGCTGTGAGCCATGGAGGCATCCCAGAGCGCCTGCGCCTGCAGCGCCGCATCACCCATGGCCCGGGCCGAAGGGTGCCCACCGTGGGCTCCCGCCATCTCGGCCATGAGGGCGTTCCACTCGGCACGGTAGGCGTCGGAGGGACCGGGGTAGGGGAGGGGAGGAAGGTGCTCCAGCGCCGACGAAGGCAGGTCGGACAGCGCTGAGGGCCCCAGGCGGGAAACCCGGTTCACGTAGCGACGGGGCGCATTGGCCGCCACCACCGGAATCTCCCGCTCCCGAGCCATCTCCACCATGGGCCGGTAGTCCCGCCGGTAGCTGGGCCAGGGACGAGCGGCTCCCAGGAAGTGATCTTCCGTGATCAGGCCTGCCAGATACTCGTCCACCACCGGCTGAACGTCCCGTTCGAACATCTCCAGGGAAAGGATGACCCGCTGGCCATGATGGTCCAGGAGAGCCTGGAGGAGCTCGGCCTGAAAGCGGTGCCCCCCTGGATCGCCGTGGCGCTCCCCCACGAAGAGCACATCGACGGAGGCGGCGGCCTCCACCAGAGCTTCCAGGGCCGCGTTCCTGCCTTCATGGTCGTAGAGTGTCCAGGCCGCCTCATGGATCGGCTCACCCGCCTCCGGGGCGACCGCAGGGGAGGGAGAGACGGGAGGAGCCGGAGCCCCGTTCCCGGTGGCGGCACCACATCCGGCCGCAACGGCCACCACAGGCAGGGCCAGGAGCTTCCGGGTGGCTCGAAATGCGGCAGTGGCACGCCCTTCGGAAACGGTGCGCCTGGACGACACCGCGCCAACCTCCAGCATGGCCCCACGAGACGGGACTGCCATACGTGAACTCCTTACGAGAGGGGTGGACCGAGATCGGACCCGGCGCTCGTTCCTGCCGGTGTGCCAACCGCATCCACCGCCATTTCGAACTGGGCACGGTAGAGTCGGCCGTACAACGGGTTCCGGGCCAGGAGCTCCCGATGGGTCCCCTGGTCCACGATCCGACCCTCCTGCAGCACCAGGATCCGGTCGGCTCGGAGGATGGTGGAGAGTCGGTGGGCGATGACCAGGGTGGTCCGCCCGACCATGAGACGATCCAAAGCATCCTGCACCAGGGACTCGCTCTCGGCATCCAGGGCGCTGGACGCCTCGTCCAGGATGAGAAGGGCGGGCGCCTTCAGGAGAACCCGGGCAATGGCCATACGCTGGCGCTGCCCGGCGCTGAGGGTGACCCCGCGCTCTCCCACCAGAGCGTCGTACCCGTCCGGAAGCTCGGCGATGAACTGGTGGGCCCGGGCCTCTCGAGCCGCCGCCTCGATCTCCGGATCGGTGGCATCGGGGTTGCCATAGCGGAGGTTGTCGCGGATGGTCCCGGCGAAGAGGAGGGGCTCCTGGGGCACCAGCCCGATGGTGGACCGGAGCTCTTCCAGGGGCACCTCCCGTACATCCACGCCGTCGATGCGGACGGAGCCGGCGGTGACGTCGTAGAAGCGGGGGAGGAGGGACGCAATGGTGCTCTTTCCGGCCCCGGAGGCCCCCACCAGCGCCACCGTCTCGCCCGGCTCCAGCTCCAGGTCGATGCCGTGGAGCACCTCGGGCAGGTGCGGACCGTACCGGAAGCGGACGCCCTGGTAGTGGACGCGGCCTTCAACAGGATGCGGGAGGGACCTGGGCCGCTCCGGCTCGGCCAGCTCCCTGGGGTGGTCCAGGAGTTCGAAGATGCGCCGGGCGGCGCCGGACGCCTCCTGCAGGTTGCTCCAGAATCCGGCCAACGAGCTCACGGCGCCGGCGATGGTCACGGCGTAGAGGAGGAAGGCCACCAGGGTCCCGGGCGTCAGCGCACCGTCCAGGACGAGCCGGCCCCCCTCCCAGAGCACCAGGACGATGGCCCCGAAGGCGGTGAAGGTGACCACGCCGGTGAGAGACGCCCGAGCCACCGCTCGCTTGAGCCCCCGGGACCGGGTGTCCTCCACGGCCTCGTCGAAGAGCGCCTCCTCCCAGGCCTCGCGGGTGAAGCTCTGGACCGTTCGAACCTGGGAGAAGACCTGTTCGGCACGGGACACGGCGTCGGCCAGTCGGTCCTGGATCCCGGTGGAGATCCTCCGGACGCGCCGCCCCAGGAGCCATCCCGCCAGGACCGTGGGGGGAATGGCCACGAAGGTGACCAGGGTGAGGCGCGGATGGGTGATGGTGACCAGGATCACGGCCCCGCCCAGAAAGGTGATCTGGCGCACGAGCTCCGGAATCCCGAAACGGAGGATCCCCTGGATGAGACCGGCATCCGAGGCCAGCCGCGACGACAACTCGCCGACCCTGCGCCGGGAGAAGAAGCCGGGTGGCTGACGGATGAGCCGCCGGAAGAGGTCAATCCTCAGATCCGCCACCACTCGCTCCGACACCGAGGCGGTGAGGTAGCTCTGGGCGAAGTTCACCACCGCCTGGAAGAAGAAGAGGACGATGAGGAAGATGGCCACCCGATTCAGGAGCCCCCGATCGTCGGCCAGGAAGGCGGCGTCCAGTAACTCCCGCACCACCAACGGGAAGGCCAGCCCGATGGCGGACCCCAGAAGGATCAGGACCGCGGCCCAGAAAAGGGCGACCCGGTATGGTGCGACCCTGGGCGCCAGGCGCCTCAGGAACGCATACGGCTTTCGTTCACTCATTTGACTGTTCCAATTGGCCCCTTCGCCCGAACCGGGCTTCGGCATAGCTTCTCCGGATGCGCACACTCAACCCTCCGGCACGGATCGCCCTGGCGTACTCCCAGGTCATCCTGGCCGGATCCCTCTGGGCCACCTCCGGCCCCATCTCGGTGGCCCTCTTTCGTCTGGGGATCCCCCCCACCAGCGTTGCCATCCTCCGGCCGGCGGCAGGAGTCTTGTTTCTCCTGGCCATCGTCGCCGTGCGGTGGGCTAGCCGGTCCACACGCCCCCCAGGTGCCGCCCTGCCCAACCCGCGGCCCGAGGGGAACGATACGGACCGGACCGGCCAGGCGCAGCGCCGTGCCGACCTGGCCGGCATGATCCTGCTGGGCGGGATCATCGTAGGCATCTTCCAGGTGGCATACCAGATGTCCACCGATTCGGTGGGGGTACCGGCCACCGTGGCGCTCCTCTATCTGGCGCCGGCCCTGGTCATCGCCGCCTCGGCCGTCCTCTTCGGAGAGCGGATCACACCGGCGAAGGCGTTGCTGGCTGCCATCTCCATCGCCGGGGTCTGGCTCACGGTCCTCGGGACCCGGGGCGTGGATCTGGAATTGACCCTGGGAGGAGTTCTCTGGGGATGCCTGTGCGGAATAGCGTACGCCGCATACACCCTGTTCGGGAAGTGGTACGGTCGCCACTACGGGCCCCTGATCCCCCTGTTCTGGAGCACTGCGGCAGGTACGGTCCTACTGGGGCTCGTCTGGATGGCCCGAGGTGAGGAGGTCGTCCTTCCGGGGACGCCCACGGAATTGGCCCTGGTTCTCCTCCTGGGACTCCTCACCATCGCCCTGGCGGCCCTCCTCCTCTTCAACGCCATGCGGACCCTGGAGGCTGGCCGGGCCTCCATCGGCACAACGGTGGAGCCCATGATGGCGGCGATCCTGGCCTGGCTCTTCCTGGACCAGGTGCTGACCCCCTGGGGCGTGGTGGGGCTCGTGGTTCTGGTGGTGGGTGTTGCCGGCGCGTACGCCGTGCGGACTCCGGCCACGGCGGATGAGCGCTGAACCGCCATCGACTTGCCGACCCCACGCCCCGCCCGTATCCTGCAAGCAAACGCGAACGATGCGTCGACGCGGAGGACGGTCCGCCGGGTCAGCGCTTTCCAAAACAAGCGGCCCTCTTCCAATGTCGGACCCTCTCGCCCCCATCTCCGCCCTCCTGGCTGAGAGTGGAGATCCCGGAAATCCGGACGCCGAAACGTTGCAGGAGCTCCTGGAATCCGCTCGGGTGATCGCCGTGGTGGGGCTCTCAAGGGATCCGGCGAAAGCGGCGCGGCGGGTTCCCTCGTACCTGGCGGCCAAGGGAATGGACGTCATCCCGGTCAATCCCCACGCCGAGCGCATCCTGGGGAAGCGGGCGCGAGCCACCCTGTCAGAGGTGGAGGCCAGGGTGGATCTGGTGCTGATCTTTCGGCCATCCGCGGTGGCGGGCCCCTTTGTGGATGAGGCCCGCCACCGGGACGATGAGCCGGGCATCTGGCTCCAGCAGGGAATCCAGGCGCCGGAGGCGGTTGCGCGGGCCCGGGAAGCGGGACGAACGGTGATCCAGGACCTCTGTATCTTCCAGGTTCATCGTTCCCTTCCCCAGGGCGCCCTGCCTCCGTCCTGAGGGGCCATCCCCTCCCTCAGGCAGAGGCGCCCCGGAAGGAGAGCCACCTTCCCCCGGGCGGAACCGCCCCACCTTCGTTCCCGAGCCGAACGGTCAGAGCGCTTCGGCCACCTTCTCCGCGTGCCCTTTTGGACGTACCCGGCGCCAAGCTTGGCGGATTGCCCCGTCCTCTCCGATGAGGAAGGTGCTCCGCTCCACGCCCCAGTACTTGTTTCCGAACATGGACTTCTCCTTCCACACCCCGTAGGCCTCGGCCACCTCGTGCTCCTCGTCGGCCAGTAGCGGGAAGTTCAGGTCATACTTGTCCTTGAACTTCCGATGGGACTCCACCGAGTCGGGCGAAACGCCGAGAATGACGGCTCCATCCTGGTCGAACCGGGGGAGGGCGTCGCGGAACTCGCACGCCTCGGTGGTGCACCCGGACGTGTCGTCCTTGGGATAGAAGTAGAGGACTACCTTCTTTCCCCGGAGTCCGGACAGGGACACGGTGGATCCGTCGTCGGCGGGGAGTGTGAAATCCGGAGCGGCGTCACCTTCGTTGATCATGGCCGATTGACCTCTGGGCTGGGGTTGTGGCGTCCAGGAAGGGCGGCGTCCGCTGCCTTCTTCCCATCGGGCCTGGCAATGGCCGTTCAGACGCTCTCAGAAGGGATCGTCTACCCGCCGCCCCGGTCCGGGTTCAGTTCCTCCGGCTCCCTGAGAACCCAACCGATCTGTAAACGGCGGCTTCGGGCGTCGTCGACTTCCGGCGGGTCGTTATCCGTCGATTCCGTCGACGCCGACTCCACCAGACCGCTCGCTTCGACTCCGGCACGTGCCAGTTCCCCCCGGGCGAATCCGAGGATGATGTTGTGGGCATGCCCCAGCCCATCGGCCCGGACCAGGAAGTCATCCACCAGATCCACCCGGAACGGCCGCCGAGAGGTTCGAACCATCCGCCGACCGAAGAGCCGGCGCAGGCGTCGCTGGATCCGCCGCCGGGCCAGGTACCGGGACAGGCGCGCAGGAAAGATCCCCGCTCCACGCCGATCCACCCCACCTCCGGACAGACGCTCGCCCACACGAAGAAAGACCTGCTCGGCGTCGGGACGGCGGCTGACCAGTTGGAAGAGGTCGGCCACCTCCCGGTCGGGAACCCGCCTCCGCCGTCGAGCCTCTTCCCGGTAGCGATGGATCTGTGTTTCAACCACATGGGAGAGTCCGAGACGTCGCGGCAGGGTGACGCTGACGTTCTCGTCATCCAGGATCTCCGGGGGTAGATCCTGCTGCTTGAGCGTCTCCAGGAGTGCCACCGCAAGCCGGGAATGGATCCGGCGCCGGGAATCCAACGGTTCCGACGTTTCAGACGATTCTGGGGTCACGTGCACCAGGGGGTGGAGGATCACCGGGGTCGATCCGTTGGTGGTCGACCCGGGGAGGGTAATCTCCACCTCCGACGGGTGTGTGGCAATCGGCCGGCTTCAGCCGTCCCCTTGTCGCATGGGGAAGACTATCACATATTCCCGGCGTCAGGATCGTGGTACTCGAGATCTCCCCTCTCGGGAAGAGTCCTTGACGGCCAAGGAGGCATTGCGGGTTTTTTGATCCGCCGTGTCTCCTGTCCTCTTCCCGTTGCCTGTAACTCAACTCGAAACCCAGGGATGAGCAGGCATATGTCCAGAGACAATCGACAGGACGCAGGGCAGGAGGAGATCCGTTCCCACCGGGCGGAGGGCCTTATCGCCCTCTCGGAACTCTCCGATGAAGATCTCGTCACGTCCCATCTGGATGGGCGGCCCGGTGCGTTCCAGGAACTCTTCAACCGATACCGGGACCGCCTGGTCCATTTCATCACCCGGAAGACCGGGGATCCGGATCGGGCCCAGGATCTGGTGCAGGAAGCCTTCATCCGGGTGACGCGGCACCTGCATCGCTTCGACACCAGCAAGAAGTTCTCGACCTGGGTCTACACCATCGCGTCGAATCTGTCCAAGAACGAGCTCCGCAACCGTTCCCGGAGCCCCCTCGTTCTCTTCCAGAAGCTCACCAGCAACTGGGACGACGATCATCGCCCGCTGCAGTTCGAAGATGTGACCATGCAGCCCGATGATCTCTACCGGAAGCGCTTCCTCGAGAAGCTGGTGGAAGACACGGTTCAGGAGCTGCCGGAGCACCACCAGCTCGTGTTCCGACTCCGGGAACTGGAGGGGAAGAGCTACGAGGAGATCGCCGAGATCACCGGAGTGAACCTGGGTACGGTGAAGAGCCGACTGCATCGGGCCCGGAACTCCTTCGCGCAGCGGATCGAGCACTCCCTGAACTGATCGAACGCTCCCTGAACCGAGCGAACGCCCCCAGAGAGGGCCTATGTTCCAGAACCTTAGGGATGCCTTTCGGGAGGCTGTGCAGAACTTCCGGACGGAGCTCAATCGGGATCAGGTTCCCGAGGCGGCCCACCGACTCCTCCGTGCCATGGAAGAGGAGTTGGTCCGGGTTCGGACCGAGGTGAAGGCTCTGGATGGTCAGTTGACCGAGGTGAGGTCCCGCGCCGCCCGGGAGGAGGAAGAGGTGCGCAAGTGTCTCCGCCGGGAAGAGTTGGCCCGGAAGATCGGGGATGACGAGACGGTGGAGGTGGCCCGTAGCTACGCCCGCCGGCATCTGCGGATGCAGGAGGTACTCTCGGAGAAGGGTGAGGTCCTGGAGCGGGAGATCCAGGTGCGATCCGCAGAGGTGGAAGAGATGACGCGGTCGCTGAAGCAGGCCAAGCTCCAACGGGAATCGCTCCTCGCCTCATCCAGCCGTCGAGAGGCCCGCGAGTCCCTGCAGGACGCCGATGGACTCTTTTCCGAGATGGACCGGATGTCGGAAAGGATCGAGGAGTTGGACAGGCGCAATCAGGCGTTCCGGGAAGTGGCGGAGATGGACGCCGAGGCGCCGGCCTCGTCCGCAGAAGGTTCGACGCACACGCCGGAGGCGGAGGTTGACGCTCGGCTGGCCGAGTTGAAACGTCGGATGGCCCGGTAGCAGGCAAGGCGGCAGCGATCCGGGGTGGCCCGAACCGGCTCGTCGGGGTAGATTCGTCGGGACTTTTCGGTATGGGGTGTGTGTGACCCACCCCGGTACAACGCGTATATGGAGACGCATCGATGGAGAACTGGATCGGGATTGGAATCTGGATCGTACTCGGCGCCGTCATCGGGCTGTCCATGAAGGCGGTGGTGAAGCGCCCCGAGGAGCAGCCCGGGCACACCCTCATCCTGGCCATCCTCGGTTCCTTCGGTGCGGTGATCGGAGGCATGCTGGGCGTGGGGCTCTTCCACTTCTACCATCCCTCGGCCCTCTCGGTGGGGGGTATGGCAAGCGCGGCGGTCCTGGCCGGCGTCATGGCCTGGATCTACCGTTGGGGAATCCGGACCATGGTCTGAGGTGGGTCGACCACCACGATCCGGAACGCCCCTCATGACGGATTCTGGTCCCGCCTCTTTTCGAGGGGCGGGACCTTTCCTTTTCCCCCATGTGAGATCCCCATGACCACGCCGGCTGATACCCTGGCCCGAATCGGGGGCCCCCTCCGCGAGGAACTCTTCCACTTCCTGCGCATTCCGTCGGTGAGCGCCCGCTCCGAGCACCGCAGCGACGTCCGACGAGCGGCGGCCTGGGTTTCGGACCACCTCCGGAATACCGGATTCAGTACGCAGATGGTGGAAACGCCCGGGCATCCCATTGTTCTCGGCGAATGGAGGGAAGCGGGGCCGGAGGCGCCCACCCTACTCATCTACGGTCACTACGACGTGCAGCCGGCCGAGCCTCTCGAACTCTGGACCTCTCCGCCTTTTGAGCCCGAGATCCGGGACGGCCGCCTCTACGCCCGGGGTGCCACCGACGACAAGGGTCAGCTCTATCTGCACCTGAAGGCGCTGGAGATCCTCATGGGATCCCGGGGTGGGCTGCCGGTGAATGTGGTGGTGGTGGCCGAGGGAGAAGAGGAGGTCGGCTCGCCGAACCTTCTGCCCTTCCTCCGGGACCACCAGGACCGCCTGGCCTGCGACGCCGTCATCATCTCCGACTCCCAGATGTTCGCCCCCGGGGTGCCCTCCCTGCTCTCGTCTCTGAGGGGGCTGGCGTACGTGGAGATCCATGTACAGGGTGCCCGGTCCGATCTCCACTCCGGGGCCTATGGGGGTGCGGTGCCCAACGCCGCTACCGTCCTGGCCCGCCTTCTGGCATCACTCCACGACGCAGATGGCCGCGTGGCCATCCCCGGGTTCTACGACCGGGTGGTGGAGTGGGACTCCGAGGCCCGTGCCGCCATCGACGGGCTGCCCTTCGACGAGGAGGGGTTCCGGCATGAGACCGGCGCTCCGGGGCTTCAAGGCGAAGCCGGGTACCGGACGCTGGAGCGACTCTGGATCCGCCCCACCTGTGAGGTGAATGGACTGCTCTCGGGATACACCGGCGAGGGAGCCAAGACCGTCCTCCCGGCCCGGGCCATGGCCAAGGTGAGCTTCCGTCTCGTGCCGGATCAGGACCCCGACCGGATCTCGGCCCTTCTTCGCAGTCACCTGCAGGCGGTGGCGCCGCCGGAGGTGAAGGTGGAGGTGCGCGAGCTGCACCACGGCCGACCCTGGCGCGGTTCCCCGCAGGGACCGTTCTTCGAAGCAGCCCGCCGGGCCCTGGCCCGAAGCTTCGGGCAGGAACCGGTCCTCACCGGCGAGGGCGGCTCCATCCCCATCGTGTCCGACTTCGAGGAGGTTCTGGGGGCACCGGTGCTCCTCCTGGGATTCGGGCTCCCGGGCTCCAACCTCCACGCCCCCGACGAGTGGTTCCCGGACGCACACCTGGAGAAGGGCATCGAGACCCTTCTCCACCTCTATGGGGAATTGGACGGCTGAGGTCGGCTGGACACCCCAGAGCCCGGCACCCGAGGTCGGGCAACCGTATTCCACACCCGCCTCGGCGCTCCGCCACCGCTTCAACGCTCCGCAGCTACTCCGGCGGGGTGTCTTCCGGCGGGGTGTCCGCCGGTGCGGCCATGGCGGCGGCTCTCAGGAGCGCCCGGGCCTTGTTGAGGGTCTCTTCGTACTCCCGCCCCGGGTCGGAGTCTGCCACCACGCCCGCCCCGGCCTGGACGAACGCCCGGCCCTGGTGCACCAGCACCGTCCGGATGGCAATGGCCGTATCCATGTTGAGGCCGCCGTACCCCAGGTAGCCCACGGCCCCGGCGTAGGGCCCTCGACGCACCGGCTCCAACTCCTCGATGATCTCCATGGCACGGATCTTCGGAGCCCCGGACACAGTGCCCGCTGGGAAGCAGGCACGGAGTACGTCCATGGCGGAGAGTCCTGGGCGGAGATCCCCTTCCACCTGCGAGCAGAGGTGCATGACGTGGGAATACCGCTCCACCGCCATGAGCTCCGGCACCCGCACCGATCCATATCGGGCCACCCGTCCCACATCGTTGCGTCCCAGGTCCACCAGCATGCGATGCTCCGCCAACTCCTTCTCGTCGGCGGCCAGCTCCCGCGCTAGCGCCATGTCCTCGTCCGCTGTGGCCCCGCGTCGGCGGGTGCCGGCGATGGGACGGACGGTGATGGTCCCCCCTTCCACCCGGGTCAGGACCTCCGGTGAAGCTCCCACCAGCGTCACCCCGTCCATCTCCAGGAAGAAGAGGTACGGCGACGGGTTCAGCGAGCGGAGGGCGCGGTAGAGTTCGAAGGGACTCGAGGCCAATTCGATGCCCAGCCGCTGGCTAAGCACCACCTGGAAGGCGTCGCCGGCCAGGATGTACTCACGGATCCGCTCCACCGCCGCCTCGAAGGCCTCCCGCTCCATGGAGCTGGTAATGGGCGGGTCCTCTCCCGGTTCCCGGCGCAGGGACAGGGCCGCCGGTGGCGGAGACGTGTGCAAGGTCTCAACCACGCCGGCCAGACGCCGACGGGTCTCGTCGTACCGGCGCCGCAACTCCTCCGTGGAAAGACCCGGCTCCACCTCCACGGCCCGGATGGCCATGGCGCGCCCCAGGAGGTTGTCGATGGCCAGGACGACGTCGGTGAACACCACCTGGGCATCCGGGAGGTCCAGGTCACGACGGGCCAGGTCGGGAAGGCGCTCGATGACCCGGATCACGTCATAGCCGAAGTACCCCACCGCTCCGCCCCAGAAGCGGGGGAGCCCCGCCACCTCGGCGGGCCGGCGGGCCTGAAGCCGCTCGTCCAGATCGGTCAGGGGATCCTCCACCTCCAACTCGGTCCAGCCCTCCCCCCGACTCCACCACTGGGCCCGACCATGGCGAAGACGCCAGGCGTGGGCCGGCTCTGTGCCCACAAAGGTGTACCGTGCCCACTTCTCCCCTCCCAGAAACGACTCCAGGAGAAACCCGAAGGGAGGCCGGGCCAACTTGTGGTAGGCCGTGACCGCCGTCTCGGTGTCGAACAGGAACTCGGCCCGGACGGGGACCACTCCGGCGTCGGCGGCGAGTTCACAGAACTCGGGAAAATCGGGGACGAGGTCCATGGTGGAATCTGACCGGGAAAGGTGAGGGTGACGGTGGAGGGGATGGGCCCCGACAAGGCGGGTGCCGGCGCAGCCGGTCAGGGAACCGCCGGAATGTCCCGTGGGCCCCGGACCAAGTCAATGCGCGGCGCGATCAGTGTCGTTCGGGGTCCACGGCCTCGAGCCGCGTACCCAGCGGCGGACACGCCTTCCGAATGGGGGTCAGGAGAGGCGAGGCATCGGACTCGGATCCGAGCGGTCCCGTCCGGAGAAGGAAGATGCCGGCCACTCGACCATCCCCCGGAAGGGCGGCGTCGCCCGGAACCAGGATCAGGATGTGGGGCACCTGCCGACCCAGTTCCGTCAGGAGCGGCAGGAGTGGATCGACCCCTCGGGAATCCAGTCCCCTGAGCACGAGGACCCGGGGAGCCAGGGTGGTGTGCCCCACCGCCAACCGGGCCAGAGCCAGCTGCAGGCACAGGGAGATGCCGGGGATCTCGCCGGCGAAGGGGATGCGTGCGCCGCCCCGGTCCATGACACCCACCTCGCCGTCCGCCAGGAGCGAGAGTCCCAGAAGGCGCCCTTCGGACCAGCGCCGAAGACCGCTGGAGGCCGCCTGCAGCACGACGCGGCATACCTGGCCCGCTTCACGATGGTGAAGCCATGCGTCATCTTCTCCCGGCTCGGACCGAAGTTCATCGCCGGGCGGACCGCCGCCCGTTCCCGGCCCCCGCGATTCCAGCTCCGTGAGTTCGACCCGGAGTCGGAGGGCCTCGGCCTCCAGCGCCCTGAGCTCCTCGGGGCGATCCTCCAGCTGCTCCCGCCGACGCTTCCACCACTTCCCGTCCTGCACCACCATCTCCCATTCGTCCCGAAGCTTCTCGACCAGAGCCGGGCGTGACGCTCCCAATGTCTTGTCGCAGGTGGGGCATACCGCATCGTCGTTCCTCAACTCCCGGAGTCGACGCCGGAGTTCCATGGCCTGGTCGCGGTAGGCCTGGAGCCGGCTCTCGGCCTCCTGTCGATCCCGGGCCCACTCCAGGGTCCGGGCCTCCACCTCCCCCTCCGCCTCAACCATGTCTTCCCGTCGGCCCCGGAGCTCCTGGAGAATCGGGGCGTCCCCATCCATGGACGGCCGAGCGCCATCCGGTGCCGGTTCGGGAGACACCAACTCCGGCACCGAGTGTTCTGCGTCGTCCACCTCGAGGCGCCCCAGGTCATCCAGGCACGCGACACCCTCTTCCAGAAGGATCTGCGGTGTGCCGCCCTGGAGGAGGAGCCGCAGGAGTTTCAACTCGGATGCCTCTCCGGTGTGGGCCGTGGCCTGATCGTCCAGGATACGCCGAAGCCCATCGGGGAGCTCGCGGTCCGGCGCTCCCTCGGGAAGCGCAACCAGGTGGATCCCCGGCCCCACGGGACGCGGGCCTCCCGTTCCGGTGGGAAGGAGAAGTTCATGGCCGTGGATGGGACCGGGCGGAGGACGGTCTCCCAGATCGGGGCCCCACTCCACCTCCAGATGAGCGGCTTTCCGACGAAGGCCCTCCAGGAAGGCACCTTCGACGCCATCTTCCGGCAGGGGGATGTCTCCCCGGAGCCGGATCCGCACCAGCTTCCCGTCCACCCCCCCGGGTATCCCTTCCACCAGATGGCGAAGTCGCCGGGTCCCGTCCCGGGATGTGCCCGGGGCGACCCGCACCGGAGCCAGATCCACCAGCGCCCGGGTGGGCACGGGAACGAAGTCGGCGTGGCGGCGATCCAGATCCCAGGTCAGAAACCCTTTCTCTTCCGTGGCCTCGGACCATGGATCCCAGCCGACTCTCTCCAGCGAGCCGGGACATCGGATGTGATCGTCCCGACTCCACGACAGGTGGTCGCCCCCCACCGCCACATAGTCCCACTCCGTCGGATCCAGTTCGAGGGGTGTGGGAGATGGGACGTTCCGGGCACGAATGAGGAGGAGGTTCAACTCGGCCTCCGGATCCGGGCGCAGCTCGGGAAGGGCTCCCCCCCGGACACCGGCGAAGGGCACGAGCAGGGCGTGGATGCGCCCGTCGTCGAGGCGCACGGCCCGGGGCGCGCCCGAGGCGGCGTGGACGCCGGGCATGACGTCGAGGACGGCAACGGGTCCCGGATCGCCCAGGGCCAGCGGGGTGTCCCGCTCCCCTGCGATGGCCAGGATCGTCACGCCCGGAACCCTGGACTGCAGGGTACGGAGTCCCCGGGTGAGGGTCAGAAACGCCGTCGCCGGGGGATCCGGTCGATGGAAGAGATCGCCGGTCAGGAGGAGGAGCCTGGGATTCAGGCGAACCACGTCGTCCAGGGCCCTCTGAAAGACGGCGGCCACATCGCGTTCTCGCAGATTCCAGCCGCGGTCGCGAGCCGGAAAGGCCCGAAATCCCAGGTGGAGGTCGGAGAGGTGGGCCAGAACGCGATTCACAGGGTCTCCGAGGCCATGGGTGTGGCCACGTTGGAGGGGGCCGGCGGCACCCCGCCTCCATCCATCACCACACGCAGGTACCCGAGCACCTCGTCGGGCCACGACGTGGCCGCGCGCGTGGAGGCCACCAGAATGGCGCTCCTCCCCCGGGTCCCGGGGTGCATACGGGCCCAGTCGGCCCGCCGTGCCTCCGGGACGGGGATGCCATGGCCGTGCTCGGGGTCCGCCGAGCCGGGACGACCGGCCACGTACAGGGAGGCGTGGGCGAAGTGGGTCGCCGCCTGTCGACCGATGCGTTCCATGAGGTCGCCGGCTCCCCCACCATCCTGGAGCGGTGCCACGATGAGGGTGCCTCCGGGCCGAAGCGTCTGGCGCAGGCGGAGGAGGGCCCCGGGAGGCAGATCCAGCGCGGCGGGCGTGGGCGCCAGGGCCAGGGTGTCCACCACCACCAGATCGAAGGAGGCCGGAGGGAGGTGGGCGGGGCTGCGGGCCACCGCCTCACGGGCCGAGGCTCCCAGAATGGTCACGTCCCCGGCGCCCTGGCCCACGGCGTCGGGAAGGAGCTGGGAGAGGTACGGGGCCGCCTCCCCCGCCAACACCGTGATGCTCCACCCGTCGCCCTCTCCCAGCATGGCCCGTGCGGCTGGAAGGCGTCCAGGGCCCAGGAAGAGGGCGCGGCCGCCACTGCCGGCCCAACGGGACAGGCCCTCCCCCAGAGCCCGATCCACCTGCAGGAGCGGCGCTCCGGCCTCATCGGCCACCAGTGCGATTCCCCATGAACCCACCGCCACCTGTGCCACCTCTTCCGCACCGGAGCGCCAGACTTCCAGGGTCACACCTCGCGGCCCCGCAGTGCTTGAGCCACGCCCGCCATCTCCTTCGATCCACACCCCGCCCTCCAGGCTGCGTCCCTGGGACAGGGCCGCCAGGGAGAGGGTCACCAGGGTCAGCAGGAGGAGCGCCGTGGTGGACCGGAGAAGGGGGAAGAGGAACCAGCCCAGGAGCACCACCCCCACGGCCGCTCCCAGGAGAGCGGCGGCGGCGGGGGAGCGGGGAGCCGTGCCTCCGGGAAAGCGAGAAAGCGTCGCCAGAAGCGCCCCTCCGGCGAAGAGGGGGAAGGCGCCCAGGATGGCGAGGCCCAGCCCCTGGGTCGGGCCACGGGCGCCGAAGCCTCCCGTCAACTCCCACAGACCGGAGAAGACCGCAGCCGACCCCACCGCGACCAGGAGGAGAAGCCACCGACGCCGGACCACCTCCGGGTAGGGGAGGCCGGGAATCACCCCTCCCCACGACACACCGGCACCCAGTGCGGCGAGTTGGGCCGCCAGGACCACGGTCATGGCCGACACCAGTCCGGGGCCCCCGTAGAGGAGAAGCCCGGCCGACACCACTGCGGTCACGGCCAGACACCCCCCTACCGCAAAGGCGGGAAGCGACCGCCCCCACGACCCAGGGCTCATGTACCCAGGACCCCGAATCCGCCACGATAGTAGAGAAGTGGCTCGCCGGCCTCACCCAGACCGCAGGCTTCCACCTTCCCGAAGAGGACCTGGTGGTCGCCGGCTTCCACCACCTTCCACAGGGAGCAGTCCAGCCAGGCGAGGGCATCTTCCAGGACCGGAGACCCCGTGACCTCCCTTCGCCAGGGAAGCTGGGAGAAGCGGCTCCTTCGATCGCCCACGGCGAAACGGGTCGCCACCTCACGATCCCGGGCCCGCAGAAAGGACACGGCGAACGCTTCCGCATCCAGAAGAGCGGGTAGCGATGAGGAGGACCGTCCGACGGAGATGAGGATCAGGAGCGGATCCAGGGAAACCGATGTCACCGCGTTGGCCGTAAAGCCCCGCGGTTCACCGTCGGCTCCCATTCCGGCGACCACCGCCACCCCGGTGGCAAAGCACCCCATCACCTCCCGGAAGACGCCTGCGCCTGGTTCAACCGTCACGCCCGGCCTCCCTGATGCTTTGCGTTCACCTCGGGGTACGGATACCTTCCGGGGTGGTCCATGGGGAGCCGATACCCCGTCGATTCGCCCTTCGACCGCCCCTCTTCCCTTCCCCCAAACGTCATGTTTTCCAAGGGTTTCCTCCCCTTCTTGATCTGGTTCGTGATGTTAACCGCCACCGCGGGCTGCGACAACGTGGCCTGGGAGGGCTCCGAGGTTCGCCTCGAACCCCCACCCCCCGCCCCCGGCTCCCAGGTCGAGGACACGGAGGTGGAGGAAGAGGAGACCCTGGAACCGGTGGTACTCGGGCCCCTCGTGTATCTCGTGGAACGGACCGGCCCCGACGGGGATGCCGTCATCCTGCCGGTGGCCGAGCGCCGGGGGCCGGCCCTGGCACCCCTCCCCGACCCGGCCGAGACCCCCGATCTGGTGGAGCGGTTCCCCCTGGGCCGGTGGGACGAGGGGGCCGAGTTCGTGGTCTTCGACCAGGGCCTTCCCGTGGGCCGCTTCATCTCCCGGGGAACCAGTGAAGCGGACGACCGCTTCTGCCTCGTTCGCGCCCGGGGCACCGGGGTCCTCCAACTTCGCCCCGAGGCCATGCCCAGGGAACGCTTCCTTGCGCTCCGGGCCGACGAGGTGGACCGGATCCTGACGCCCCAGGCCCCCCTCCCCAGGTTCGAGGTCACCGACGCCATCCGGAACGCATCCCTGGATGCTGCTCGGACCCTCATTCCCCGGCGCGAGATCCCCTGGCCCCCCACCGTACTTGGAATCCGGCGCCGCATCGACGTCTTCGCAAGCCCCGATGGGCGCCAGGGTCTGGCGGCATCCTTCGTCTTCGGGGACGATCTTGTCATTGGCCGGCCCGAGCCGTTGGGCTACTCGCTCTTTGTGGTGGCCAGGGAGGAAGAGGGTCGCTTCGCCCCCACCTTCTCATGGTATCGCCGCGCGGACGCAGGACCGAAGGCCTTCCCGGGATTCCTCGCCGCCCACGACCTCCGGCGGGAAGGGGAGATGGACCTTCTCATCGAGTTGTTCGGCGAAGAGGACCGCTGGCTGGCCATCCTGGGTCGAGAGGGAACGGACCCCACCGGGATCATCTATCAGGATCCCTGTGGCATCCCGCTGGAGGGGCAGGGGATGCAGGACCACGAGGGATGATGAGGATAGAGGACGCGGCTTCGTTGCGTGGGCGCGTGGTGAGTGGATGCACGGGGAGACGCTGGGAAGCGGGACGATCCGGAGAGATGACTTGGTTTGCGCGCCGTTTCCCCCTCGGGCCCATGCTGATCCTCGGGCTCCTGGGCATGCTGTCGGGGTGCGGCGGAGACTCTGCTCCCGGCCCCGAGGGGGGATCCAACGCCACAGGGGACCTGCGCCCGGAGGCGACGGCCGTAGGCCAGATGGGCCAGGAAGGGCATGGGGCTCCAGTGGTGGTTCGGGATCAGGCGGGCCGTGAGATCCGGCTCCCCTCTCCTCCCCGGAGGATCATCTCGCTGGTTCCGGCAGCCACGGGCATCCTTCTGGCGCTGGGAGAGGGGGACCGCCTCGTGGGGCGCACCGACTACGACCGGGACGCGGCGGTTGATCACCTCCCTTCGGTGGGAGGCGGCCTCCATCCCAGCCTCGAACTCCTCACCTCCCTCCAGCCCGACATCGTCATTCGCTTCGAGGGGGATCAGGACCGCGCCACGCCGTCGGCACTGGAGCGAGCAGGGATCGCCCATCTGGCGGTCCGGCCCGACCGGCTCGACGACGTCTTCGGGATGATCACCCTCCTGGGCGAGATGCTGGACCTAACGGAGCGGGCCGCGGCGCTGGAAGCCGAGCTCCGCGGCGAACTGGCGGAGGTTCGGGAACGGGTCGCCGGACGCCCGCCGGTCCGAACCCTCTTTCTCCTGGGAGGAGACCCACCCTGGGTCGCCGGTCCCGGCACCTTCCTCCACGAAGTCGTGGAGATTGCCGGGGGCCTGAATGTCCTGGAGGAGGGGGAGGTCCCTCTATATGGTCCGCTTTCCGTTGAAGAAGTGATCCGACGGGATGTGGCCCTCCTCTTGGTTCCGGAGACCGGCCGGATTCCAACGGGACTGCGGCGCCTGGAGTTCGCGAGACTTTCCGGAGAGGTCCAGTCGCCTGGGGTCGGGGTGGGCGCGTCTGCCCGGGAGATTTCCCGTGTGCTACACCCTGAGGCGTGGCGCTGATGGCCAATGGGATGACAGGAGAGGGACCGACCGGGCATGCCCGGTCCGCCGCCTGGGAGGCCCGGCGTTGAGGGAAGCGGGGGCCGTGGGGCTCCTCCTGGTGCTGGCCGGGGTTTCCATCCTCCTCTCGGCCCGTTTCGGCGCTGTTCCCCTCACCTCGACCGAGGTGCTCTCCGTTCTCACGGGCGGCGGATCCGAAACCCATCGCTTCATTGTCCTGGAACTCCGGCTTCCGCGGGCGCTTCTGGGAATCCTGGTGGGTGGGGGACTGGCCCTGGCTGGAGCCGTATTCCAGGCGCTCCTGCGCAATCCGCTGGCGGAGCCCTACATCCTGGGGATCTCCGGGGGTGCCGCCGCAGGAGCCGTACTGGTACTCTCGCTGGGGCTGGCCTCGGCGGCGTCATGGTTCCTCCCGGGAGCCGCCTTCGCCGGAGCGCTCCTGGCCATCGCCCTGGTCTTCGGGGTGGCGGTGTCCGCAGATCGGCGCCTGGATGTCCGGGTGCTCCTCCTGTCGGGGGTGGTGGTGGGCGCCTTCTTCTCAGCCTGCATTGCGCTCATCCTGGCCCTGGCCGAATCGGAGGTGGTACGCTCGGCGGTGCTCTGGATGATGGGAAGTCTGGCCGGCGCCACCTGGCAGACCGTGGGCATCGTCGCCGTCTACACCATCCCGTCCTGCCTCCTGCTCCTGACGTTGGCCCGCGCCCTCAACCTCATGTCCATCGGAGAGGAGACGGCAAGCTATCTCGGCACCGAGGTGGAAGGGGTGAAGCGTCTCGCCTACGGGGTTGCCTCGCTGGTGGCGGCGGCGGGGGTGGCCTTCGCCGGAGTCATCGGGTTTGTGGGTCTGGTCATCCCCCACGGGGTTCGCCTGGTCATGGGCTCGGACCACCGGATGCTGCTCCCCCTCTCCTTCCTGGCAGGCGGGGCCTTCCTCACCCTGGCGGACCTCCTGGCGCGGGTCGTCCTGGCGCCCACCGAAATCCCCATCGGCGTCATCACCGCCTTCGTGGGCGTGCCCTTCTTCCTCCTCCTCCTGCGCCGGAGTCTCCGGGCATGACCTTCGAGACCCGGGATCTGTCGGTGCGGTACGGTCCGAGTGGGCCATGGGCGCTGGAAGAGGTGTCCATGGCCGTGCCCCCGGGCGAGATCTACGCGGTCCTGGGGCCCAATGGATCCGGAAAGTCTACCCTCATGAAGGCACTCCTGGGTACCGTGCCGGTGACCAGGGGAGAGGCTCTGGTGGGAGGCCGATCCGTGGGAGCGTGGCGGCGCAGGGAGCTGGCCCGGAGCGTTGGGGCGGTGAGTCAGACCGAGTCCACCGCATTTCCCATCTCGGTTCGGAAGCTGGTGGAGATGGGACGCTATCCGCACCTGGGCGCCCTGTCCCCCATGACCCCCGAAGATCACCGGGCCGTGGACGCGGCCCTCCGGCGCTGTCGGGTGCTGGAGTTGGCCGACCGTCTCGTGGACACCCTGTCCGGGGGCGAATTCCAGCGCGTCCGGATCGCCCGGGCCCTGGCGCAGGAGCCGTGCGCCCTGGTCCTGGACGAGCCCACCGCCTCACTGGATATCCGCCACGAAATGGGGATCCTCCAGCTTCTCCGGGAATCGGCCCGGGACGGCGTCACCATCCTCCTGGTGACACACCACCTCAATCTGGCCGCCCGCTTCGCCCACCGAGCCCTGCTCCTGGACGGTGGGCGGGTGGCGGCACAGGGACCGGTACGGGAAGTCTTCCAACCCGAGGTGCTGGAACCGGTCTACCAGTGGCCCCTATCGGTGGGACTGGATCCCATTACCGGCTCGCCCACGGTGACCCCACTGGATTGAAAGGGCGTCACTCTTCGCTACGCAGCTTCCGGTAGGTCCCGAAGCGGGAGAGGTGTACCTCTCCGTCCTCAAGTCCGGCGATGACTCCGCACCCCGGTTCACCGAGGTGCCTGCAGTCCCGGAAGCGGCAGTGGCCCCGGAGTCGACGGATCTCCGGAAAGAACCCGTCCAGCTCGTCCGGATTGACCCCCCATCCCTGCACATCGGAAAAGCCGGGGGTATCGATGACCCGGATGTCGCCGGCGAGATGAAGAAGTCGGGCCCCCACGGTGGTGTGCCGTCCCCGACCAACCCGATGGCTCACAGCGCCGGTTCGCAGTTCCAAGCCGGGGATGAGGGCATTGAGAAGCGATGACTTGCCCACCCCGGAGGGCCCCACCAGGGTACTGGTCTTCCCCTCCATCTGCCGCCTGAGTTCTTCCAGCCCCTCACCGGTTTCCACCGAGGAGGGGATGACCGGATAGCCGATGTCCGAATAGAGTGGGAGGAGGTCCAGGAACGCCGGATCAGCCTCGTCCCTCAGATCCGCCTTGTTCACCACCAGGAGGGCCGGAAGCCCGCAGCTCTCGGCCAGGACCAGGAACCGATCCACAACCTCGGCGGTGGGTGCGGGCCGGGTCATGGCCACCACCACCAGGACCTGGTCCACATTGGCGGCAACGACCTTGGGTCGATGACCACGGAAGCCGGCCCGGACCAGGGCACTGGTCCGCGGGAATGCCTCCTCGATGGTGAGGGCCTGCTCACCGGAACCGGTTGAAGCCAACCGGACCCGGTCCCCGGCCACCACCCGATCGCCGGGCGCGTCCCCGCGCTTGATGCGCCCCCTCAGGAAGGCATCCACCACATCGCCGGAGCCGGTAAGCACCCGGTAGACGCCGCCCACCGAATCCAGGACAACGCCCTCGTCACGGTCGGGACCCGGGGTACCGGAAACGACAAGGCCCCGTCCCGTCATCGCCGGATCAACGATGATGGGGACGGGGCCTGGGGCGCCGCGACAGCCGCGGCGTTCACCGAAGCGGCGATGGAAGCATCAGGCAGCGAACGACTCCAGAGCATCACCCTTTCCGCCCTCGCGAAGCCGACGCAGGGCCCGATCCCGAAGCTGCCGGATCCGCTCGCGGGTCACCCCGAGCATGTTTCCGATCTCTTCCAGGGTGTGCTCCCGCTCACCGTCCAGTCCAAAGTAGAGACGGAGGACCTTGGCGTCCCGGGGCTCCAGGGTGTCCAGAGCCGACGTCACCGCCTCGGTGAGGAGGCGGGACTCCACGTCCTGCTCCGGCTCCGCAGCCTCCTCGTTGATGAAGCGCTCCACCAACTGCGAATCTTCCGAATCCCCAATGGGAGCGTCGAGGCGGATCTCGGCGGCGTTCAACGTCTGCAGCGACTCGATGAGCTCCGGAGTCAGATCCGTGGCGGCACTGAGCTCTTCCGGATTCGGATCCCGCCCCAGTTCCTGCTTGAGACGCTCCTTTTCCCGGAAGATGCGCGCCAGGTCCGATGCACGATTGAGCGGTACACGAACGGAACGACCGTGGTTGGCCAGTGCGGCAAGGATCGCCTGCCGGATCCACCAGACGGCGTAGGAGATGAACTTGACGCCCTGCTCGGGATCAAACTTCCGAGCGGCGGTCACCAGCCCCACATTCCCTTCCTGGATCAGATCGGTGAGGGACACCCCACGATTCTGGTACTTCTTCGCCACGCTGATGACGAAGCGGAGGTTCGCACGGGCCAACTCCTGGACCGCGTCCTCATCTCCCGCCTGAGCCAGCGCCCCAAGCTCCTTCTCCCTGTCGGGCGTGATGAGCTCATGGCGACTCACGTCCCGCAGGTACTGGTCAAGGGCGGTTTGCTCCTCGACGCTGCCGTCGAATCCACTCAGGCCGGAGCGGGACCGCCCTTTGCCTTTTCGCCGGGTTTTGGTGCTGGTGGCCATCTGCTGATCTATCTCCTTACATCCCGTGAATTTCCTATGGGACAACCGAACGCGTTGGAGCGGCCGGATGCCCGGCATTCTGGATCCGGAATGTTACCCGGTGCGGACGCCGGGGATCCGCAGCCTTTCAAGGTACGATTGACACGTCTCCCCGTCCAGACTCCCGGAGGTCCTAAACGTCCGGCGAGGCCATGTTCCCAGGGCACTTCCGCACCCGGTCCCAGAGGGCACCGTCCCTATCCGTCCTCTTTCAGGAGTTCCATGAAGGTCTCGACCGGGAGGGTCCGCCGCTCCAGGGTGAACACCCGAAGCACCCGAGTCGTGCGGTACAACTCCCGGGCCACCAATGGGAGGTCAATGAGACCCCGAAGTCCGTGCTCACCCATTCGCTCCACTCGCCCACTCCGCCTCAACACCAGGAGATCCAGCTCCAGCATCCGCTGCTTGGACGGATAGTCCACCATGACCTCACCCGGGGGCAGATCCAATCGGTCAGCCAGCGTGTCTTCCAACTCCCGCCGGCGCAACCCCTGACGGGACAGCCATTCGGGCAACTGTACCCCGTCCATTTCGGCCGCCCCGATCTCCAGGGCTCGCTTGGGGAGGCGGCGGTTGCGGAGTGAGGGGATCCACCGGAGGCCGATGCGCGCCGCTTCGCCTCCCGCCGCCTGGCTCCGGCGACGGATCTCTCCCAGCAGTTCCTCGTCCGTGGGGCCCACCAGTTCACCCGGCTCCATCAACTTCCACCGAACCGCCTCCTCCACGATCCGTTTGTAGAGGGCCGTGGCGGCCCGGACCGCATGGTGCCAGTAGACATTCCGGAACATCTGGTACTTGGCGAAGAGGAGCGACTCCAGGGCACTTACCGCCTTCTCGTGGACACCCACCTCCAACCCACCCCCCTCCGGAGCATCCAGAACCACCAGCCCCTGCAGCAGTCGGTCCACATCCACCTCTCCGTAGGGCACCCCACAGAATCGGGCGTCCCGCCGGAGGTACTCCATCTTGTCCAGATCCAGGCTTCCACTCACCAACCCACGGAGCGGGTCCTGCCCACGCCCCTGGATCAGCTCGTGGATACGCGCCGCCGCATCGTCGCCCAGCGGACCCATGGCCTCCCGGAGCTCGTCCGACTGGAAGAAGCGGGCACTCACCGCCTCATGATCCCCGGGCAACCGGTCCGACTCGAGCTCTTCCAGGGCGTGGGAGAAGGCGTAATGGCCGATATCGTGGAGGAGGGCCGCGTACGGGATCAGGTCCGTCTCCCAGTCCCGGGCACGGACCCGTTCGTCCGTTTCCCCCAGGATCCGTAGGGCCGTCCGGGCCAGATGATAGACGCCCAGGGCATGATCGAAACGGGTGTGGGTGGCCCCAGGATAGACGAGGTGAGCGAACCCTAGCTGCCGGATGTACCGGAGACGCTGGAAGGCCGGTGTATCCACGATCCGGATGGCCACCGGATCCAGGCGGATTGTGTTCCACATGGGATCCCGGACGATCTGGACCTGGCCACTCGGATCGGACGGTGGAACCGGCTGGAACATGAAAGAGCTTGTCATACCTGTGAATGTACGGTGCCCGCTGGGGCGATGGGATATCCACCTGGGACGAAGCGGTGTGGGCCGGGGACGAGGCGGGAGGAGAACGGTGTGAGTTCGTCGGGCTCCACGAGGACCTCGGAAGGCGTCTCTTGCCCCACGATCCACCCACGCCTAGCTTCGCGGCCCGAAGAGAATGCGAATACGTAAGGGGCGCACCACCCCCGGTCGCCCCCGCACGAGTCGCACAGGGAGATGTGCATCCGTTGAAGCGCCTCAACCCGTTTCCAGTTCACCCCCTCCGGAGACAGGTCAAGGAGGAGGCCGAGAACCGTCCCGGGGTCTACCGGTTCCTGGGACCTCGTGGCGAGGTGCTCTACGTGGGGAAGTCGGTCCGGGTGCGTACCCGCCTCCTCTCGTACTTCCGTCACGGAGTGGAGGGCGGAAAGGAGGTGGAACTCATGCGAGTGGCCAGGGCCGTTCGCTGGGAATACCTCCCCACCGAGTTCGAGGCGCTGGTCCGGGAACTCCGCCTCATCCGCGCCCTCCGGCCCCGCTTCAATGTCCGGCATCGACGGGATCGACGCTACGCCTGGATCCGCATCACCCGCGAACCCGCGCCTCGCCTGGTGGCCACCCGGCGCCCCAGATCCGACGGAAGCCTCCACTTCGGTCCGTTCCCAGCCCCCAGGCGCCTCACCAGGCTCCTCTCCGAACTGGCGGCCGAGGTCGGTCTCCGCGACTGTCCCGCCGCCACCCCCATGTTCTTCTCGGACCAATTGGATCTGCTGGCCCCTGGGCGAACTCCGGGCTGCCTCCGGGCTGAGCTGGGAAGCTGTCCCGGCCCCTGCGCTGGACTCTGCGACAACCGCACGTACCAGGAGGGGGTGGACGAGGCCCAAGCCTTCCTGGAAGGGCGTTCCCACCACATCCTGGACGACCTGGCGGCCCGCATGGGCGAGGCCGCCGCACGGCGCGACTTCGAAGGGGCCGCGCGACTTCGGGACCGTCGGGACCGCCTCGAACGGTTGCGAAGCGATGTGTTGGAGTTCGGTCGATTCCTGAGAAGTCTCCACTTCGTCTACCATCCGTCCACCCCGGACGAAGCCCCTCTCGGGGAAGCCCCCAGCACCTGCGTGATCCTCCGTGGCCAACTCCGCCTCACCCTCCCGGGCCCCACGCCCTCGCTGGACCCGGACGAGCCAGCCGGACGGGCCGTGCGACACCTGCTGCTGGAGCCCCCATCTCCGCCCCATCAACGGGGAGCCCAGGACTGGGAAGAGCTCTTCCTCCTGGCCCGCTGGTTTCGCAGACGACCGGAGGAATTGACCCGGACCCGCCCGGTGGAGAGCCTGCTCAGGACCCGGCCATCTCCTGGATGATCCGGAACTCCTCCGGCTCCACAGGCTGCACCGAGAGGCGCATCCGTCGGACCAGCGTCATCTCCTGAAGGTCCGGGTGGTCCTTCACCTCCGCCAAGGGCACCACCCGGGGAAACTTCTCCACGAACTCCACATCCACCAGGAACCAGCGGGGCTCCTCCTTGGTGGCCTTGGCATCGTGGTACCGGCTCTCGGGATCGAACTGCAGGTGATCCGGATAGGGCTCCGAAGCCACCCGGGCAATACCGGCCACACCGGACGGCCGGGCGTTGGAATGGTAGTAGAGGATGAGGTCTCCCGGCTTCATCTCGTCCCGCATGAGGTTGCGGGCCTCGTAGTTCCGGACACCGGTCCAGGGAGCCTTGCCGTCCCGGGCCAGATCGTCGATAGAGTACTCGTCCTCTTCGCTCTTCATCAACCAGTGCCGCACGTCGGCCATTCCATTTCCCCGTGGTTCAGGATGTTTGTTGATATCTCGTGGATGCTACCAGATGAGGTTGAACCGATCCTGGCGCCGAAAGACCCAGCGGACATCGCCCTGCTCATCGATATAGACCTCCTCTTCCTGCGAGCACCGCACCGGCTGCCCTCCCCACTCAGGCACCTCCACGGTGGCCTGCAGCTCGATGGAGTGCCAGGTGGAGGGGCGGATCACCAGGTCACCCCGCTCCGGGACCCCCTCCTGCATATCCCACATCCCGATGAGGGGGCCGGCACCGTGCCCGTGGTCGCCGATGGGGTGGCTGTAGACGGTGCCGTTGATCCCCTCCTCCTCCATGCGGGCCAGGGTGGCGAAGAGAACCTCGTTCCCCGTCCGGCCCACCACCAACTCCTCCAGGTGGATGTCCTGCATCCGGTTTGAGGTGGCCAGGCACATGCGAAGGCCCTCGGGCACCGCCGTCTCCCCCTGACGCAGCACATACGCGTTGTGCTGCGTGTCGGTGTTGAGCCCCATGAAGGTGAGGCCCACGTCGGTCCAGACCAGGTCGCCCCGCTGGATCACCACGGGCCCTTCGCTGGGGACGCCTCCTTCCCGCTGGACATTCACCGAGGTGTGGAACCAGGTGGTCATCCCCATCTCCCGGATCCGCTCCCGGTACCACCACTGTAGATCTTCTACCGTGGTGACACCGGGCTCGATGACGGCGTTGGAGTGCCCGTGGGCCAGGAGGGCGTGGGCTGTCTCCATGAGCTGCCGGTAGCGCGGCATCATCTCGGGAATGCGCACCTGGATGTAGTCGATGGCCAGCCGGGGCTCCCGCACCACCCGTTCCGCGAACGGACCCAGCGCCCGCTCCAGCGCCTCCCGCTCTCCGGACCCCAGTCCATCGGCGAAGGCGTGGGTCTCGTCGATGTTCAGGGCGATGGTGGCCGGGTCCCGGTCCTCCACCAACTCCCGGAAAAGATGCCACTGCTCATCTCCCACCAACTCCGCGTCGCCTCCGGTGGGTGCGGGGCGAGACGAGCGGTACATGGTGTAGAGCCCGCCTTGCGTTGTTCCCCCCAGGGCGATGCGCTCCACTCCGGCCTCCGGACCCCGATCGTAGAAGACGTAGATGGAGCGGCGTCGGGCCGAGAAGGTGGTGGGCGAGGTGATGGAGAAGAAGACCGGATCCTCGGCATACTCCCGCTGCGACACCACCCACATCTCGATCCCGTATTCCCGCATGAGCTCCGGGAGCACCCGGGTCAATCGAGCTTCGAGCCAGGCCTGCTGCTCCACCGCCTGCTCCCGGAGGTTCGGGAGATCCCGGTAGTGGTAGCGTGCCGGTGCCTCCGACGAGGGCGGCACGAAGACGGGCTCCTGGGCCGCCAGGCCCGTTCCCATGACACGGGGCGACACCTCCACCGCGCTCAATGCAGACAGAACAGGTAGCAGGAGCAGGGCGGCGAAGGGTGCGATGGACCGGAACACGGGATCCTCCTGGTTTAGGACACTCGAATACCGCTTCGAGGGGGAAGGACCACCATCCCCGTTGGGGGAGTATGTGTAGAAACCATGCCAAAACGCCACCCGCCCCTCGCCCCCCGGTCTTCATGACGCCTGTGTGGACCATGATGACGCCTGTGTGGACCATGGCAATCTGGGCCCTCACGGCGCTGCCGCTCATGGGACAGGCCGAACCCACGGTCGACGCCTGGCCCACCCCCGGTTGTCCCCTGGGAGAGATCTCTCACCTCTTCATCGACAACCACTCCATCTTCGACCCGGCCGGCCTCCCCGACCAGGGGCTCATCCGTTGGGCCTATGAGGTGACGAATCGCATCCACATCCGGACCCGGCCGGCGGTGATCAGGCGCGAACTCACCTTTCGGGTCGGCGATTGCTACGACCCGCTGGCCATGCGGGAATCCGCCCGGATCCTACGGGAATTCCGCTTCATTGCCGACGCCGACGTGTTCGGCGTCCCGCAACCGGACGGGACCCGGCATGTGGTGGTGGATACCCGCGATGAATGGACCACCAAGACCGCCCTCGCCGTTCGCTTCGACGACGGGCTACGCTTCGAAGGCGCCTCACTCATGGAAGAGAACTTCCTGGGTCGCGGGGCAGGGGTGGGGGTCTACTGGTTGGAACGCGAAGAGCAGCGTCGCCTGGGGGGGCTGCTGGAGATTCATCGCCTGGGCAGGGGCCAGTGGGACACCCGAACCTCCGTCGCCGCAACCCGGGTGGGAGAGTCTGCGGAGTTTGCACTCATCCGCCCCTTTCACGGAGAGGGGACCGGGACAGCCTTCCGCCACGAAGTCACCTACCGGAGCGATCTGTTCAGCTACACGACCCCCACCGGGTCAGAGTGGAACGAGAAGGGGTGGAGCCACCTCGTCCTCCCCGTCCGGGAGCGTCGAGCACAACTGGGGGTAAACCACCGCATGGGGAAGCCGGGACGTTTGGGGATGCTGGGTGGAGGGGTGTCCTTCGAGTCTGTGGATCCCCACCCGCGTACGTCGGTGGAAGGTGTACGGGAGGGCGATTTCTCCCAGCGAGAGCCGGTTGAGGCCGATGTGGCCGCTCTTCTGGATGGACAACGAGGCTCGCGCCAAGCCTACCGGCTGAACCTCATGGTAGGCGTCCGGCAAATCGACTTCATCGAGAGGCGGGGACTCGACGCCGTATCCGGAATCCAGGACCTGCCCTTGGGGCGCGAAGCCATCCTCACGGTGGGACGGAGCGTGGGTTCCACAGGTCCCGGCCGGCCGCCGGATTTCTGGTCGCGGGTCAATCTCTTTCGGAGCGGACAGGTGGGACCGATCCTCTCCTTCGCCACCCTCACCGGCGAGGCCCGACGGGAGCTGGGCGGGCAGGGGATGGGGTGGCGGGACGGGATCGCCGATCTTCAACTCCTGAACTACTGGCATCCGGGAGTTCCCGGATCACCAACCCTCCTCCTGAGGGCCTCGGGCCAGGGCGGATGGCGGTCTGATGCTCCCTTCCAACTCACCCTTGGGGGGCCTGGTGGGGTCCGGGGCTATTCGGAGCGGGCCTTCCCCGGTTCGCGCCGTCTGGTGGTGTCGGGGGAAGCCCGGTGGGCTCTTCCCAACCCCCTGTCCCAGCTCGCGGATCTGGGGATGACCGTCTTCGGCGATGCCGGCCGCATGTGGGCCGGAGATGCTCCACTGGGCCTGGATACCGGGTGGAAGGGCACCGTGGGCGCCGGGCTCCGTGTAGGCTTCCCCGCCGGAACCTCATCCGTCATCCGCTTCGATGTGGCGCTCCCCACGGCGGGGGGATCGCCCACCATCCGGATCTCGGCTCGGGAGTGGCTGGGGGTCCTGGACGACACCCGGAACCATCAGATCCTCCGCAGCCGAAGGAGCGGGATGACCCCGGACTTCAGCAGTGTGGTTCGTAACCGGAGGCCACCGGGATGAGCGAGCGCCGGCTTCCTCCCCTTCCTGCACCCTTCCGACGCCTCCCAGAGCGCGCCGATATGGCGGAAATCCTGGACGAGTCCGGTGCCGTGGGTGACCGGGAACTCCGGCGGAGCCTCCGGGCCATGGCTCGGGTCAATGAGCGCCTCGGAGGAATTCGCTCCCTCGTTCCCCACCTCGATCGGCTGGCCCGAATCCGCAATCTCCCGGCACTCCGGGTCCTGGATCTGGGAACCGGGAGTGGAGAGACTCCCAGGGCGCTGGAGGAACGCCTCCGGCCCCGAGGGGTGGAGGTCATGTGGTCCGGTTTGGACCGGAATGAGCGTGTCATCCAACTGGCCGGGAGACCGGGAGAGCGGCTGGTGGTGGGGGACGCGCTGTCGCTGCCCTTTTCCGACGATGCCTTCGATGTGGTCACCTCCACCCTCTTCCTCCACCACTTTCCGGACAGTGTGGCCGAGCGGGTACTGGCCGAGGCGGCTCGCGTGGCTCGACACGCCGTGATCATGTCTGATCTGGAGCGGCATCCCCTCCACTACCTGGGAGCCAGGTGTCTGGGTATCACCGTCTGGCGACGGGATCCGGTGACACGATACGACGGTCCCGTCTCCGTCCTCCGTGCCTTCACCCGCCGGGAACTCCGCGGTCTCGGCGACCGATTGCCCTTCCAGGAACTCCGGATCCACCGACATCTTCCGTTTCGCGTGGTTCTGGTGGGAGCCTTGGCGTGACCCACCATGGTGGAAAGGGACCCGACGATGTGGAACTGGATGCTCTGGTGGTGGGCGGAGGTCCATCGGGTTCGGTGACGGCGCTCCTACTGGCTCGGGCGGGCTGGCAGGTGGAGCTGGTGGACCGTACCGACTTCCCCCGGGGAAAGGCTTGCGGTGAGTGCCTCAATCCAGCCGGTGTAGCGATTCTCAGGGAGCTGGACCTTCTGGAGCCGGTCCTTGCCACCCACCCGGCGCCGCTGGAGGGTTGGGAAATCTCTCCCCTCAGCGAGGGCAGAGCCCGCGGACGGTTTTCCGGTCCGGACCGCGCCCTGGGGATACAGCGACGGACCTTCGACCATGCCCTCCTCGAGGCGGCGAGGACGGCGGGGGTCCGGGTTCGGACCGGGACAACCCTGGTGGAAGCCGATCCCGGAGGCCGCGGGGAACCGGCCCGGGTGCTCCTTCGGGGACCTGCCGGACAACAGGAGAGGCGTCGCAGCCGAATTCTGATCGGTGCGGACGGCCTCCGGTCCCGGGTGGCCAGAGCCATCGGGCTGGCCCTCCCTCCCCGGGGACCGACCCGGGCTTCATTGACCTGGCGTGTGGCGGCCCGTGGGCCGTCGCGTCGTCGGGGACGCCTCCTCCTGGGTCGGGGGTGCACGGTGGGGTTCGCGCCGGTGGGCGATCCCCAGGGGACACTCTGGAACCTCACCCTGGTCCTCACCGGTAGCGATCGCACCGGGGAACTGAAGGGAAGTGGTTGGGCACGGGCGATAGAGAGCCTGGGCGACGGCGGAATCGTCTGGTCGGAGCCACCGGAAATCGTCGATGGTCCCTGGGGTTCCGGATCGTTCCACCGGCCTGTTCGGGGGGTGGTTCGAGGGAGGACCCTCCTGGTGGGCGACGCCGCCGGCTACTTCGACCCCCTAACAGGCCAGGGAATCTTCCGAGCGCTGCGAAGTGCCTGCCTGGCTGCCGATTCCCTGACGCACGGGGACTCGCACCGGCTTCCCGACCATGTCGACTCGGCGGATCGGAGCATTCGCCTCCATCCCGGGGACATGAGCCGCCTGGAACAGTACGCCTCCACCCTCGACCATGGTCTCCGGTGGAGCCGGCGTCTACAGAAGACCATCGACTGGACGCTGGCGCTGGAACCGGCTCGGCGGGTCTCGCTCTCGGCGCTTCGAACCCTGCCTGGGGTGGCGTCGGCTCTCATTCGCCTCACCGGAGACCGGCCACGGACCCTGCTGACGGTTCCCTCACCGACGCTCCCACTGACGAACCCGAGGAAGCGGACGAGCCCTGCGGACGCCGCAGCCCATGGGGACTCCGGACATCTCTCATGAAACCCGACCACACCCCCGGCGGTATCCTTTCACCCGAGCAGGCCAGGGATTATGTTTTCGGGTCAGCCTGTCGAAAGATTCCGGTGGAACCAGTTCCGGATTCCCCCCTCCACGAAGTGAGTTGCGGCGGTTCCCCTGAAAGGACCCCGTTCTTCCATAGATTTTCCGCCTGATCGGTCAGCCATGACCCGTCAACGTCACCCGTTCCCCGCGTAACTTCGGACGTATGTTTTCATCCTCTCGCGGTCTGGATTCTTTCGACCAGTACCTGCAGGACGTCGAGAAGTACCCGCTCATCCAGGATCCCGAGGAGGAGCGGGCGCTGGCTCGGGCTGCCCGGGCCGGGGACAAGGAGGCGGCCGAGCGCCTTGTGACGGCAAACCTCCGTTTCGTCATCTCGTACGTGAAGAAGTACCAGGGACGGGGGCTCGGGCTGGCCGAGCTCGTCTGCATCGGCAACGAGGGCCTCCTCAAGGCGGTGAAGAAGTTCGACCCGGACAAGGGGGTCAAGTTCATCTCCTACGCCGTCTGGTGGATCCGCCAGACGGTACTCCAGGCGCTGGCGGAACAGACCCGTTCGGTCCGGATCCCCCTGAATCAGAACTCGAACCTGGCACGCCTGGCCCGCACCGACACCCTCCTGACCCAGCAATTGGGGAGGTCGCCCACCGATCAGGAGATCGCCGAGCAGATGGAGGAGCCCGTGGATACGATCCGGGCTCTCCGTCGTGTAGCGGCCAGTGAGCTCTCCCTGGATGCCCCCATCGATCGGGGAGATCGGGACAGCGCCTCCTTCGGTGAGCGCTTTGCCGGTCTCAACTCCGACGACATCGAGGACGATGTGGAAGCGGCGGCGCGGCGGGATTTCCTGGAGGCCATGTTCCAGGAGTACCTTACCGAACGGGAGCGGAAGATCCTCTACCTCTACTACGGGCTGGACGACGGCGAGGAACGCACCCTGGAAGAGATCGGTTCCCTGCTGGGAGTGACCCGGGAGCGCATCCGCCAGATCCGGAACCGTGCCTTCGAAAAGCTCCGGGAGAGCCCCCACGGCGATTCCCTTTCGGGCTTCTGGACGGTCACCTGACCTTCAGCGCCACTTGAGCCGCCTCCGGTTGTCACGACGCCCTCCCGGTCCACAGTGGCCGGGAGGGCGTCTGCCATTTCGGGATTCAGACCTCCGCCGTCGCCTCGTTTTCTTCCCGGTCCCGTCTGGCGCCCAGAAGCACCAACTCCCGAACCGTGATCTCGGCGGTGGGAATGGTCACCCCATCCCGCTCGTACGAGTCGTAGTCCAACCGCCCCTCCACGTAGACCCGGTCTCCCTTTCGGACGTAGTCCTCGGCAAACTGGGCCAACTGGTTCCAGAGCGTCAGCCTGTGCCAGGCCGTGCGCTCTTCCTGCTCACTCCCGTTGCCCACCCGATAATTGGTGGCCAGCGACACGTTGGCCACCTTCTTTCCGGTCCCGGTGTCCCGAACCTCCGGGTCCCGACCCATGTGTCCCACAAGAATGATCTTGTTCACCGACCGGCTCATCTCCATTCCCTCCTCGCTGGGGTGAGGTGCCGAACCCGGCTAGACCGGGTCCGTCGACGAAGAACAAGCTGATCGCCTACCGGGGGCGTTCCCATGGCTGAAGGGGCCCCATCTACCCCTTGCAGTCGTACCAGCGCCGTCCGATCCCCACATCCACCCGGAGCGGCACGGCCAGCTCCATGGCCGACTCCATCCGCTCCACCACGAAGGCCTGTACCCCCTCCACCTCGCCTTCCGGGACCTCGAAGACCAGTTCGTCGTGGACCTGCAGGAGGAGCCGGGCGCTGAACCCTGCCTCCGGAAGACCCCGGTGGATCTCCAGCATGGCCTCCTTGATGAGGTCCGCCGCCGTACCCTGGATGGGGGTGTTCTGAGCGATGCGCTCGCCGAACTGGCGAACGTTCCAGTTTCGGGACTCCAGCTCGGGGATGTAGCGCCGACGCCCCCCCAGCGTTTCCACGTAGCCCCGCTCCCGGGCCGCCTCGACCTGCTCGTCCAGAAACCGCCGGACGCCCTGAAAGCGCTCGAAGTAGGCGTCGATGAAGGCGCGCGCCTCTTCCCGGCTGATTCCCAGCTGTCGGCCCAACGAGAAATCCCCCTGCCCATAGAGGGTGGCGAAATTGATGGTCTTGGCCCGGGCACGCTGCTCGCCGGTCACCTTGTCCACCGGAACCTCGAAGATCACCGCCGCCGTCTGACGATGAACGTCCAGTCCCTCCCGAAAGGCCGATACGAAGGCCTCGTCTCCGGAATAGTGCGCCAGGATCCGGAGCTCGATCTGGGAATAGTCCGCCGCCAGGAAGACCGACCCGTCCTCCGCCACGAAACCCTTTCGGACCTCCCGCCCCAGCGGCGTCCGGATGGGAATGTTCTGGAGGTTGGGGTCCGACGACGAGAGTCGGCCCGTTGCCGCCACCGTCTGGTTGAAGGACGCGTGGATCCGTCCCGTCCCGGGGTTCACCAGCCTGGGAAGGGCATCCACATAGGTGGAGCGGAGCTTCTCCAACTGCCGGTATTCCAGTAGATGTCGGGGAAGGGTATGCCCCTCGGCAGCCAACTCCTCCAGCACCGACGCATCGGTGGAGGGGCCGGTCTTGGTTCGCTTCAGCACCGGAAGCCCCAATTTCTCGAAGAGGATCTCCCGGAGTTGGGGGTGGGAGTTGATGTTGAACTCCTCCCTCGCCTCCTTCCAGATCTCCTCCTGGAGAAGCTCCAGCTCCCGCCCCAGACGGGCGCTCATCTCGTGGAAGAAGGCGGGGTCGATGCGGATCCCGGCCCACTCCATGTCCGCCAGCACCGGGACCAGGGGCATCTCCAGCGAGCGGAACAGCTCTTCGAGCCCCTGCTCACGCAGGTCGGGAAGGAAGCGGTCCCGCAGTCGGAGTGTCAGGTCGGCGTCCTCGCAGGCATACTCCACAGCACGGGCCAGAGGGACCTGGGCGAAGGGCACCTGCTTGCGTCCCTTCCCGGCCACGTCCTCATACGAGATGGTGGCGTGGCCCAGAAGATCCAGGGCAAGGGCGTCCAGGGAGTGCTGCCGTCGTCCCGGATCCAGGACGTACGAGGCCACCATGGTGTCGAAGTCGACTCCAGCCAGCTCCACCCCTGCTCTGCGGAACACCAGGAGGTCGTATTTGAGGTTCTGGCCCACCTTTGGGAACGCGGGATCCTGGAGGAGCTCGACCAGGGGGGCCATGACCGGATCGTCCAGCCCCGGCAGATTCGGAGGTGGCCCGGCCTCGGACTCCTGGAGAAGGCTGGGCGCCGGCGACACATGACCCAGGGGCAGGTACACACCCTGCCCCGGCGCCCACGAGAGGGAGATGCCCACCAGATCGGCCCGCACCGGTTCCAGGGAGGTGGTCTCGGTGTCCACGGCCACCATCCCCGCTTCCCGGATCCGAGCCACCAGATCCGCGACCTCGCCGGGGTCGGTGACGGCCCGATACTCGGCCTGCCCACCACCTGGAGCCTCCGGCGCCTCCCCATCCCCTGCAAACCGTTCCAGGAGGGTGCGGAACTCCAGCTTCACCAGGAGGTCCCTGAGTCGCTCCACATCCGGCTCCTGGACCCGCCAGGACTCCAGGTCCAGCTCCACCGGCAGGTCGTCCATGATGGTGACCAGCCGGCGCGACAGGAGAATCTGCTCGTCATGCTCCTGCAGAGCGGTGCGGGCCCTCTTCCCGCGGATCTCGTCGCGGCGCTCGAGAATGGCGTCCAGGGACCCATACTGGTCAAGGAGCTTCACCGCCGTCTTGGGCCCGATCCCCGGAGCTCCCGGGACGTTGTCCGACGAGTCGCCGATAAGGGCCAGATAGTCCACCACCTGGCTCGGCGCCACGCCGAGTCGCTCTGCAGCATTCCGCTCGTCCACCCACTCAGCCGCTACGCCGTTGGCCCCGCCCCGTCCAGGGTTCAGAAGGTGGACACCCTCCCCCACCAACTGGTGGAAATCCTTGTCGCCTGAGACCACCACCGCCTCCACACCCGCCTCCCGGGCCTTCCGTGCCAGCGTCCCGATGACGTCGTCGGCCTCGTACCCCTCCAGCTCCACCACCGGATCCCGGAACGCCTCCACCAGCTCCCGGATCCTGGGGAGCGAGGCTGCCAGCTCGTCCGGCATCTTCTCCCGAGTGGCCTTGTACTCCGGGTAGAGCTCCTCGCGCTGGCTCATCCCCGAGTCAAAGACCACCGCCAGATAGTCGGGCTCGTACTGGTCACGGATCCGCAGGAGAAAGTTCACAAAGCCCCACGGGGCCGAGGTGTTCTCACCCCTTGAATTGATGAGCGGACGGTTGATGAAGGCAAAGAAGGAGCGGTAGATGAGGGCGTACCCGTCGATGAGGAAGAGTCGGGGCGCGGTCTTGGGGGGGATCTGCATGATGCAAGGACCCGGGGGCCATGGGGATGGGGATGGGAAGGAACGGTAGGGGCACGGCTCCAACGCCGGCGGACGCCGGCCAGATATCTACAATAGAAAACGGGGGCCGCCCCTGTGAAGGAGCAGCCCCCGTCCGGACCCGAAGGCCAGGCGGCCGAAACCGAATCAGGCGGCTGGACCGCCCTCCATGGCGTGGAGGGTATCGATCATCTTCTGGGCCGACTCTTCCATGTCAATGACCAGGGAGTCGATGCGGGACACGAAGTAGTTGTGGGCGATACTCACCGGAATGGCGATGGCCAGACCGGCCGCCGTGGTGAGGAGCGCCACCTTGATCCCGCCGGCCACCAGGGTCGCCTCCACCTCTCCGGCCACCTCAATGGCCTGGAAGGCGATGATCATCCCGATCACCGTCCCGAGGAAGCCCAGGAGCGGGGCCACGTTCATGAGGGTCGCCAGCACCACCAGCCCCTTCTCCAGCTTCGACAGCTCGAGGAGACCCTGGTTCTCAATGGCCTTCATGACGCGATCCGTTCCCTCGCCCCGCCGCTCGAGTCCGGCGAAGAGGATGTTGCCGGCCGGCGAGTCGGACTCGCGGCAGACTTCCATGGCCTCGTCCACCTTGTACTCGCTGAGGAGCTGGTTGACCTCTCCGAGGATCTTCTTCGTCTTCCCGCTCTTGGCCAGAAGGTCGAAGAACTTCCAGATGATGACCAGGATGCCGAGAAGAAGGCAGGCTCCGAGCGGCCAGCGCATGAAGCCCATCTCGTCCCAGACGAAGAACA
>REEG01000097.1 GCA_007695195.1 Gemmatimonadales bacterium | reverse complement strand
CCCATGATCATTCTGCGTTTTAGCGCCCAGGCGCCGTCCGGACAAGTGGAGGGCGGGCAGTAACCGGGCGGGCAAGCCTTCAGGGGCAAATCGCTTCGAACCGCAGTGTGCCCGTCTCCCCGGTGGCCATGTTCTCCACGGGCGTCGTACCTCGGAAGGTCCGACCCTCACGCTCTATGAACGTGCCTCCTTCCATGGCCTCGACGCTGAACCATGCCCCCTCCCCCTCCACAACTCGCTGGTCCAGGGTAAGGGCGACGACGTCCCCGTATTCGATGAAGCGCTGCCACCCGAAGGTTGGACCGAATTCCAGGAACCTCCTACTGGCTTCAACGTTGCGGGCCACAGAGGCGGCTTCATCGGCTCCATCGTCCTGGGCATCCGCCCGCAGGGCGGCCTCGATCTCGGCTCGAGGCACGTCAGGATGGACTCCGCTACCTCCGAACTCCAGAAGACCGCTGGGATCCTCGTCCGCTTCCATGCAACCGATCACGACGAACCGGAAGCTCTGCCCGCTCAACTCGACACTGGCTGAGCCCAATCGGACATCTCCGGCGGTGCTCCGTTCCCCTGCCGGCCGGGCCTCACTCTCCCGGACGTCGACGCAACTCGCCGGCAGGAGGGCGAAGCAGAGACAAGCGGCGATACCGGTCCGAGCGAATCTCGTCATGGAACACCTTCCTCATTGAGTGCACTTGAAGGAATGAGAAGGACCCCGTCGCAACATGGTTGGGCTCGCCAGGCGTCGGCAAGCTACGGAGGCGCTCCTCGAGCGGCTTACTGCCCGACCCACATGTGGTCGAGCTCACCACAGGGGGAACCATTCCCGTCTCTGAGTACGGCTTCGTTGCCAACGATCCGGACATCAATTTGTTTTATACCGGAACCGGCCGGCGGACGCTGTACATTGGGGTGGTTTCGGACGACGATGCGCTGGCACCCGCGCGACTCTACATCTCGGAGATTGACCCGCGCTGACCGCACTCCGTGGGAGGCGGTTGCGCCCCCCTCCCACGGAAGGCCCTCAAGGCGATGTCACCACTGAGTATGCGCATAGGAACGGTCTTCCTCCTCACCCTCCTCCTCCCCTTCATCTCCGGGGCGGTTCCCTCATCCGCTCCGGCGTGGACCGCCGCCGCCGCTACCGCCGCTGCCGCTACCGCTGCCCAGGAGGTCTTCCCCGATTCCAGGGAACGGACGATCTCAGCCGTCCGGACCACGGGTCCCCTGGAGATCGACGGGCGCCTGGACGAGGACGACTGGGCCCGGGCCGAGCCCACCTCCGGATTCACCCAGCGGGAGCCCTTCGAGGGGCGACCCGCCATGGAAGAGACGGAGGTGCGCATCCTGTATGATGACGAGAACCTCTACATCGGGGCCCGGATGTACGACTCGGACCCGGAGCGCATCGCCCGCCAGCTCACTCCCCGAGGTGTGACCGGTCGCGCCGCCGGGTACTTCGAGTTCTCCTTCGATCCCAATCTGGACCGGAGTACCGGATACACCTTTCGGGTCACCGCCGCAGGCGTCCAGCGCGACCAGTACAACTTCGACGACACGAGCTCCGACGGTTCCTGGGACGGGATCTGGGAATCCGCCGTGACCGTGGACGACGAGGGGTGGATCGCAGAGATCCGGATCCCCCTCTCCCAGCTCCGGTTCAACGCCTCCGCCGAGCCCCAGACATGGGGGGTGAACTTCGCCCGGCGACGGATCGCCGACAACGAGCGGACCGAGTGGGCCTTCGTGCCCCGGGGTGTCCACGGCAATGTGAGCCGGTGGGGGCGCCTGGAGGGGCTACTCCTCCCCACCACCAGGAGGTATTCGGAGATCGTCCCCTACCTCCTGGCCGGCGCCGAGGTGGCCCCCTCCGTCCCCGGTGACCCCTTCTTCGACGGCTCGGCCGCCCAGGGTCGGATCGGAGCCGATCTCCGCTACGGGCTGGGCTCCACCTTTGTGGTGGACATGGCCCTGAACCCTGACTTCGGACAGGTGCAGGTGGACCCCCGGGTCATCAACCTCTCCGCCTTCGAGACCTTCTTCCCCGAGCGACGGGCCTTCTTCTCCCGGGACGATGCCCTCTTCGACTTCTCCCTTTCCGGTCCCCGGAACAACCTCTTCTACTCCAGGCGGATCGGCCGGACACCCCGGGGCGGCGCTCCCGTCGGCGCCGACTTCACGGACCTTCCCGGCGAGACCTCCATCCTGGGGGCGGGGAAGGTGACGGGCCGGACCTCCGGTGGTCTCTCCCTGGGAGGCCTCGTGGCCCTGACGGAGCGGGAACGGGGACAGGCGTACTTCGCGGACACCTCCCAGTTCACCCGCTTCGAGGTGGAGCCCCGGACCCGCTACGGGACCCTCCGGGCCCAGCAGGACCTGGGCGACGGGCAGAGCCGCTTCGGGGCCATCTTCACCGCAGTGGACCGGGGGCTCTCGGAGGGAGGGGAGCTGGCCGCCCTTCTCCCCGACCGCGCCTTCACCGGCGGGCTGGACTTCGAGCACACCTGGGCCGACCGGGAGTGGGCGCTGTGGGGCTTCCTGGCCGGGAGCCGCGTTACCGGGAGCCGGGAGTCCATCCACCGGCTCCAGCGGTCCCCCAACCACTACTTCCAGCGCCCCGACCAGGACTACCTGACCCTGGACCCCGAGGCCACCTCCCTCACCGGCTCGGAGTGGCGCCTCCAGTTCGAGCGGAGGGGTGGACGCCACTGGACGGGCGCCGTCTGGGCGGCGCAGCGGACCCCGGGGTTCGAGGTGAACGACCTGGGGTTCTCCACCGCCACCGAGCGGCTGGACGGGGGGATGCGGGTCCGCTATCAGGAGGTGGAACCGGGAGATCGACTCCAGAGCTACAGCTTCACCTTCTCTACCTTCCAGAACTGGCGAAACGAGCTGCGGCGGGACTTCTTCTCCGCGTCGGCCTGGGGAGACGCCCACAAGGCCGGTCGGTTCAGCGGGAGCGGGAACTTCACCTTCCGGAACTGGTGGGGCCTGGGGGTCGATCTGGGCTACTCGCCCCAGGTGTACAGCGACGTCCTGACCCGGGGGGGACCCCTCATGGTGGACCCCGCCTCGTGGAACGTGGGGCTGAACCTGAACACGGACCGCCGGGACGACGTCACCTACCGCATCTCCCTGGGCTATGAGGACGGCCTCCGGGGAGGCTATGACTTCAGCGCCGACCTGGGCCTCGACGCCCGTCCCACCCAGGCCCTGAGTGTGAGCGTCGGCCCCTCCTACCGGAGATCCCTGGATCCGGCCCAGTACGTCAGCCAACTCCGGGAAGGAGGCTTCGAGCCCACCTTCGGCGGACGCTACTTCTTCGGTGAGCTGCGCCGTGAGCAGCTCTCCCTGGACACGAGCATCGACTACATCTTCTCGCCCAACCTGACCCTTCAGGTCTTCGCCCAGCCCCTCATGGCGGCGGGCGACTTCCGGAACTTCAAGCAGTTGGCCGCCCCCCGGAGCTTCGATTTCCTCCCCTTCTCCGAGGGAGATCCCGCCACCGTGGACGGGGCGCCGGGGTGCGTGGGAGGCGGGTTCTGCCGGGCCGACGACCGGATTCTGGTGGACTACACCGGCGATGGGCGGGCCGACACCTCCTTCCGGGAGCAGAACTTCAATATCCGCTCCCTCCGGGGCACGGCGGCCCTCCGGTGGGAATACCGCCCCGGCTCCCGGGTCTACCTGGTCTGGCAGCAGCGGCGCCAGAGCCGTGAGCTCCTGGGGGATTTCGATTTCACCCGGGACGCCCGGGCCATCTTCGATTCTCCCGGAGAGCACGTCTTCATGCTGAAGGTGGATTACTGGCTGGACTTCTGATCCGGGAGGGGCTCCGGCAGACGCCGGGTCCGCCAGGGGCGGATAAGGTATGGAGGAAGATTGGAGGATTCCCTGGGCCTCTTTGGTTCCGGGAATCGCTACCTGCTCCTGCCTTAGAGTCAGGGGACGTCATCCAGCATAAGGAGCGTAAAAGGAGCGTAACTGGGCGCATGGTACCCTGACATACCCTTGCACGTAGATCGGCAACTTCGTAAGGTGATTTCAGGGCACCCGACGACTCGGTCCGTGCCCAGGGGAAAGTGGGGAGGTGCAGATGGTTGAGGGGCGTGTGGCGGCACCTAAGGTTCGAGTCGACGTACGTTCCCTTGGTACGTCGGATCTGCATGGACTGTCGGTGGTAGCTCAGGGAATGTCCCTTCCCGTGTCCGAAGTCGCCACGCGCGTCTGGCAAGCGCCTGCGGTCCTCGTGGATCAGGTAGACCGGGACACGGCGGAACACCTGGTGGCCGTTCTGGAGGAGGTGGGATTAGAGACCGCCATCGCTGATTCCTCTTCACCCCCTCCGGCCCCGATCCTTTACGATCTGGCTGTGCAGGTCGTGGACACCGGTCGAGTGGGCGAGATCGTGAATGCCCTGTCCGCCGTCCTGGGATTGGAGCCCGTCCAGACATACGAGCTCCTGGCCACTCCACCCGGCTCGATCTTGGGCAGTGTCGGTGAGGCTTCCGCCCTCGCCCTGGAGCAACGACTGGGGCCGGGAGCCCGCATCCTCCGATCCCCCTCTGGGGAAGGCCCCTATGATCTCTTTGTGGAGCCTGGCTACTCTCTGCCTCCCACGGTCCTCCGACGACTACCCCAGATCATGGAGGACGACGGCATAGGGTACATTCCGCTGGGACTGGAGCATGAGAACGCAGAGCAGCTCTGGGCCGTTCTCAAGAGCCACGCCGGTGCGAGACTCATCCCCCGAGACCTTGTCCGATTCGAAGTCATCCTCTCCGCTCCCGCCGACCCTGACCCTGAGCGGATCGCTTTCCTTGAGGAAGCCTTTGGAATCCCCCCCGCAGTGGCCGCCCAGGTTCTCCAGGCGGCGCCCGTCTCTCTAGCCGACGATCTCACCCTGGACGCGGCTGGACACGCCGTCCATCGCTGTCGTGCGCTGAGCATTCCCGCGGTCCGGGAGCCCATGTACTTCGGACGGGCCGGCGTGCGGGTCGACGAAGTCAAGGACCGTACGGAGTTCAACCGCACCCTGACCCGGCTCGGCATAGCTCCACCTGATCGCCTCCCTGCCCAGATCGCCCGGGACCTCGCGGACCTGGAAGCCCGGCGTTTGATGTCCGCTCTTACCAACTCAGGGGCCAAGGCGCGGTTCACCGAGCCGGTGACGAACGGGAGAGAGCGATGAGCGAAGCCCCACCCAACCCGCACCTCCATCACCTGGCCATGGCCGAGCAGGGGAAGACACTGGCCCTCCAAGGAAGGCACGGGCCGGCACTGGAACGGTATCGGGCCGCTCTGCTCATGGCCCGACAGATGTCGGCTCCGGCCGTCTTCGCCCGCCACTACACGGACTGCATCTTCGAGAGCCTGGAGCGGTCAGGACAGCTCGCGCCCGCCCTCGAACTCTGCGAAGCCGCATGCGGGGAGATGGCCGGCGTAGATGATCCCACCCCCATTCAGATCAGGGACCGGGCCTCCATGCTTCTTCGGAGGGGAGCCCTCCTGCTCCGGCTGGACCGGGGCCCTGAAGCTGAGAATTCCCTGGAGGAGGCGGTGCAACTCTCCGGGCCCGGCCATCTCCCGCTGGCTGAGGAGCTTCTCTCGTGGCGCCGGCGGGCCCTCTCCATCTCAGGAGAGCGACTGACGGAGGCACAGGAGCGTCACGGCTACTTTGTCGTCCGACGCGACACCCTTCGTCGCGATCTCCTCGACCGAAGCTCGCCCTCGTCGCTCGCTTCCGATCCGGGTCGCACCGGTGGAGCGGGCACCACTTCCTTCTGAAGGAGCCGGCCATGCCTGCACTCCGAGATATGACTCCCGGTCAGATCCTGGCCGATGCCAGCGTCGCCGAATTCATCAAGCAACTGGGTCTCGGGATCGCAGAAGCCCAGACCGCCCTGGACCGAAACTCAGTGGCCCAGATGGAGGCATTCACCCGGATCGAGGAAGGTCTGGGTGGGCGATCCCTCCTGGAACTCGGCCTCCTTCCGGCATTCTACCACTACCAGCACGCCGATATCAGCGTCTCTCTCCAGATTCGCCTGGAGGTCACCGAAACCGACGAATTCGGCTTCGGGGTCGACGCCCGCGTGGGCCGAAATGGTGAGAGAAGCGCATCGAGCCAGGAGAGTGAGCGCATAGAGGAGTCGGGCTCACGCACCGAGGAGCGGTCGGCTCAGCTCGCCTATCGGGCCAATTCGGAGGGGGCCATGGTGGTGAATGGAACCCGGGTGACCCCCACGGGCAGTGATCCCTTCTCCCGGATCCGGAACTTACGAGAGCGTCTCGTGGCCGGTGACGACATCGACGCCGTCTTTGCGGACCCCCCGGATCGATCCCTTGAGATCTCCACCACGGCGCCCTCCGACCGCGTTGTGGTCACAGATCGCTCCGTGGCCTTTCTCAAGACACCCAGATACCGAGGTCTTCTAGCCATCCGTCGGAACGAAGCGACGGAGTTCATCCTCAACGCCGACACCACGGTGGAGACCACGGGCCAGGGGAGCTTGACCGAGTACGCCGAGCACGTGAACCAGGCCATCGACGGGCAGGAAGGATTTGATACCATCTTTCACCCACTGAATCTGGAACGTGGGTATTTCCGGAGCATTCCCTTCGGACACGACGAGGATTTCGTCACCAACGAAGAAGCCCGCGCGTTCATCAAGCTCATTGCCCGTATCCTCATCGCCACGGGGCAACGAGTCAGTGTGGAGGGGATGACCGACCGCACCGGAAGCCCCACGTACAACCTGGATCTGGGCGCTCGCCGCGGCAGGAGCGTCCGCCGGATGTTCCTGGATAACGGCGTTCCCGAGAGCCAGATCCAGTTGATCGACAGCAGGGGAGAGGGAAGAGCAACCGACGCCGGAGAACAGCCCGGTGCTAAAAATGGGAACTGGCGAGCCGTGTGGATCGACTTCCCGGACCGGGACGCCTACTGGATCGGGGTCAGCGGCATCCTGGAACCACAGACCGTGCTGGCCAACGTGGCACCGGACATCCGCGGAAACCCAGGAGAAGGGAATGGCTTCGTCTTCCTCTGGACGCCCGCGCCGCTGGACCTTTCGAGTCACCAGGTCACCATCGACGGACAGGAGTTCGGGCTCAGCGGGTCCGCCGGAGGTGGTCAGGCCGCAGGCTCCGCCGAGGCCCACGCCCACAACCTCACCACCGCCATCAACGCCACGGAGGAGCTTCGTGCCAGCCGGATCGGCCACGTGGTACAGGTGATGAGAGCCACAGACGAATACACGATCCAGCTCTACAGTCGGAGTGACCGGCAGATCTCCCTCGCCGGCAGCGAAGGGATGCGAGTGACGGAGGAGTTCTCCCGGGTCCGAACCTCCCGGGTGGAGAGTCAGGAGGGCCAACGCACCACTGTGAGTGTGGGGGCTTCTCTGAACTACCGGGAATCCCGTCAGTTCGGTCTGGAGGTGACGGGCAACAGCACCATCTCTGCCCGGTTGGCCTCGGTGCCCGCCCCCGATGAGTTCAAGGAGGCCATCCAGATCTTGCAGGCGGAGCGTCGATCATGAGTGCGGTACCCCGGACCACCCGGGCTCTGGTGACTGCTCCCCTACCCCAGATCATCGAAAAGCTGGGGATCGCCATCTCGGAGGGGCAGTTTGCCCTGGACCGGAACTCGGTGGAGATGGCACAGATCATGGGCGAGACCGAGGTGGAGATCGGAGGGCGTCTCCGGTCCCTATTGGAACTGGGCTTCACGCCGAGCTTTTACGCCTTCACCGAAGCCACCGTCGAGGCCAAGCTCAGCTTCACCATGAGTGAGTCCACCTCCACCGCGGTCTCCGCCTCAGCCTCGGTGGGCGGCGGAGTTGGCGTCTTCATGGCTGCGGCCACGGTTTCGGCCAGCTACCAACGCCGCTTCTCGGTGGAGGCTTCGGGCACCTCGTCCATTGCCGCCCGACTCGTTTCACTACCCCCTCCCGATCAGTTCATGGCCCTGCTCCGCACCCTTCAGGAGCCTTCCGATGAATAGCCCCGCACCGACGCGTGCGAGCCCACGACGTTACCAACACATCACCCCCGTCCCGGCCTCGGGGCGCACAGAAAAAGGAGTCACCCGATGAGCATTGGACAGGACCTTCTCGACGTCCCCATGGGGGAGATGATCCGCGATATGGCCTTTGCCATCGCGGACAGCCAGTACCAGCTCGACCAGAGCTCCATGAGGACGGCCGAGATGATGGGGGGCCTCCAGTCCGTCTTCGACCGATTCGGAAATCAGACCTTCGACGACAGCCGGGTGTTCTTCGGCTACGAGTACATGACGATCGAGCAGGCACAGGCCTACGCGATCTTCGACGATGGACTCACAGGCGGCGTGAGTGCCCAAACCATCGAACTCAAGGAGGTGGTGGACCAGATCATCGAACGCCGGGCGGCTCAGATCGAGGAGGACGAGGGGAGCCCCCCCAGCCAGGAGGAGCTCAACCAGGAGGTCATCCGCGTACCCACCCGCCTCTCGCTGATGGAGCTCGGCTTCACCCCGACCTTCTATCAGTTCGTCGATACGATCATCGAGGTGAAGATCGCGATCCGAATGACCCGCACTCGGGAGTTCAGCCGCACGACCTCGAACGCCACCACGGAAGCGGAGAGGGAAGGAGAGCGGGGAGGATCTGCGGGACTATCCTTCGGTCGACCCTTTGGAGTGAAGGGCTCGACCACGCACAAGAGCAGTCAGACCGTCCAGACGACCCAGGTCGATGCCACCTACTCGTCCAAGTACAGCTACTCGGCCGAGGGTGCCAGCCTCCTCAGGACCAAGCTGGTGCCGGTCCCACCTCCGGCCATCCTGACCGAGCGGATCCGGAGCTTCATGGAGGTCGAGGAGGAGACCCGCCGCCGGCGCCTCGACGAGATCCTTCCCTCGGATGACCCATCCGACGGAGGTGAATGATGGCCGTCGGACAGGATCTCCTGGACGTCCCCTTCCCGGAGATGGTGAAGGCTATGGGGGTGGGTATCGCCGAGGCCCAATATGAGTTGGACCTCACCTCTCTCAAGATCGCCAGGCTCATGGCGGGCTATGCTCCGGAAGAAGAAGGCGATGAGAGCGACACACCGGTCACGGCGGAGCGGACCAACCTGATCCGGATCGGGGACGGGAATGAGGAGGGCTACTCGCTCCTTGAGCTCGGATTCACGCCCACCTTCTACCAGTTCGTGGATACGCTCATCGAGGTGAAGATGTCCATCTCCATGTCTACGGAACGGGAGCGCAGTCGCTCGACGGTGGACGTCCGGGGGTCCGCCAGCGGGAAGGTGGGATTTCTCTCGGCCAGCGCCAAGATGAAGGTGTCCACGGTTTCCGCCAGCTATTCCAGTAAGTACCAGTATTCGGCGGAGGGAAGCTCGCTGTTGAGGACCAAGCTCGTCACCGTCCCCCCACCCTCCATTCTGGAGGAACGGATCCGGGCCATGCTGCCGGCCGAGGAGGGTTAGGGGATGCCCCGAAACTCTTGGACTTCGTTTCTGGAAGAAGAAGAGGCAGGAGCAAGGCGCGAGCCCTCGGCCGTTGAGGTGGACCTCCTTCCGGAACTGGAGAGACTCCGCCGGGAGCGGAGGGAGCTTGAGGCCAGGATGGACCAGCTCACCGGCGGGACGTCCACGCCAGTGGGCGACGCTCGCCGATATCCGGTCACACCGCTGGCTCAGCGGCGGACGGAGGATGCGTGGTGGGCGCGGCGACGGGACGGCGCCGGAGTGGCTGGAGATCCGCGCACTCGTCCGGGGGGACAGGATCTGCCGGCCGACTCTCCTGGAAGGCGTGTCACGGGCAGAGGCGAATCCGGTGAGGTCGAGCCTTTTCCTCCGCTACGGACCCAGCAAAGAGCTCTGCTGGAGCCTCTCGGTCGTATTGGGGACGGGGACGCACGGTCCGAGGCCCCTTTATCAGGACTTCCAGATCGGTTCACCGAATTGGAAGACCGGTTCACCCCACTCCCGGACCGATTCACCGATGTGGACACCCCCACCGCCGGAGCGGCTCGCCGGGTGGAGGCCCTCACCGATCGGTTTACTGGTCTCCAGGACCCGCGTCCCTTGCGGGACCGGTTCACCGAACGAATGCGCCGGCGGCTGCAGGCCCGGGACCGCTTGAGCGGACGGGCGGCGGCCCTGGCGGAGGACCCACCGCTCCGCTCCGCTCGGGATCGCTACGAAGCTCGGAGAGAAGAACTTCTGGCTCTTCGCACCGGAGGCAGCGGTGACCTGGACGATCGCTCCATCCGGGGGCGGGTGCGTGCCCTTGCCCGACTCCGGATGAAGCGGGAACGGGAAGCGGCCGACGATGCCAGGGTTGAGCGAGCACGGGCCCGCGCCGGATCCGGAGGGGAACCATGAGCCGCGGCGGGCAGGTCACCGCCGAGGCCGTTCGCCAGATGCTCGTGGGGCTGGCGGATGCCCTCCGGACAGCCCAGAACTCCCTCGCCGCCGATGCCCGGTCCGGTGAACTCGGCGGGATCGGGTATGAGATTCCGTACCTGGACTTCTCCTTCGAGGTGGAATTCACCTCCCGGGAAGAACAGGAAGGCCAGCCGATCCTGGCGCTTCGCCCCCGGTTTGGGGCCTCTCCCACCACCGACACCACCAAGGAGATCACGTCCAGGGTGGCGGGTCGCCTGGTCAGCGTTCCTCCACATGGTGGGAATCCCACTCCTCTTTTGGATCTGCGTCTCTTTGAGGAAGGGGAGCGTCTTGCTCTGGCTTTTCGGCTCACCAATGCGGCCGGAGAGGTCATCTCCGGGGCCCAGGTGGCGCTCCAGGTGGATGACGATATGACGGAGCGGCTCACCGGTCGTCGACCATCGGCCGAAGAACGACTCAACCTCCTGTCGATCCAGGTGATTCGCACCGATGGTGAGGGACGGGGGCGGGTCGAACTGAATCGCGGTGCCCTCGGCGAGGGCGCACGGGTGGTGATCCATGCTGAAGCACGGGGCGTGACCGCCCGCATCATCGTTTCGGGCCCGGGAGGGGTGGCATGAACATCGAGGTGACGGCCCAACTCTTCCGGTGGGACGGCAGGCCGGCGGCGTCCTTCCCGGTGGCTCTGGAGCTCTGCAGCCCCAACGGAGGCTGGCGGCAACTTGCCGTCGGAAAGACCGATCCCAGAGACGGCACCCTCCGCTTGGGTGAGACCCTGCGCCCTCCGGTACCGGCCATCCCCGCCCTCCGCCTGGTGCACGGTGAGAGCCGGGCCGAGTCCGCCCAGGTTCTGGCCCAGATCGGGTCATTCAAGACCGGTAGGAGCACGGCTTCCGTGGCCTTTGGGCCGCTGATTCTCCTGCCGGATGGAGGGGTGCCCCTTCCTGGAACGGAAGAACAGGGTCGGCTGGAGAGCCGCGCTCCCGGGGAGCGACTCGTGGCGATTCCCGACGTGCTGGCAAAATGGGCAAGGCGCGAATTTGAATCATCGGAGCGGGGGGATCCGGACGAGACAGACAGGCCGGGATCCCGGTCGCTGGAAGCCCTCAGGGAACTCCTTACCGTAGAGACGGCGCAAGCCGATCAACTCCGTGTGCGGATCAAACATAGGGAGGGAACGATCGAGGACCTGGAGGAGGAACGAGCCGTCCTCCGAAGTGAACTCTCCGAAGCCAGAGAGGCCCTTGAGATACTCCAGAAGAGCGAAGAGAGCTCACCCACCGTAGACAGCCTGGCGGGTGCCATCTCGGGAGCCCTGAATCAGGCTCGTTCCCTTGGAGGGCTCGAGCTATCCAACGCCGAGATCCGTCTCCGGGGCATCGTCTCGGAAGCTGGTTCCCGCTTCCACCCCCTGGACGCAGCTGAGGCCCGAACCATCCGCCCTGAGAATGTCTCGGAACTCACCCTTCGCCTCACCTCCCCCAAACCCCGGGAAGCGCTTCCCGACCAGGTCCCTGATGTGATCGGGCGTACGGTGAACTCCGCCCGCCGAAAGGCCCTGGCTGTAGGCCTGGACCTGGAGGTCATCGAAGAGGTCGCACCAGGCCGGCCCGCAGGAGCCATCATTTCCCAGGCACCCGAGCCAGGTCAGCCGGTGGGAGCCGCCCGGGGAGCGCTGAGTGTGGTGGTAGCCGTTCCCCGTTCCACCGACCAGGAGACTCCATGAGCGACATCAGTCGATTGGTGAGCGATATCACCTCTGCCCCACTCGGTCGCATCATTGCGTCCGTGGGGGAGGGCGTGGCCGAAGCCCAGCGGGCCCTGGATAGCCAGGCCATCGGACAGCTTCTGGCACTGTACTCCGAGAGTGATGAGGGAACCAGGCTCCTTCGCGAAAGCGGATGGCGCCCCACTTTCTACACCCTCCCCGAGACCGAGGGAGAGGTGAAGGTGGCGCTGAGCCTCTCGGAGTCGAACCCGGACGAGGCATCCGCAGGAGCCGGACCCGGAGGCTCAGGTGCGCCGAGCCCAAGCCCGACTCCCATACCCCCGCGTGGGGGAGCATTGCTCTCGGCCAGGCTCAGCCGCTCCCTGGCCCCTCCCCGAGCCAAGCTTTACGCTACCCCGGTGGACGGCGGCTACAGGAACCGGTTCGGATTCGAGGCCTCGGTCAGCGCCACCATACGTTTTCGCATCGTGCCGGTCCCCCCACCCCCCGAAGCCGACCGGATGCGCGTGGTCCCTGAATTGGTGGGAATGGGTGCCGCTGACGCGGCCCGACTCCTGGAAGGTTTCGATCTGCTCCTGGAGGCGGAAGACGGGGGAGATGGTTCCATTGCGAGCCAGGTCCCCGAACCCGGGACCGTGGTGCGGGCAGGGAACACAGTGCGCGTCGGATTCGCCGGTTGAGGCTAGCCTCCAGTCCCACCGACGCCTCCGGCAGACGCCGGGTCCGCCGCTACCCCCGGTACGCCTCCACCACCGCCGGCGCGCCCTCCCGGTAGGTGGGGTACCGGTACGTGTACCCGTAGCGCTGCGCGAACTTCGCCGAGCTGATCCGGTGGCTCCCCAGAAGGGGCGCGCCGAGGCGGCCGCTGGCCAGGCGGAGAATGAAGCCCGGGAGGGTGGACGGGGGGCGGGCGTCCATGAGGCGGGCCACCTCTTCCGCCATGGTCCGGGCCGGGATGGGCTCGGTGTCGCCCAGATTGAAGACCTCGCCGGGGGAAGGGTCTTCCAGGAGCGCCCGGTACATGGCCCCGCAGTCGTCGGCGTGCAGGTAGGTGGTGATCTGGCGCCCTCCGCCGGGGACGGCGGCCCGTCCCTTCTCGGCGTTGGGCTCGAGGAGGAAGCGGGCGAAGGTGCCCCCGGGTCCGTAGACGGTGCCGGGGCGGGTGACCATGGCCGCCACACCCCGATTCCGCGCCGCCCTCAGGACCTGCCGCTCCCCTTCGAGCTTGTAGGTGACCAGGGGGTAGGGGTTGGTGGGGCTCTCTTCCGTGCGGGGCTCGGCGTCGCCGGACGAGCCGTACACCCACGCTCCGCTGGTATAGATGAAGGGAGTGCGGGTGCCGTCCAGGGCATCCAGGATCGACCAGGTGGCGGTGAGGTCGGCCCGGGCCGCGGCCTCGGCCGCCTTCGCCGAGACCCGGCCCACCGGGGTGAGCTGGGCCATGTGCACCACAGCTTCGGCCCGGCGGACCTGGTCGATCCACCCCGCCGGCTCCCGCATGTCGCCCACCACCGGGCGCGCCCCCGCCGCCTCGAGCCCGGCCCCGTTCTCCGGAGTGTGGGTAAGTACCGTCACTGTGTGGCCCCCATCCAGCAGTGCCCGGACCACACCCCGCCCCACGGCCCCCGTCCCTCCGGTGACGAAACACTCCATCTTCGGGCCTCCTGAAGGGGGGGATGCCTGGGGCGGTCAGGGATGGCTACCCCGGGGAGGTCTGAAGCGCCCAGGGGTGTCTGTGGCGCCCAGGGACATCCTGGACCATAGTACGCGGTTCGGAGCTACCGCTCAAACACCCGGAGCTCCGAGATGGGCGGAGGGCGGGAGCGCAGGTGCGCCGGCAGCGGATCCGCCACTACATTGGGGGGTCTCATTTTTCATTGGTGGAAGCCGCTCGGTGGCTTCCACGGCTCCTCCTGATTCGGACCGACTTCATGCGCATGCTGACCTCCTCCCGGCGATCCCCGGTTGCCCGGGCCTCCTCCCGGGCCCTCTCCGCCTCTCTCCTGATCTTCGTGGCGGCTGCCCTCACCGGCTGTGGCGACGAGACGGGCGAGGCCGCCCCGGCGCCGGGTGACCAGGCCGCCGCCGCCCAGGACACCGCCTCCGCCCCCCAGGCCCCCGGCGCCGACGGCGAGGAGCTGGTGGACATCAGCGCCATCGGCTTCGACGAGGGGAATGTGGAGACGGCGGTGGTGCAGGTGGTGGAGTTCAGCGACTTCGGCTGCGTCCACTGCGCCAACTTCCACCAGAACAGCTATCCGGTCCTCTACGAGGAGTTCGTGGCGGGCGGGGACGTGGTCTGGAAGTACATCCCCGTCTCCATCGCCGGCTTCCCCAACGCCATGGAGGCAGCCATGTCGGCGGAGTGCGCCGCCGAGCAGGGGGCGTTCCAGCCCATGCGGAGCTGGCTCTACGAGAACCGGGAAGGGTGGATGGCCTCCGATGACCCCCACGCCATGTTCCGCGACGCCGCCGGGACGCTTCTGGCCGACGCCGGTGCCTTCGAGACCTGCATGAACGAGGGGGGCCAGGCGCTGGAGCGGATCCAGCAGGGGACCCAGATCGCCCTGGACATCGGGGTTCGAGGCACGCCCACCTTCGTGGTGCAGGGCTTCCCGGTGCAGGGCGCACCGCCGCTGGACCAGTTCCAGGAGGCGCTCCGGAGCCTGGTGGCCGAGGTGCAGGCCCAGCCGGGGAATTGAGGCGGTCCCTCGTTCTTGCCCTGGGTTCGGGCCTCGTCCTGATCCCGGCGGCGGCGGGCTGCGCCACTCCCTCGCTCCAGGTGGGAAGCGTGTGCGAGATCGTGGGCGAGCCCGTGGCCCTTCCTGCCGAGGTTCCCGAGTCCAGCGGGGTGGCGGCCGGGGTAAGCCGTCCCGGTGAGGCGCCGGGCTCGCGGCTCTTCTGGACCCACAACGACTCGGGCTGGCCGGCTGAGCTCTTCGCCGTGGATCCCTCCGGCGAGCTGGTGGCTGAGGTGGAGGTCACCGGCGCCGAGAATGTGGACTGGGAAGATCTAGCCGTGGGCCCCTGCCCCGCAGACAATCCGTGGGGGGTGGAAGGGAGGCGCTGCCTCCTCATCGCCGACACCGGGGACAACCGGGAACGCCGGGACGAACTCGTCCTCTACCGGGTGCCCGAGCCGGAGCCCGGCGACGTGGCCACGGCCCCGGCCGATCGCTTCCCCCTGATCCTTCCCCACGGCCCCCGGGACATCGAAGCGCTCCTCCTGCTTCCCGACGACCGGGTGCTCCTGGTGACCAAGGGCCGCTCGGACCCCCTGGAGGTCTACCGGAGTCCGGCGCCGCTGGGCGAGGCCCGCGCCGGGGCGGCGGACGGCCGGATCCGCATGGAGCGGGTGCAGCGTCTGAGCGAGGGGCCGGTCTGGCTGCCGGCCATGGTGACGGGGGCGGGGGCCACGCCGGACGGGACGCTGGGGGTGGTGCGAACCTATCAGACCCTTCAGTTCTACCACATCGACGCCGACGGACCGGAACCGCTCCTCCCGGTGGAGGGCGGACTCGTGAATCTGCGGCCGGCGCGGGAGGCCCAGGGCGAGGCGGTGGCCTTCCTCCCGGGCAACCGCCTGGTGCTCACCAGCGAGGCGGGTCCGTTCGGCCGGCGGGGGCAGATGACCTTCCTCCAGTGCCGGCTTCCGGGGTGGAGCTGGTAGGGAGACGGGGTACCGGGGCCCCGAAGTCCTGCCGGTGGCGGGGGCGCTACGGTTCGAATCGCGGGGTACCGGTCTCCTCTTCATGGGCCCGTTCCCGTTCCCAGCGCTCTTCCCACTCCCGCTCTTCCTGCTGGATCTGTTCCTCGGCGACGCGGCCCTGGTACTCGTAGGAGCGGACCAGGGCGAAGATGCCGATGCCGAGCCCGATGCCGAAGAGGACCCACTGGGCCTGGGCCTGGCCCACAGTGCTCCAGAGGACCATGGCGATGGAGACGCCCGAGAGGACGAGGATGTGCCAGAGTTGGATCGGCCCCCTCCACCCGAGAACTGCCACGCCCAGGGCAAGGAGGATCAGGAGGATGGCGGCGGGTGTGGGCATGGTGGGGCTCCCGGAGTGCAGTGTGGTGGGCCAGGGATGGTCTGGACCCGATTCTTCTCCTCCATAGTAGGGCCGGGGCGGGGTTCGCCGCACCTATCCGCTTGGGGGAAGGTCCATCCGGGAGGCTCAGGCCGCTGTGAGGGCCAGGACCTCGCCCGGTTGGGCGGCGATGCGGGCGCCCAGCTCCTGCCCCTTTCGGCGGAAGGGCTCCACCTCGTGGGGCTTCTTGGACCAGAGGACCCCCACGGCGG
>REEG01000136.1 GCA_007695195.1 Gemmatimonadales bacterium | reverse complement strand
GGGGTGGTGCAGGTCGAGCTGGAGCCCGGTCAGGTGGGCGTCTCCGACGTCATCGTCCTGGGGCCGGGCGCGCCCTTCCCCGATGCCCTGGACGACGCCCTCCCCCATCTGCGCCCCGGGATTCGGGTAGGACGGGACGAACGCTTCGTGGTGGCGTGGGAGGTCTACGGAATGGGGGTGGCCGACGAGGCTCGGGTGACGCTGGGGTTCACCCAGGGGCGGCCCGGATTCCTGCGGCGGGTGGGCGAGTTCCTGGGGGTGGTGGATCCCGATGCGCCCCTGGAGATCTCCTTCCGGGATGTGGCGCCCGATGAGGTGGACACGGTATTCCGGGCCCTGGAAGTGTCGCTTCCCCAGCTGGACCCCGGCGAGTACACTCTCCATGTGGAGGTGGCGGTTCCCGGGCGGGAGCCGGCCCTCTCCAGCCGTCCCATCGTGGTGATGGACGCGGCTCCCGACGCCGAACCCGCACGGAGATGACTCCATGACCACATTCAAGGATCAGGCAACGGCCTTTCTCAGTCACCGTCCCCTGGCCGTGGCCGGCGTCTCCCGGGAGGGCGGTGGACCGGCGAACCTCATCTACACCCGCCTCCGGGACGGGGGCCATCCGGTCTTTCCGGTGAACCCGGCGGCCACCGAGGTGGAGGGAGACCGGTGCTTTCCGTCGGTGCAGGCGCTGCCGGAGGGGGTGGGGGGGCTCATCTTCGCCGCTCCTCCGGCGGCGGCGCCGGAAACGGTGGCGGCGTGTCTGGACCGGGGGATTCCCCGGATCTGGTTCCACCGCTCCTTCGGGACCGGAAGCTGGTCCGAAGAGGCGGTGGGGGCGGCCCGGGAGGGGGGGATGGAGGTGCTGGAGGGAGGCTGCCCCATGATGGTCATGGAGCCGGTGGATGTGGCGCACCGCTGCATGCGCTGGGTCCTGGGGGTCACCGGAAAGCTGCCGGGGAAGTAGGACGCCGGAGACCGGGGTTCAGGCCTCCGGGCCGACTCCGGCGTCCCCCAGCATCCGGTCGAGAGCCGCCTGAAGCGCTACAAGTTCCCGCTTCACCCGGGGTATGCGGGATTCGGCGCTTCCGTCCAGGCCGTTGAGGAGGGCTCGGGCTCCCAGCGTCGCAGCGCTCTCCCGGAGCGACCGCTCCAGGGCCTCGTCCAATAGGCCCTCGGATTCGACATTCTCCAATGCCCGCGACGTGCAGCCCCTGAACGCCGTGACCGTCTCAAGGTAGGCCGGTTCGGAGATCCCAAGCCGGCGTTGGGCCTGACCCGGATTCTCCAGCCTGGGCGGATACTGGGCCAGGGCACCCTGAAGCCGATTCAGGACTTCGCTGGGCCGGTCGATGGGCTTGAGGATCCATCCGATGGAATGGAGGCGGGCCGCCTCCATCACCGCTTCCTTCCGGGAAACCCCGCTGATGAAGAGGACGGGGAGGTCGGACCACTCGGGGCGGTCCCGGATCCGGCGCACCAACTCCAGGCCGTCCATGCCCGGCATCATCATGTCGCTCACCAGGAGCCGTACCTCCGGATGCTCATCCAGGAGGCGCAGGGCCTCTTCCCCGGTACCGGCGCAGATCACCTTCTCCCCGGTGCGCTCGGCGATGTTCCGGAGGAGCAGGAGGGTGACCTCGGTGTCCTCTACAAGGAGGATGCTCATATGAGGAGGGTGCTTAGGTGAGGAGGGTGCTTAGGTGAGGGGGGTGCTCACGGGTCGGTCACTCCCCCAGGGGGCTCGCGGCCACGTTCTCGGCGGGAGGAGGCGTGAGCCCCGCTTCGGCCAGGACCAACAAGAGAGTCCGCTGGATGGCAATGTGTCCGTCCCGGTTCAGCCACCACTCGTCCAGGGAATGATTGCCTCCGCCCGCGCCGCCCCGGCCGATGGTGACGGCGGGGATCCCCATGGAGATGGGGACGTTGGAGTCGGTGGATGAGCGGGTGAGTCGGGGTTCGAAGCCGAAGTGGGCCACCGAGGCCATGGCCCGCTGGACGAAGGGCTCGGATGGATCGATCTCACCCGAAGGACGATCTCCCACCTGTTCCAGCTCCACCTCCAGGCGCGGTCCGTCCACGATGCCCTGGTTCTGTTCGTCCAGCGCCCGCTCCACCGCCTCCAGGAAGATGGCATCGATGCCCTGGAGGCGCTCGGCGCTCTCGGAGCGCATGTCCACCTCCATCCACGATTCGAAGGGGATGGAGTTCACCGAGGTGCCCCCGCCGATGCGACCCACGTTGTAGCTGGTACGGGGACCCTCTGCCACAAAGGGCGCAGCTGCATCATCAAAGATCTCGATGGCGCGACCCAGGGCGTGGGCCGGATTGCCCATCCCGAAGGCGCCCCAGGAGTGCCCGCCGGGACCGCGGAAGGTCACCCGGTAGCGTCGGGACCCAAGGGCCTGATTCACAACGGCGGCGTCCCCGCCTCCGTCCACCGAGATGAAGGCGTCGATGCGGGGGCCTCCCTCCCGGAAGAGGTGCTTCACCCCCCGGAGATCGCCGAGCCCTTCCTCGCCCACGGTTCCCACGAACCAGATATCGTCTTCGGTCTCGAGTCCCATCTCATTCATGGTCCTGAGGACCGTGAGGACCATGGCCAGTCCCCGGGAATCATCGCCCACACCCGGAGCGAAGAGGGTGTCGCCGCGGAACTGCACCGTGACGTCCGTACCCTCGGGGAAGACCGTGTCCAGATGAGCCGAGAGGACCAGGGTCCGCTCACCCACCGTCCCCCGGCGGATGGCAATGGCGTTCCCCTCCTCGTCCCGATATGCCTCGTCCACCCCCAGCTCCCGGAGCATCTCCAGGTATGCCTCGGCGCGCTCGTCCTCCATGAAGGGAGGGGCCGGGATCTCGGTGATGGTCACCAGGTTCTCCATGGTCCAGGGTTCCAACTCCTCGATGAGTCGGAACGACTCCTGGACCCGGGAGTCGGCGGCTAGTGCCGATATCTGGTCGGAGAATGGATCCTGAATGGCCGGCCCCTCCTGACTCGAATGATGATCCGGATGATGGAGTGACATGGTTCGGTCACTCAGCAACGGGGCCTCGGGTGATGAGGCCTCGGCGGTTGTGTCCACACATCCGGCCACGGAGAAAACCAACAGGGCCATGAGGGAAACACCGGTGATGGATGTGGTAGACCCGAACATGGGATTATCTCCGCCTGGGGTTGGATGAAGAGATGGGGCTGCCAATCAGGCGATGGTCACAGAATCGTCCAGGAAGACGTCCTGGACCGCATTCAGGATGCGGATCCCTTCTTCCATGGGCCGCTGGAAGGCCTTCCGGCCGGTGATGAGCCCCATGCCCCCTGCCCGCTTGTTGATCACCGCCGTCCGGACCGCCTGCTGCAGGTCATTCTCGCCTGAGCCACCTCCGGAGTTGATGAGGCCCCGTCGGCCCATGTAGCAGTTGACCACCTGGTAGCGCGTCAGGTCGATGGGGTGGTCCGAGGTCAGGCGCCCGTAGACCCCCGAATGGTCCTTGGCGTACGAACCATCCTTGGACTCCCGCACGGCCCGGTATCCTCCGTCCAGGGTAGGCTGCTTCTGCTTGATGATGTCGGCTTCGATGGTGACGCCCAGATGGTTGGCCTGCCCGGTGAGGTCCGCCGATTCCTCGTAATTCCGCCCCCCAATGGTGAACTCGGGATTCCGGACGTAGCACCAGAGGATGGTGAAGAGGCCCAGTTCGTGGGCCTGGGCGAACATCTCCGAGATCTCCTGCAACTGCCGCGTGGACTCTTCCGAACCCCAGTAGATGGTGGCCCCGACCCCTACGCACCCCATGTTGAAGGCGTCTTCGATGCGGGCGTAGGGCACCTGGTCGAACCGGTTGGGATAGGTGAGAAGCTCGTTGTGGTTGAGCTTCAGGATGAAGGGGATCTTGTGGGCGTACTTCCGGGCCACCGAGCCCAGGACACCGTAGGTGCTGGCCACCCCGTTGCACCCTCCCTCCAGCGCCAGGCGAACGATGTTCTCCGGGTCGAAGTAGGCGGGATTCGGCGCGAAGGAGGCTCCACCGGAGTGTTCGATCCCCTGGTCCACCGGGAGGATGGAGAGGTACCCCGACCCGGCCAGGCGCCCGGTGTCGTAGAGGGCCTGGAGATTCCGGAGGACGCGGGGACTCCGGTCCGACGGCCCCCAGATCCGGTCCACGAAGTCCGGTCCCGGAAGGTGGAGCGAATCGGCGGAGATGGTCTCACAGCGGTGGCTCAGGAGGTCTTCGGCGTCGGATCCGAGCAGATCGGCGATGGGCGTGTCGGGCATGGGCAGGGGAGGGCTGGAGGTTCAGGTCCGCAAGACGTTGGATTTTCCCGTGGAAATTGAACGTATACGGGGATTTGGGTGGCCACAAGCATCCTTGGGGGGGCGCTGTCCCAGATTCCACCCTGGCTTCCAAACCCCCTCGGGATCCTCTTCCCGTGTCCCGGGACCGCTTCAGTGCCTAGGAACCGGTTCCGTCAACTCCCGTCCCAACGGCCGGTGGCGGGCGCGCCCACCGGATCGCCCAGGTGCCTCAGGTACTCGATGAGGGCATCCACATCCACGACCCCGGTTCGTTGGATCCGTCCCTGAGCCAGCGCCACGTATCCGTCTCCCCCGGCCGCCAGGAACTCCGAGGTGCCGATGGTGAGGCGGTCCCGGGGCGCCACGGGGGTGCCGTCGTCCCTGAGAATGGAGGTGATCCGTTCCCCCTCGGGGGCTCGCGGGTCATACCGCACCCGGAGCCCGGAGATGTGGGTCCACGGCTCCCCTGCCTCGGTGAGGCCGAACTCCAGGATCTCGCGAAGGAGCGCACCGTCCACCTCAATGCGCACGAGCTCGTTCTGGAAGGGTTGGAATTCGTAGAGGATTCCGAAGGTGACGGGACCCTGGGGAAGGCCCCGGCGCAGGGATCCATTGTTCACCAGGCCCACATCGGCTCCCGTGGCCCACCGCTGGGCGTCGGCCATGAGGTTGCCCGCCGGGTTCTCCACGGCCCGGCGCTCGGCATTGGAGAAGGGTTCGGCCAGTTCGGCCACAGGCTCGTCTAGGATGGGGCCCACCCGGGCCACCCACTCGTCCACCACCCGGGCCATGGCCGTGTCCGGGTCCACCTCCACCGCCCGGGGCGGGATGATGGCGGCGTAGGTCACCTCCACATTCCCCGCCGTCCGCTCCAGCCCCGCCGCCCTCTCCAGCCTGGCGACGCTGATCCCTTCGGTATAGGCCGGCGACTGAAGGAGAAGGGTCCCGTCCACCTCCGCCAGATTCCGGGCGTGGGTGTGGGCGGCGAGGAAGACGTCGACCCCCTCTCCGGCCTCCCGCAGAACGTCCATGGCCAGGCCCTCACACCCCTGGGATCGCTCTTCCGGCTCCTCTCCCGGATGGGAGCAGATGGCACCCACATGGGTCAGGGCCACCACGAAATCCACCCCCTGGCCGAGAACCTCGGACACGGCCCGGCGCAGCGCCTGGGCCTCGTCGGAGAAGACCAGGTCTTCGGTGCGCCCGGCAATGACCACCTCCGGGGTGGATGCCAGGGCGATCCCCACGATCCCCACCCGCACCCCATCCTCTTCCCAGACGATCCATGGCCTGAACCAGTCAGGCGGGTCGGTGCCTTCGGGTCCGTGGATGTTGGCCGCCAGCCAGGGGAACTCGCTCTCCCCGACCCGGGCCCGGAGAGTGTCGAGTCCCCAGTCGAACTCGTGGTTCCCCAGCACCGCCGCATGGTACCCCTTGCGGTTGTGGACCTCGATGAGGGGGCGTCCCCAGGCCAGGTTGGAGATGGCGGTGCCCTGCATGATGTCCCCGCCGGAGAGGACCACCGTCGGTCCGTCGAAGCGGGCCCGGAGCGAGTCCAGGTGGGCCGAAAGCACCGCCGCTCCGCCTATGGTGTCACCGTCCACCACCTGGGGCAGGAGGCGCCCGTGGACATCGTTGGTGTGGAGGATCTGGAGTCGCACCGGGCGTCGCGGATCGGGCGTCACCTCCCGGGGCCCGGCCGTATCCTGCACGCCGGGCTCCGGAGCCGGTGCCGGGGGCTCGCCGGGGATGCACGCCGCCAGGGCCAGGACGAAGAGGAAGAGCGATGGGGCGCCGAGCCTTCCCACGGCTCGGACGCCGAAACTGGACGGCATCATGACAGGGTCTCCAACGGGTCAACCTGGTGGTCCGTGAATCCGGACCGGTTCCCCAGGTCACATGATGCCCTGAGGATCAGTATCGTAGCAGCGTGGCGCCCCATGTGAATCCAGCCCCGAAGGCCGCCAGGCAGACCAGGTCGCCCTGCTTCACCCGTCCCTCCTCCACCGCCTCGGAGAGGGCGATGGGGATGGAGGCGGCCGTGGTATTCCCGTAGCGCTCAATGTTGGAGGCCACCTTTTCATGGGGCAGCTCCATCCGCCGTCGCACCGCCTCCGTGATGCGGGCGTTGGCCTGATGGGGCACCAGGAGCTTCAGCTCCGACGCCGGGATACCCGCCCTGGCGAGCACCTCCTGGATGGCCTCAGGGAAGCGCCGCACCGCATTCCGGAAGACCTCACGCCCATTCATGTGGGGCGCTGTGTCGCCTGCCGCGATGTCTTCCGCCGAGACGAAGGGGAGCTGGAGGGAGCCCGGCTTCCGGACGCAGAGGTCCAGGGCGTTGGCGCCGTCGCTGTGGAGGCTGTGTGCCAGGAACCCCCGTTCGTCATCGCCGGCTTCCACGCAGGCGGCTCCGGCGCCGTCGCCGAACAGAACCGCCGTGTCCCGTCCCTCGTCGTCCATGCGGAGTCCCCTGGACTGGACCTCGGCGCCCACCACCAGGATTCGTCGGTACTGACCACTCCGGATCAGGGCATCGGCCACTGACAGGGCGTACACGAACCCGGTGCACTGGGTCCTGAGATCCAAAGCGCCGATGGGGCCCAGCCCGAGCTGGTGCTGGAGGCGCGCCCCGTTCCCTGGGAAGAAGAGGTCCGGCGAGAGGGTTGCGAAGAGGATGAACTCCACATCTTCCGCCTTCCACCCAGCATTCTCCAGAGCCCGACGGGATGCCGCCTCGGCCAGATCGGTGCAGGACGTGCCCTCGTCCACGAAGCGTCGCTCGCGGATTCCCGTACGCTCCCGGATCCATTCATCCGATGTATCCATGAGCCGGGACAGGTCGTCATTGGTGACAACGCGGGGCGGAAGGAAGTGTCCCATGCCGGCGATGCGGGCACGGGAGGGGAGCCCATGGTCCATAGGTCCTCCGGTTGGGTCCGGGCCGTGGGCCTATCGGGAGAAGGCAGGCACAGCGCCTGGCCCGAGGGTCCGCGTCCCGGGGATGACGAGGGGGTAACGGTTCGATGAAGAACGACGTCGCAAGCTACCCGTGCTCCCATGGGGCGGCAACTGGTCCCCACTGCGGCCCGGGAGGGGTGGTACGGGTCACGTCAGGGTCACCTGTTCCAGATAGAGCCGCTCCAGCGTCGACAGGGGATCATGGGTGAGACCTCCATGGATGGGAGAGCACTGAAGCACGTCGGAGCGGGGGGCGGTGAGCCAGTGGAACCGCTCCGACGTGGGTGCCAGCGCCACGGCCGCATGACCCGCCTCCGGTTCGGCCTCGCCCCGGCAGACCGCCAGGCATGCCTCCAGGTACCGCGCCAGCAGGCCGGCATCCAGGAGGGGAACCGCTTCCCGGAGGAGGCGGACATCGGTGACGGCCCTCATGGCCAGGAAGTCGGCGGTTCGGGCGTGGAGGACCACCCCCACATTCACACTTGCGCCCAGATGGACCCGGGGCACCACCCGCAGCACGGCCCAGTCGTACTCCACAAGGGGGGACGGGTCCGGGGTCGGTTGGTTCGCCTCCACGCTCGAGGAGAGCGACCCGCCGAACCCGGGAAGAGGGAGGCCACCGGCCGCGGGGGGAAGGCCGCCGGTGCTCATCGCCTTGCCTTGAGTGGGGTTGGGCGCCGTTCCCGATGGGCCCTGCGCAGGGCCTCGGCGGCCCGGGCGAAGGCGCGCGGTGCCTCCAGCCGATCCAGGAGAAATTCCCGGTACCGGGCGCGGTGGGTTCGGACCGACTCGAATTCGGCCTGGAGCAGTGGGTCGGTCAGGAGTTCGTCGGGGATGCGGTCCAGCGCCCGGGTCACGGCATGGGGTGTGAGTCGGGCGGCCAGGGCCCGGTCCGCCTCGTCGAGGTCCGACGCTCGCCCCAGGAGCACGTGGCGCTCCAGGTGCTGGAAGGGGGCGCGGGTGCGGGTGGCGTCCATCCGTGGCCAGTTGAAGTGCCCGTAGAGAGCAGCGCCGTGATCGATGAGCCAGGGGCGGCCATCGTGGATCATGAGGTTCGGATTCCTGGGGGTCCGGTCGGGATTTGTGACCCAGGCGTCGAACCATACGATCCGCGCCGCCAGGTCGGACGAGATGAGGTCGCCGGCGGCGCGGGGTTCGAAGTTGAAGGCCCCCTCCAGGTACCGGATACCCACATTCACCCCCCGGCTCCCCTTGAGCAGGTCCTGGATCTCCGGGTCCCGCTCCAATCGACCCAGCGCCTCCGGTACGACGATGACCGCCAACTCGGGTACGGGAAGGCCGGCTTCCCGGGCCAGCTCCCCCACCAGGATCTCGGCGATGAGGGCTCGGGCCCCCTGGCCGGCCCCCCGGAACTTGACCACCCAGAGCGACCCGTCTTCCACCTCCACCACCGCCGGGAGGGTCCCACCCTCCCGGAGCGGGACCACGTACCTGGTGGCCGTGAGGCGCGGGAGGGATTCCGGCGCCATCAGCGACGGATCCGGGTGAGATGGCCAATGCGCTCCCTAACCGGTTGGGTGAGGCCGGCCGCCTCCACCTCGGCCCAGAGCCGTTCCACCATCTCCCTATCGACCCAGCCGGGAGGGGTCCCCATGCTGGGTGTGGAGAGCCCGCGGTCTTCCCGGTAGCGGTCCACCGCCTCCACCAGGGTGGAATCGTACCGGCGGAGCTGGTTCACCGGTGGCAGCTCGGTCTCATCGGCGCGGTAGAAGCCAAGGGCGTGGAGGAGGATCCTGAGCTGGGCCACATCGTCGCCTTCAGGGAGCTGTAGAGGGCGGAACCCCAGGGTGCCGGAGACGGTGTCGTACTGGCGGCGGAGTTCGGCCACCGGGGTGGGGTGTTCGCAGATGTTGAGATTCGTGGAGATCCCGTCGTCACGAAGGGCTCCGTCGTCCCGGGGGTCGGCCACCAGGAGGGCGGCGGACTGGAGCCGGCCGGCCCGGGCATCGCCGCCGGTGGCCTGACCGGCCTCCAGCGCCTCCACCAGGCGGTCGGCCAGGTGTCGGCCCGACCCCCGGCTTCCCTCGAAGGTCTCGGCCACGGCATCCACCACCTCCGGACCCACCAGAAGATTCCCCTGGGCCACATAGTCGGTGCCGGACCGGTGCCCTGCCCACGCCGTGGTTCCGCTCCCGGTGTGCTGGGCCAGGGACCCATCCATCCCGATGACGCCCACCTGGCGCCGCTCCCGGTCGTCGTCGGCCTCGAGTCGGCGCCGGAGCGCCTCGTCGGCCGGAACCCCTTCCTCCAGAAGATCCAGGAGTTCGGGACCGTAGGCCATCCGGGTCCAGGCCTGGGTGGCCACGGCCCCGACCCCGGCCCGCACCCAGGGTACGGCGTTCCCCACGCACGCCACCCGTGTGGTGACGGCCACTCCGGACTCGCCGGTTTCCGGATCCACGGCGGCGATGGAGAAGGTGTGGAAGAGGGTCTCCGGCGCCGGCGGTGCTCCCGCCGGGGAAGGGGTCTGTGCACGGGCATGGGGCGTGGCCAGCGCGACCAGAATGAAGGTGAGGGCGAGAGAGCGAAGGAGCGGGGTGGACATGGGACGACCTCGTAGCCGAATCGGGTGTTGGCTCATGAATAGGATGTGGCGTGTGCAGGCTCCCCGGCCACTCGACCCTCCGGTTTCTCCGTCAGGGTTGGTGGATGGGTGGAACTTCGGTGCCAACCCCTGCTACCAGAGGGACGCGGCGCCTCATGAAGAGGCCGGCACCATTGGGTGCTCCGGATCAACGCGGTCCCGAGTCATGGGGAACCCCGACCCTCCGGCGAATTGACCTGATAGGGAGAATGGATGCCCAGCCCTCGACTGTCCACCGCAACTTTGATGACGATCCCCATCCTCCTCGCGGTGGTGGGGTGCGACGGCGACGGTGACCCTCGCCACGATGCGTCGTCACCGGCCCCACCCACCGCCCCCGTCCCGGCGGAGGCCACCTGGACCTCGGAGCCGCCCGGGAGTGTGGTGCCTCGGTGGATCGATACGGACGGGACCCCTCATTTCGACGACGGCGTCCGATTCCGGGATGTCAGTCAGGTGATGAACGGGATCGGTCTCGTGGGCTCCATCCACCGAAGTAGTGAGATGGGACATCCGGCCTACCGACCTGAACTGGCGGGGGATCCCATGGCGGCCCGTGGAGAGAGGTGGCTCGAGATGGTGGAGACGCTGCAGACCACCTATCTGGGGCCCACGGGACTGGCCGGGAGTCTCCGTCCCGGTGGTTCGGATGCCGGGGAGTGGGAGGCGGTCTCCGGAACCCTGGAAGACCTGGCGTTCGGCGCGTACGCCTACCACGTGCATCATCGGGGAGGTCGGTGGGCCGAGCACGGACTTGAAGGCCGGCTGACCTACCTTCCGCCCACCCTGCTGGTGGCTCCGGGCATCCACACGCTCCGGAACCACTATCGCGATGGGATCTTCCTCGCCAACCCCGAGTCGGTGGACACGGATCTGGCCAGTATGGCCTTCGGGATGTCGGCCCTTCACGGCCACGTCTATGCCTGGATGCGGTGGCGCACGCCGGAAGGTTTGGACGATCACGGCAGGATTCCCGAGGAGCGCATGGCGGGTTGGTTGGAGGCGGACGTGGAGACCCTCCTGGGCGTCTCACGGGCTGTGGCGACCCGGCTGGACGAGGCCTGGGACGACGAGCTGGGAATGTACCGTTTCCCCACTCCTCCGGATCCGGCCCGGTCACCGCGCTACGTGCGGATGGAGTTGTCCGCGCTGGGAGCCCTTCTCCGGGGGCAGAAGGCGATCTGGGAAATGCTCTACGTCTTCGGCGACGAAGAGGATCGGGCCCTCGCCGAGCGCCTGGCGGACCGCAGCGTCCGGATCCTAACGGCAACGCTGGAATTGTCGCGCCCCTGGGGGCTTCCCGACCGGCTCCGATTCGGGCCCTCCGGCGTTCAGCCCGAGCGGGACGAGGTGGATGTGGAAGCGCTCTGGCGCTTCGTGACGGACCTGACCGGTGGCTTCTCCTGGAACCGTGCGGAGGAGGGGACCTCGGAACTCCTGGCGCAAAGGCACCCCCATGTGCTGGAGGCCGTTGGGCGCTTTACCGACGAGGTGCTGGTAGGGGCTCTGGCCCATCACCTGGATGACGACGGATTCCCCGTATCCGTTGTCTGTTTCGCTGAGGGAAGCCCCCGGGACGAACGACGCAGTCCGGCTGTGGTGGGTGCGTTCATCACGGCCGCGGCCAATGCCTACGGTACCGGCACCATCTTCGCCCGACCGGGGGCCTGGAGTCCGGACGAGCCCGAAGCCCAGGAGCGGACCCGGGCCCTCTACGATGCCCTCATCCGAAACGTGGAATACCTCGAGAGTCACGCCGTACTTCCGGCGGAGGCGGTGCACTAGTGCGCTCCGGGGCCCGGGGGGCCGGGAAGAGGCGGGAATGGCCACCGATCCGGAACGGGTTCCTGATGAGGGTGGCCGTCCGGCTTGCCTGTGTGTCGGTCCTGGTCCCACTGGTGGCCTGTGCCACCGGGCTCCCCCCTGCGGTGCACGCCCCTCCACGCTCCGTGGCCGTTACCAGCGCAGGACCGAGTCAGAGCATGATCCACGCGACCCGCACCGGCGCGGGCCTCCTTCTCGTGGATCTGGGATGGTGGGGAGCCGAAGGATCGCTGGAAGATGAGCTGTCCGCACTCGACGCCGGGCTCGAAGATGTCGACGCCGTTCTGGTGACCCACGCCCACCGCGACCACATCCGGGCCTGGCCCCAGGTGAAACACGCCACCTTCTACATGGCGGAGGCCGAGTTGGACCACTTCCACGGTGTTGCGCTGCCCGATGCCTGGATCCCCAGGGTGGCTGACCAGATGGTGCCCCCTGAACGGCCGGCCCCCGACGAGGTGGAGGTTCTGACCTTCTCCCGGGATACGACGCTGGTGTTCGGAGCCGATACGGTCCGGACCTTCCTGGTCCCGGGGCATACCGCAGGGAGTACCGCGTACCTCGTGGGCGATGTGCTCTTCGTGGGTGACGCCGTGGCTCACACCCTCACCGGCGGTCCCCAGCCCGCGCTGGCCCTCTACTCGGACGATGCCGCTCTGGCCCGGGAGAGCCTCCACACCCTCCGGGCCCGGCTGCGGAACCTGGGGTTGGCGCCGGCCTGGATCTGTACCGCCCACGCCCGCTGCGAGGAAGGTGGGGACACCTTCTGGGACCGGGTGCTGGAGTTCCACTGACATCCGGCACCCGGTCCCGCAGGGCGAGCAGGGGGGGAGGTGGTCAGCGAAGGTTCAGGAGCGTGGCCAGGTTGGTGTCGGAGTCCACCACCGGTCGGATGTTTCCTTCGGCTGAGGTAAGAAGCGCGGTGACCCCCGGCCCGTGCCCGGCCACCCGGCTCTTCCCGTGGCTGATGACGCCGATGGTGACGGCCCCCTCCAGCCAGATGCGTCCATGGGTGTTGTCGGCATCGATGATGGCCACGATGTCGCCCATGCGCAGACTGTTCAGGTTATAGCGCTCATTCACGCCCTCGTCGAACATCTGGATGTCGTAGTCCCCGGACGCCACGTGATTGCGGCCCAGTCCGGAGCCCATGATCTTGGCGGGCACAAGGTGGGTTACCGGGACCTGCAGCACGCCGTCCCCGTCCACCCCCATCCCGGCGGCGTTCAGGGCGTCCAGGAGGCGGGGGCTCATGTTCCGGATCGCCACGCCATCCACATTGGTGGCCTCCATCCCGAGTCCCACCGCACGCACCTGCATCCGGTCGCCGATGACCAGATCGTCGTAGACCTCGTCGGGGAATTCCACCATCACGTTGTCGATGCCGCCGTGCTTGCCGATGACGGTGCCCACGGCGCCCCGCGCGTCTCCGGATACGATTCGCACCTCGTTCCCGATCTGGGCCAGGACGTTCAGGGCATGCCGCTCGGCATCCGACGGGTGGGACATGCTCACGCCGGGCTCGATGTGGTCGCCGGCCATGTGGATGGCTGTGTCGCCGACCCGGAAGTTGTAGACGATGCTGCTGGTGCCCGGAATGGTGAGGATGGACCCGTCGGGCGCGATGCGATACGGCGGATTGGGGAAGGTGGGAGCACGGATCTCACCCAGGGCCGCCATCTCCACCAGCTCCTCCAGATTCACTTCCAGGGGTCGAAGCTGCTGGGCGGTTGCGTTCGCCGGGCTCAGGACGGGGAGCAGGATGGTCAGGGCCGTCACCGCTGCCAGGCCGGGTGCGGAAGAAGGGAAGCCAGGTCGAAAGGGCATGGGTTGGTCTCTCCGGATAAGGGTCGGTTCGTGGCCCACGAAAATCCCCTCAAGCTATGGAGCAGGTCCATGAAGGCCAAGAATCTCTTCCGGGTCGATCCCGATCCGGCCCAACCGGAGTCTGGGGGGGAGCGGGTCGACGTTCTGGCGGAGTCCGGAGCCATACGGGTGGAGCGGATCGTCTCCAGCGGCCACGCGTCGCCGGAGGGGTTCTGGTACGATCAGGACGAGGCGGAGTGGGTGGCGCTACTGGCGGGAGAGGCCATACTCCGCTTCCAGGATCCCGACGAGGAGGTGCATCTACGCCCCGGGGACCATCTGCTCATTCCCGCCCATCGGCGCCACCGGGTGGAGTGGACGACGCCGGGAGAGCGGACCATCTGGCTGGCCACCTTCTTTCCCTGGACCGACACCTTGTGCAGGGAGGGGTCCTGAGCCCGCGACGGCCTCCTCCGGAGGGATCCACTCCAGGGCCGGGAAGTGCCCCCCCGCCGCACCGATCCCCCGCCGCCCACAGGGGACGACGGGGGATCGGACTACATCACTCCCGCGAGCGATTCTCTAGGCCGGCGAACGGCCCTTTCAGAATCGCTCGGCCTCGAGCCCCCAGTGCTCCGGAGAGCGCCACAGGCTCGACCGCAGGAGTTCCTTCATGAAGAGGAACTCCTTGGGGAGCCGGTCGTAGAGGCGCGAGAAGATGTCGTCGTGCCCCAGAACCTCCTCCTTCCAGAGTTCCCGGTCCACGCGCATGAGCTCGTGGAAGTCCTCCTCGGAGAAGCCGTTCATCCCGGTCCAATCGATGTCCTCGTAGCGGGGCATCCAACCCAGGGGGCTCTCCACCGCCCGGCCCTCGCCGCGCACCCGCTCCACGATCCACTTGAGAACCCGCATGTTCTCGCCGAACCCGGGCCAGATGAACCGGCCCTCGTCATCGGTGCGGAACCAGTTCACCGAGAAGATCCGCGGTGCGTCGGGGAGATCACGGCCGAAGTCCAGCCAGTGGTTGAAGTAGTCGGCCATGTGGTACCCGATGAACGGGAGCATGGCGAAGGGATCGCGGCGAACCTTCCCCATGGTCCCCGCCGCGGCGGCCGTCATCTCGGACCCCATGGTGGCCGCCAGGTAGACGCCGAAATTCCAGTTCGTGGCCTGGCAGACCAGCGGGACCGTGTCGCCTCTCCGGCCTCCGAAGATGAAGGCGCTGATGGGTACGCCGGTGGGATCCTCCCAGGCCGGGTCGATGGACGGACACTGAGCTGCCGGCGCCGTGAAGCGGGCGTTGGGGTGGGCCGCCGTCTTCCCACTGGACGGATCGAACGGATTGCCGTGCCAGTCCGTGAGGTTTGCCGGGGGCTCCTTGGTGAGACCCTCCCACCACACGTCTCCATCCTCGGTCAGGGCGCAGTTGGTGAAGATGGAGTTGGCGTGGAGCGAGGCCATGGCGTTGGGGTTCGACTTCTCGTTGGTTCCCGGTGCCACGCCGAAGAAGCCGGACTCGGGGTTGATGGCTCGCAGGAGTCCGTCCGGATCCTTCTTGATCCAGGCGATGTCGTCTCCGATGGTGGAAACCTTCCAGTCTCCGAGCCCCTCAGGCGGGATCAACATGGCGAAGTTCGTCTTCCCGCAGGCGCTGGGGAAGGCGGCGGCCACGTAGGTCTTCTCTCCGTCGGGAGACTCGACGCCCAGGATGAGCATATGCTCGGCGAGCCACCCCTCATCCCGCGCCATGGTGGAGGCAATGCGGAGGGCGAAGCACTTCTTTCCGAGGAGCGCATTTCCGCCGTACCCGCTCCCGAACGAGATGATGGACCGCTCTTCGGGGAAGTGGGTGATGTACTTCTCCGGGTTGCAGGGCCAGGGGACGTCCTCCTGCCCCTCGTCAAGAGGAGCGCCCACAGTGTGGAGGCATCGCACGAAGTCGCCGTCATCACCCAGGGCATCCAGAACCGCCTTCCCCATGCGGGTCATGATCCGCATGTTCACCACCACGTACGCCGAGTCGGTGATCTCGACGCCGATCTGCGAGATGTCCGATCCGATGGGACCCATGGAGAAGGGGATCACGTACATGGTGCGTCCCCGCATGCACCCTTCCATGAACTCGTTCAGCTTGGCCTTCATCTCGTCCGGGTCCATCCAATTGTTGGTGGGACCCGCGTCTTCCTTGCGGCGGCTGCAGATGTAGGTCCGACCTTCCACCCTGGCTACGTCGCTGGGGTCGGAGAAGGCGGCGAAGCTGTTGGGGCGCTTCTCCGGATTCAGGCGGATGAAGGTGCCTCCATCCACCAGGAGTTGGCAGAGATCCTCGTTCTCCTGGTCGCTTCCGTCGACCCAGTGGATGTCTTTGGGGCTGGTATGCTCGGCGACTTCACGTACCCAGTCGATGAGGTCCTGATTCCGTACCCAGTCGGGGTGGTTCACGTGGCGGCTCCAGTCGAGAGTCGTATAGTAAGGGGCAAGGGAGGCTCCGGTGTGGTGGGAGCGCCCGCCCTCCGCTGCTGGGGTCGGGGATTCGTGCACCCGTCGCCTGCGACCAGTGGAGGGCTCCAAAGTACGCATATCCGAAACATGAGGTTAGAAACGGTAGGTGTGATGTGCAAGGCACAAGCAGGTCACGGTCGGCGGTGTTCCGACCTTCCATCGCCAACGGAGAGTGACGTGGTCTGTCCAGTTCTTTTCCCCAGCGGAGGCGGTGAGTGCGCAGGAGATCTCCACCTCCCGTCACTCCCGGAGTCCGGTAGCGCCCGGGCAGCCACGGACGAGGATTCGGCCGCCCGGGGACTCCCCACCGTGGTCATGGCCCATGGGATCGGCGCGGAGCGGCGGTTCGGACTGGCGCCCTTCGCCGAGCGCTTCGTTCGCCGCGGCTTCGCCGTCCTGGTATTCGATTATCGGCACCTGGGCGAGAGTCCGGGAGAGCCCCGAGGGCTGGTGGATCCGGCCCGGCAGCTGCAGGACTACGAAGCGGCTCTGGCCTTCGTGCGTTCTCACCCCGAACTGGACGGCGACCGGATCGCCCTCTGGGGGACGTCCTTCTCCGGCGGCCATGTCCTGTCCCTCGCCGCTCGGTCGCCGGCGGGGGTTCGGGCCGTGATCTCGCTGATCCCCTTCGTCAGCGGCTGGGCCAGCACCTTCGCCTATCCGCTGCGGTACCATGTGCCGGCGGTGGCGAGGGGGCTGGTGGATCGTCTCCGCGGCGCCGTTGGCCTGAAGCCCCTCACCGTCCCGGTGGTGGCCCCGCGGGGGCTGGCTCTCCTGGCATCACCCGATTCCTTTGCCGGCTATACGGCCATGATTCCCGACGATGCCCGGTGGTCGGGTCGGGTGCCGGCCCGGGTCTTCCTGGAGATCCTCAGGTATCATCCCGGGAAGGATTCGGCGCGCATCTCCGTGCCCACGCAGATGACGGTGGCCATGGAAGACACCATCTGCCCTCCTGGAGCAAGTCGAAGGGTGGCCCAGCGGATTCCGGGGGTGGAACTCCACGATTTTCCCATGGGCCATTTCGATCCATATGTGGACCCCTGGTTCAGTCGGGTGGTGGCGATCCAGACGGAGTTTCTGGCGACCCATCTGGGGTGCACCCCATGAGATGCCGCGGTGGCGGAATGGGGGGAAGGAGACATCGCGGTGGAGACGGGCGAAGGTGGTGGCCGGCGGCCCGGGGTGTGCCCCTCTTCCTGCTCCTGGGGCTACTGGGAATGCCCGGCACCACCCAGGGGGGGCTGCACCCAGCGGCCCCGGCGCCGTCCGTGGACGATCCCCTCCCGTCCACGTCGGTCTTGATCCCCGCCCCCGCGGCGGCGTTCACCGACGATCCGGTGGAGCAACTGCAAGCCATCTACCGGAGGATGCCGGGTCTCCAGGAGATGGAGGTGGAACGGGAAGGAGTCGTACTGGAACTCCGGGGGCGGGCCCTCTCGGTAGAGGATCGGGATGCGGCCATCCGCTACGCCCGGGAGGTGATCCCAGGGGTGGTCTTCGTGGATGTCCGGGGGCTGGTGGTGGAGACGGATCTGCGTCGCCGACTCCATCCGGCCATGGAGCGGACCCGAGAGAAGGGAATGGCCTTTCTCCGCTTCGTCCCTTCCCTCCTTCTGGGCATCCTGGTGGTGGCGGGTGGGGCCGTATTCGGGAGCTGGGTCTCCAGGCGGAGTCTCCCGTTCCGTCGCGGGGACGCCAATCCGTTCGTGGAGAACCTGATCCGGCAGGCGGTGCGGATCGGGGTCCTCCTCCTGGCCTTGGTGGTGGCACTGGATCTCATGGGGATCGCGGCTCTGGTGGGGGCGGTCCTGGGTGCCGCCGGCGTGCTGGGCATCGCCGTGGGGTTCGCCTTCCGGGACATCGTGGAGAACTACCTCGCCGGGATCCTCCTCTCGATCCGGCAGCCCTTTGCCGTTCGCGATCATGTACGTCTCGCCGGCGAGGAGGGGCGGATCGTCCGGCTCACCGGGCGCGAGACGGTGCTTATGACCTCCGATGGGAACCATGTGCAGATCCCCAATGCCACGGTGTTCAAGGCGGTCATCACCAACCTGACCCGGAATCCGCGTCGGCGGATCGTGTTCACCGTGGGCGTGGCTCCGGACGAGGAGCTGGACCGGGCTATGGCGGTGGCGCAGGATACGCTGGAGGGGATGGTCGGGGTCCTGGCCAAACCCGCTCCCGTGGTGCGCGTGCAGGAGCTGGCCGATTCCTCGGTGACCCTCCAGGCCATCGCCTGGGTGGATCAGAGCGAGAGTGACTTCCACAAGGTGCGAAGCCGGGCCGTCCAGTTGGTGAAGGAGGCGTTTGAAGCGGAAGGCGTCCGGACGCCGCCCCCTGAGTTCGGTGTCCGGCTTCTTGGCTCAGGCGAGGCTGTCGGTGCGGGGGCGCCGACGCTTCCCGGGGACAGCGAGGTTTCCCACCGCGCCCCGGAGGGCGGAGCGAAGCGGAGGAAGGGCGAGAAGCCCGTTTCCCACGGCGAGGCGGTGGATGTCTCTCCCGACACCACCATCGAAGAGGAGATCGAGCGCGAGTATCGGGAATCGAAGGAGGAGAACCTGCTGGATCCGGGGTGAATCTACTTCGTTACCTATTCGTTTCGACCCCGGCCGCTTCCGCGTGACGAGTTCCGGTGATGATGGTTGGAGGTGGAGGCCCACTCCGGGTCCTCCCCGTTCCACCTCTCCCGTTCCCCGGTTCTTCCATGCCCGAAGGTCCTTGTATTCCCCCGGGTCAGGTCACTCCCACCGGCCACTTCCGCACCCTCCGCTTGGCCATCTACGTCACGGCGATGGTGGGGTTCTTCTGGCACACCGGCGAAGCCAGGGCCCAGTTGGCTTCCGGCTTCCCCCAACCCGCAGCGGGCGCGGATGCCAGCCCGGAACGGTGGGTCGCCGAGCCCGAAGTCATTCCCGGCGGTGACGGCGTCGTGATTCGCGGCCTCGTCTTCCACGATCTGGATAGAGATGGCAGGTGGAGCGAGGGGGAGCCGGGCGTGCAGGGGGCGCTGGTCTCCAATGGCCGGGATGTGGTACGAACCGACGCCGAGGGGCGATACGAGATCCCGGTCCGACCTGACATGGACCTCACGGTGGTGCAGCCGTCCGGATGGCGGGTGCCGGTGGACCGGCGAAACGTTCCGCGCTTCGGATACGTGCACAAGCCCGGGGGAACGTCGGAGAGTCTGCGGTTCGGCGGACTTCCCGATACGGGACCGGCGCCGGCGGCTGTGAATTTCCCCCTTCGGAGAATGGAGGCGCCAGCCCGCTTCACCTGCGCCGCCCTGGCCGACCCCCAGACGTACTCCGGCAATGACGTCGCTCAGTTCCGGCTCAGCGCCGTCACCGATCTGGTTGAGATGGGCCTCGGCGAGGGCGACTGCATGATCTACGTAGGGGACGTTGCCGGTGATGACCTCACCCTCCTGGACCGGGTGTTCGAGGTGGGGGCTGCCGTGGGCGTTCCCCAGTGGGCGGCCCTGGGGAATCACGATCTGGATCTGGATGCCACCCGCCCGGAGAACTCGGCCGACTCGTGGCGGCGGATCTGGGGCCCCACCTATTACGCCTTCGAGATCGGGGAAGTCACCTTCGTCGTTCTGGACAACATCGTCTTTCCCTGTGGGGAGGCGGATCTGGCACTCCCGGGCCGTGAGTTCTGCGTGGAGGATCGGAACCGGCGCTACAATGTGCGCGTCGAGGAGACCCAGATGGAGTGGCTCGGGAATCTCCTTGCCAAGACTCCGGAAGACAGGCTCATCGTCTTTGTTCACCACGGTCCATTCGTGTCCTTCATGGATGCGGCGAGCCCCATCCATCAGACGGACAACGCTCCCGAAATCCATGCGTTGGTGGCAGGCCGCCAGGCTCTCTCCCTCTCGGGGCATACCCACACCGCCGAGAACCACTCACCAGGCCAGTTCTTCCAGGGATGGACCGAGAACGTGGGTGTGGGTCCGCTCCCCTTCCGGCACATAGTTCTGGGCGCCGTGTCAGGCAATTGGTGGCAAGGGGATTTCAACCTGGATGGAGACGTCCAGGCCCTTCAGCGCATGGGCGCGCCCAAGGGATTCGTGGTTCTCGACTTTGAGGGTAGCTCCTACCGGGAACGCTACCACGCCTCACGTCTGGATCCACGCCGAGCGCAGTGGATCGACCTGAAGACTCCGGCGTTCCGGGAGTGGTTCGTGGCGCTCCAGCGCTGGCGTCAAACACCGGCGGGAGAGCGGCACCCCATTCCTCCGTACACCGTGCACGACCTGTCCGACTCCCGACTCGTTACGCCGGACGACCTTCGGGAGGGGGTGGAGGTGACGGCAAACGTGTGGATGGGATCCGCTGAGACCCGGGTCGAGGCCAGGATCAACGATGGGCCGACCTTCCCCCTGACGCGGACGCAGGCGGGAGGGGGCGAAGCCGTGGGGATCGGTGTGGACTGGGCCGATCCCTTCGCCGCCAAGCGACAACTCACCGTGGGTCGATTCGCATTTCAGAGCCGTCAGGGGGAGGCGCGGAGTCAGGGCTATGAAGCGTACCAGGGGCGTACCTTCCGTGGGGTCCCCCAGCCCCAGACCGCCGTAGCGGATCGAAGCCCACGTCTCTGGAAGGCTCGGTTGCCCGAGGATCTACCTCCGGGCGTCCACGTGCTCACGGTCACAAGCGTCGATCGTCACGGGGTGGCGTCCACGGATCGGCTCCTCTTCGAGGTCAGGGACACGGTACCCGCCCGCTTCTGGCGCCAGGATGTATGGGAAGGGCGCACAAGCCCCTGATGGCGGTCTGAGCGGGGGCCGTCCCGGGGCCCGTCGTGCCTCCCCTCGGGGGCCCTTCAGCTGCGTTGGTATCAGGTGCCTGGTGGTGCCCCTCAGCGTTCGTTCTGGGTTGCTGTTGGCGGGGCGCGGATGAGGGTCGTACATCCTCACGCGAACATCCCTATCCCCGCGGGCAAACCCCCATTCCCACGGGCACAGCCTCAGAAGGTGATCCTGCATCGGGACCCGCCACCAACACGCTCCAAGAACAAAGCCCCAGGGGGCACTCCCGGGGGTGCACGACCACCTGGGGGGCACTCCGGTGTGGGGCTCTCGAGGGATACGAGGACGAGGACTTGACGTGCGCGAGGACGGGGACGGAGAAAGGGCGTGGATGGGCGGCACCAGCTCGTTCAGTACGGAAATCGGAGAAGAGCCGAAATTCCTTGTGTTCGGCTGCGGGCCGCTGCATATTCCAACAGTCCATGGAATGATGGAGGGAGCGGTGGAGACCGAAAAAGCGTGTGAACACACCCCGGCAGAGCTCGACGCGAGCCTCCCGTCCGGGGAACAACTCGAGCGCACCGCGGAGCTCTTCCGGGCGCTGGGCGATCCGGAGCGACTACGCCTCCTGGTGAAGCTGGGCCAGGCTGAGCGCTGCGTCTCCGAGTTGGTGGGTGACGACGATAACTTCAGCACCGTCTCGGCCCGCCTCCATCATCTTCTGAGGGCTCGATTGGTGCTCCGTCGGCGGGAATCGAAGCACATGTACTACCGGTTGGCCGACGAGCACGTGGTGCGCATGGTCCGGGACGCCCTGGACCACGCAGACGAACCCTGACTCCTCACCAGGAGACCGAATCATGACCTGCAGCAAGCATCCCGATCATGAGCACGAGCACGGCCCGGAGTGCGGCCATACTGCGGTCGTCCACGAGGGACATGTGGATTACCTCCATGACGGCCATCTCCACCATCCCCACGGCGACCATGTGGATGAGCACGTGATCCCCGTGGATGAGACCAACCCTGCGCAGTGCAAGCCCGCTGCCGGGTGTGACCCGGAGCACCAGCACGGGCCGGACTGTGGCCATGAGGCCGTCCCCCACGGCGACCACACCGATTATCTGGTGGATGGACGCCTGCATCATCCCCATGGGGACCACTGTGATGACCACGGCCCCCTGGAGGTGGTGGGCTGAGTCGGGAGGCCCGCCCATAGCTGTGACGCGCAGGGCTCAGGGGGCGCCGTGAATGCCTTCCGGCTGGGCATGGATCCATTGACGCCGGAGGCGCTTTGGACCCTGGCGGAACTCCAATCGCCCCTCTGCGTTCTTGAGTCCCCGGTCCTGGATCGCCTGGTCCAGGGCCGGCGTGCGCTGGACGAGGAACTGGAGGCGGACCAGGCCGTCTACGGGGCGAACACAGCCTACGGCGGAGACGCCGTGGGTGTGCTTTCCGCCCACGAACGTGCCGGGCTCCAACTCCATCTGGCGCGGTATCTGGACGCCGGGGTGGGTCCCCCCCTCCCTCCCCGGGCCTGCCGGGCCGCCGTCATCGCCCGGGCCCATGTCCTGGCTCAGGGGGCGTCGGCGGTGAGCCCTCAGGCGGTCACGGCCCTGGTGCGCCTGATCGGAGCCCAGGTGGCCCCGGTCCTCCTTTCGTCCGGCTCCCTGGGGGCTAGCGGCGATCTGGTGTCCATGGCTCCGCTGGCCCGCCTTCTGGCCGGTGAGGACGTTCCGGCCTGGCAAGGCGAGTCCCGCGTGTCCGGGCCGGAGGCCCTCTCCGCCGCCGGTGTCGAGCCGTTGGAGCTGGTGGGCCGGGACGCGCTGGCGTTGGTCAACGGCCTGTCGGGAGCCGCCTCCTGCGCGGCTCTATCCTGGACGGAGGCCGACCGCCTGCTCCGGTGGGCCCTGGTCGGCGTTGCCGCCACCGGATGGGCGCTGGGGGTGCGGGCCGAGGCATGGAGTGAGGTCATGAACGGACCTCCCCTCCGTCGACACCCGGGACAGGAGGAGGTGGCCCGCCTGCTCCGAGGACGCCTGCGGGGGAGCGAGCCCATTGCACCGCCTGCCTCGGGTCCCCTCCAGGATCCGTACTCCCTCCGGTGTGCCCCCCAGCTCCTGGGACCGGTCCGGGAGGGGCACGAGGTAGCGGGCCGCTGGCTTTTCCAGGAACTGGACGGGGTCAGCGACAACCCCATCTGGGTCTCGGACGACACGCCCTGGTGGAGGGATTTCCGGGCGGACGCGCCGGAAGTGGACGCGCCGGGAGAGGGCTCCCATCCATCCCCCTTCCTCTCCGGTGGAAACTTCTTCGGAGGGTATGTGGCCGCTGCCGCAGACCTGGTGTCGGCGGGATTGGCTCGCGTGGGTGATCTGCTGGATCGGCAGGGATTCCTCCTGGTGGCCGGTGACCGGGGACTTCCCCGGAATCTCGCCACGCCCGGCGTGCCCGGCTCCCACGGCCTGAAAGGGGTCCATCAGACGGCCACCGCCCTGGCCATGGAGCTGCAGCGGGGAGCCCTCCCGTCCGCCCCCTTCGCCCGCTCTGCCGAGGGTCACAATCAGGATGTGGTGTCCAATGCCATGGCCGCCGCCACCGCCCTCGGGCGACAGGTGGGAGCGGCCGCGGCGCTGGTTTCCGCCCACACCCTCATGGCGGCCCGGGCGGTGGAGCTGCGGAGCAACGTGGGAGACGGCTTCGGAGCGTGGCTCGATCAGGTCCGTGATGCCATGGGAGGTGTGTCCGGTGATAAGGGATACTCCGCCGCCCTGGCCGGACTCGCCCATCACATCCGACGCTGCCCACCGCCGTGACGGTGCCGGGGGTGGAGGTCCGCGCCTCATGGAACACGCCGGAAACGCTGGAGGTGTTGGGGCGATGCTGGGATGAGGATCGGTCCGTCCTCCTCCTCAATCCGGCGGTCCCGGGGCTTTCGTCGACTGAGGACTGGCTGGGGGACCTGGGTCTGCCTCGGGGCTTCAAGGTCCAGTCCGGACGACTCCGGGGACGTGCCAACGACATCTTCCTCGAGGGGCTGGAGCCCGGATTCCACCTCTTTCTCCTCACCTCGGGTACCACCGGAGCCCCACGCCTCGTGGCCCTGGACCGCCGAAGCGTCCAGTGGAATGTGGAGGCGGTGGCGGGACACCTGGAGCTGGAATCCGGCATCGAGGTGGTGCTCCACGTCCCCGTGTTCCACGCCTTCGGGGCCGTCCTGTGCTTCTTCCTGTCGCGGATCTTCGGTGGATCGGTCCGCCCCTTCCATCGGTTCGAGACGGGTGCGTTCCTCTGGGGGCTGACGGGGCTGACGGGGCTGACGGGGCTGACGGGGCTGACGGGTCCGGTGGGGCCGCTGGAAGGCGCGCGGCCGGCGGAGCTCACCGGCGGGGTGGGGACGGCCGGACCGGAATCCGGAGCGCCCCTCCTCCTCCCCTTCGTGCCCGCCATGATTCGTGGGCTTCCGGAGCCCCATGAGCTTCCCGCCGTCGCTCGGGAGCGGTTGGAACGGGTGCGGGGGGTATCCATCTCCGGTGGGGATCTGGTGCTGCGCTCCGATCTGGAGCGCCTCCAACGCCTTCTGCCCGGTGTGCGTCATACCGTGGGCTATGGCCTCACCGAGGCCGGCCCCGCATTGACCCATACCAAGCCCGGCGTCCTCTCCGAGCCCGGCATCCTCTCCGAGCCCGGCATCTTCTCAAGGCCCGGTATCTCCGCCATGGACGGGGATATCGGGGAGCCTCTTCCCGGGGTCGAGCTGAGCCCGCCCCCGGCGGTGGACGGTGGCGGCCGGTGCTTCCGGAGTCCGGGGCAGGCGGTGGCCATTCGCTCTCCCGGGGATGCGGGTTGGCAACGTGTTCGAGGGCGCTTCCTCCCCACCGGTGACGACCTGGGCCACAGGGACGACGGCCGCCTCTACTTTCGGGGGCGCAGCGCCTGGAGCTTCAAGCGGAGAGGAGAGATGATCTCGCCCGCTCTGGTGGAGAGCACCATTCGCCGTCTATGGCTTGAGTCCGGGGTGGACATTCTCCTGCCCGAGGTGGTGGTGGCGCCGGCCCCCGACGAGGGGCTGACCCTGCTGATGGAGGGGGGGAAGGTGGAAGATCCCGGTGGGATGGAGCGCGTGGAAAGGGAGCGTGGGAAGCTGGAGCAGGAGCTCGGCCCGCTGCTGGAATCACTTCCCACCATCTTCCGCCCCAGTGAGCTCCGGTGGGTGGGCCCCTTTCCCCGAAACGCCCTGGGGAAGGTCCAGCGCCGGGAGCTCCTGAACGCTTTGTTACAATCCCGTTGACGGGACGTCACCGTCCGGTGGGCATTGGCGGGCTACTCTTCTCCCATGTCCACTACCCACACCTCCTCGGTGTCCTCCGCCGGGACCGGGACGGCTGACCCTGCGATTCCATCGGGTTCGACACCCGACGCTCCAGCCGCCGGACTCACCAGAGGGCCCGCCCTGGCCCGGTGGCTCCTCTCCATCGCCGTGGCGGCCCACGCCGTCGGGCTCTTCGTCACTGTCTGGGGGGCCCGTCAGACCCACCTGGGGAATTTCCTCTTCATGGTGCTGGAGTATCCCCACGGCACCGCAGTGACCATTGAGAAGTGGCTGGTCTCGGTATTCCTCGCCCTGGCCCTGGCGCAGCTCCTGAGGCCGTCTCTCTTCCTGCTGCTCCCCGTGGCCGGCTATGTCCTCTTCGAGGCGTGGGCCGGGGCCTATCAGGGCGGGTATCGCTACAGCGAGTGGACGGTGTGGGCCCAGACCCTCCGCTGGTCCACCCCCCTGGCCCTGGCGGTGCTGGTGGCCTGGCCCTTCGCCCGATGGTTGGCGGAAGGGGTACGGACGGCGGCGACGTCGTGGATCCTCCGCGGGGCCGTAGCCATGGTCTTCGTGGTGCACGGACTGGAGTGCCTGTGGGGATACGGCGCCTTCGCCGACCTCATCATGGGATCGGCCCGGAGCGTCCTGGACCTCCGGATCCGGGAGGCCCAGGCCCTTCAGATCATGCAGGTCATCGGTGTGGTGGATCTTCTAGTGGCGGCGGCGGTCCTCGTCCGCCCGTGGCGTGCCGTTCTCCTGTGGGCCGCCTTCTGGGGCGCCATCACCGCCGTCTCCCGCATGACGGCGTTGGGGATGGGGGCCTGGATCGAGGTGGCTCTCCGAACCTCCCACGTCCTGGGGCCCCTGACCATCCTGGCTCTCCGCCATCCGGTCCCCGCAGGTCTGTCCTTACCTCCCCTTCTAATCAAACCAGGAATCCGTCCCATGTCGCCAGGTGTTCCCCCCAGAGCCACGGCCCGTCGCATGGCGCTCTCCCTGCTTCTTCTTGTAGCCGCCACGACGCTGACCCCGGTCCTTCCGGGAGGGGCGCTTCTGGGCCAGGAGACCATCCGGCCGCTGGAGCCTTCCGCTCAGCCCATCCATCTCCGGGTCCAGTTCAAGAACGACCCGGCCAGGGAAGCGGTGGTCTCATGGAGCACCACGGTTCCGGGGACGGACCACGTGATCCGCTTCGACACGGTCCCCCGAGGTGGAGATCTTGAGGCCTACGCCGTGGAGAGCCGGGACATCCACTCCGGTGCCTGGACCCTCCTGGACGAGGAGGAGGCCGCCGGAATGCACGGGTGGTACCACCACGCCCCCCTCTCCGGCCTCGAGCCCTCCACCCGGTACTACCTCACGGTGGAAACCGACGGCGAGACCCTCGGTGAATACCACTTCATAACCGCTCCCGCCGACGAGCGGCCGTTGGCTCTACTCTCGGGGGGGGATTCCCGCGTCGGGGATATCCGGACACAGCCCGACAATCCCCGTCGCCGGATGAATGCCAGGATGGCGGCGCTCGTGGAGGAGTATCCCCATGTGGTGGCCCTGGCCCACACGGCGGACTACACGAATCGGGCGTACTGGTCCCAGCTCTACTTCTGGCTGAACGACCACTTCGAGATGACCACCACCCGGGAGGGGCGCCTTCTGCCCATCATCCCCACCCGGGGCAACCACGACCTGGATGTGGGAATGGACGAGATGTTCTGGTGGCCGAATCGAGCCACCGACTTCTACTACACGACCCGCCTGGGTCCCGACATCGCCATGGTGGTCCTGAACACCGAGATCAGTGTGGCGGGAGATCAGCGCGACTGGCTCGAGGACCAGTTGATGACGCTCCGCCCCCAGGTGCGCTGGCTCAAGGTCATGATGCACAAGCCCGCCTACCCCAGCGTCCGGGCCTTCGAGACCGGTGAGCCCCGACGCCGCGCCTGGGTGCCCCTCTTTGAGGAGTTCGGTGTGGACTTCGTGGCTGTGGGTCATGATCACTCCCTCAAGCGGACGGCGCCCATCCTGGCGAACCGGGTGGATCCGCGGGGGATCGTCTACGTGGGAGATGGCGGACTCGGGGTTCGACCCAGGGAGGTGGCCACGGATCGGTGGTACATCAATGAGGGTGGGATGAGCCAGTCCGTGGACAATGTCCACCTCATCGAGTTCGAGTCGGACCGGATGAGATACCGGGCCTTCGGCATGGAGGGCGATCTCCTGGACGAGCTGGAGATCCCCCATGATCGGGCCGAGCGGGCCGCTCACTTCGAGGCGATGCTGAGCGTCGCCGCGGATCGCTGAGGAGGGTGGGCATGACTCTGCAGCCAACATCCACTGTCCGTTCCGGTGCCGTCACCGTGACACCGGTCCGGCCCAAGATCGCCCCGTTTGGCGGCATCTCCCGGGCCGTTGCGGCGCTCGGGTTCATCTTCCTGCTGGCCGCGTGCGACCCGGCCTCCGCCGGCACAGGCGAGTCGGCGCAGCTCCAGGGCCCGGCGGACCGGACCTTCTGGACCTCCTACGCCGACGTGAACTGGGAGCGGATCGGTCAGTACGACTCGGAATTCCACACCCATCCAGGGCTGGGAGACGAACAGTACGATCCCCACGAGACCATCGACCGGTATCACGCCGAGGGGTACCGGATCCTGACTCTGGCGGCTCATGACTACGACATCCCCGACGACCACATGGAGAGCATCTATCCATGGACCAGACTCTCGGAGATCTACCAGGCCATCAAGGACGTCCCGAACCCGACCGAAGACAACAAGACCTACGGGGAGATGGCGGGGTGGCGGCCCTACGAAGACAGGGACCCGGTAGCGCTGGGCATGGTGTCGGTGGAGGGCAACGAGATCTCCGGGCCCCATCATATGGTGAGCCTCTTCAGCTCGTACACCGACGGCGCCGACTCTGAAGAGGAGACGCTCTCGGTCATCACCGAGCTGGGCGGCATCGTCTACTTCGCCCACCCCGGGCGGTACGTGGAGCGCTGGGGCCTGACGGCGGATTGGTATGTGGACCTCTACCGCCGCTTCCCCGTCCTCATCGGTCAGGCCATCTACAACCGGGTGGACAACCACCCCGGTGACCGGGCCTTCTTCGACGAGGTGGTCCACATCCTGGGAGCAGATCGACCCATCTGGCTCTTCGGTGAGGATGACATGCACCGGGAGACCACGCTGGGGTGGAACCGCGATGTGATCCTCCTGGAGGACTTCCGCCCCGGCTCCATGCACCCCGATCTTCCGGACGGAAGTGCCCCCGATGTGCGGGTGGCGCTGGAACGGGGCCACACCTACCTCTGGAAGCCCAGCGAGCAGTACGTGCGCCGCGCCTTCGACGTGGTGGACATCCGGGTCACCGGAGAGGAGATCCGGTTGGTGGTGGACCGGGCCGAGGCGGTGGACGAGATCCGGTGGGTCACCCACGATCCGGAGCTGGGCGAGAGCCGTATCATCCACACGGGACCCACCATCCACATCTCCCACGTTCCCGCTTCCGCTCGCTTCGTCCGTGCCGAGATCTCCGGACCGGCAGGGGCCATCTACCTGCAGCCCATGTACGTGGTGGAGGACTGAGCCCGTCGGTACAAGGCTTCTGTGGGCCCGAGGTTGAAGGTCGATTCGACTTCCGTCGATACTTGGGCGGATGCAGTTCGGTTTTCAAATCGGCCAGAGATGGGATCCGGTGGGCGAAGAAAAGCGACGCAGGAGGTACGATCGGTTGGAGCAGCCGCGGAGTGCCCTCCGGGACGCTGCAGCGCTCCTGCGCACCCGCGCCTTCGTCATCATCTCCCTGGTGGTGCTGGCGGTGATGGCAGGGTTGCTTTCGTGGGGAATCCACCTCTCCAATCGGGCGCTGGACGACCGATTCAGTGCCTGGGAAGTGGAGCGTGAAGCCACCGTGCGGCTCATGCTGGAGCAGATCTACGACGAGATGCTCCTCATGGCCACGGTGTTCAGCCATGACCGGGAACTCCACTCCCTCTTTGTGGAAGGGCGAAATGCCGTCCTGGCCGAAGGGGGTGGTCCCGGCGGAGCGGAGGCCGCCCGTGCCCGGAGCGCCATGCTGGAGCGGATTGGCCCTGCCTGGGGGGTGGCCAGTGACCTCTTCAAGGTCAGGCAGCTCCATTTCCACATCGGCCCGGGATCCCTCTCCTTCCTGCGCGTGCACGCCCCGGAAAGCTACGGCGACACCATGCACGACCTCCGGCACATCATCGTGGACGCTACCGCCGAGGGGGAACCCAAGCGGGGCTTCGAACTGGGGCGGATCTACTCCGGGCTCCGGGGCGTGGTCCCCATCTTTGAAGCGCCGGGTCAGACCGGTGGGACGGCCATCGGAGCGCTGGAGGTGGGCACGAGCTTCGATCCGGTCCTACAGCGCATTGTGGATGTGGATGCCGGTGGGTTTGCCGTGGTCCTGGAAGGCACACGAGTCGATGACGCCATGTTCATGGAGACCCGCCACCAGTACGTAGAAGACTTTGACGGGTGCCCTTGCGTACTGGAAGCCAGTACCGGAGGGGAGATCCGCGACTTCATGCAGACCCACGGCTCCCTTCTCCTCTCGCCACTCCGAGGCGAGAATCCATCCCGGCGTGCTCGAGGTGTGGTCTCCGCCGAGGGGGGGGATCGACAGTATGTGGTGGCCTCGTGGCCACTGCCGGACTATCTGGCCGACTCCCGGGGGGACCCGCCTCCCGGAGTCATGGTCACCTGGGATGACGTCACCGACGTGGTGGCGGAGCATCGGGCGGGCATCGTCCAGCTCATTCTCCTGGGGTTCGTCGGATTCTTCGTACTGGAGGGGGCGTCGCTCCTGTCCATCCTGGTGGCCTACCGGAGTATGACGAGCCGGGTTCGGGACGCCACGGCAGAGGCGCGGCAGAGCCGCCGGGAGGCCGAGGAGGCCAGTGCCGCCAAGTCCCGGTTCCTGGCCGCCATGAGCCATGAGATCCGCAACCCCATGAACGGGGTGGTGGGGATGACCGAGCTCCTCTCCCGAACCCCGCTGAATCGCGAACAGGAGCGGATGCTCGAGGCCATCCGGCTCTCCGGGGATATGCTCATGTCCACCATCAACGAGGTGCTGGACGTCTCGCGGATTGAAACCGGTCGGTTTGCCCTGGAATCGGAGGCCTTCTCCCTGGTGCAGGTAACGGAACGGGTCCAGGCAGTGCAGGGGGGGCGTGTCGATCCCGAGCGGGTGCGGCTCGCCGCACAGGTCACGGGATCGGCCCCGTGGAGACGGGGAGATGAGCGGCGGGTTGAGGGCATCGTGCAGAATCTGGTGAGCAACGCCGTCAAGTTCACCGAGTCCGGTGAAGTCATCGTACGGGTGGACGTATCGAAACCGGCCCGGGTCATGGTGGAGGTATCGGATACCGGCATCGGTATGACCCCGGAGCAGCAGGAGATCATCTTCCAGCCCTTCGTGCAGGCCGACGCCGCCACCAACCGGAACTACGGTGGGAGCGGCCTGGGCCTTGCTATCGTCCAGGGGCTGGTGGAGGCCATGGACGGATCGGTGGAAGTGGAATCAGAGCCCGGGCGCGGCTCCACCTTCACCGTGCACCTGCCCCTGGAGGCGGTGGCGCCACCTGGCGACCGGATCGAGCGTCACCCCGTCTCCACCGAGGTCGACCTGGAACACGAGACCCGGGGATCCAGGCCGCGGGCCATGGTGGTGGATGACGACCGGATCAGCCGCATGGTTCTCTCGGCCCTTCTGGAGCGAGCGGGCTTCCAGGTGTCGGAAGCCGATGGGGGGCGGAAGGCCGTGGATGCGGTCCGCACGGATCCACCCTTCCATGTGGTGTTCATGGACATCACCATGCCCGAGGTGGACGGGGTGGACGCCATTCGGGAGATCCGGGCGCTGGAGGTGGCCGAGGATCGCCCCCGGACTCCGGTTGTGGCCTGCACGGGAAACGCCCTCAGCGAACAGGTGAAGGTATACCTGTCCGAGGGCTTCGACGCCCACCTCGCCAAGCCGGTGACACCCGACTCCATCCAGGGCGTCCTACGGGAGGTGGAGACGGGAGGAGTCGGTACCGGTGCCGCCGTCTAGGGGCGACCCGCCTCGTCCAGGAGCCGGCACCCTTCCATGAGGAGGGCTTCCATGGATTCGTGGATGGTGCTCTCGGGGAAGTCCGATTCCGGATGCACCGAGAACTCCCCGTCCTCTTCCCAGGTGATGATCCGGTAGACGGCCTCCGGGCCCACCACCGACCCACAGCGGGCGTGGATGGGCCGCCCCCGGGCCAGGAAGAGGACGGCGTCTTCGCCGGTCCCCTGACGACTCAACTCGATGCGGACCGATTTGAGGCCGTGGGCCAGCGCCTGCGTGAGGTCCAGGAAGGAGAAGGCGTCGAAGGACGCCGAGAAGTCACCCCCGCGACTCTGGAGCGCTGAGCGGACCCGGGACCGGGCGTCGATGGCCCGACCGATGCGGGCCGCCATGAGGTCCAGGTCGTGGGGTGGAGCGAAGACATCATCGACGCCGGCGTCCAGCAGGTCGAGGGTGGACGCGGCGTCCCGTTCGTCGGTGATGACGTAGAGGGGGAGGGAGGCGTCCAGCTTCGCCACCCGGGCGAAGTGGTGGACATGCCCCGGCACCGCGCCCTGGTCCACCACGATGGCGGCGGGGGGCGAGCGCTCCGCCATGGCCTGGGCGTCGGTGAGATCCCGGGTAACCACCGGCCGGATCCGGCTTCGGGCCATCCGGTTCCCCAGATCCGTGGCTCGTCGGGTACCCACCAGGATGACCTGCGGAGTCTCGCCTACGTCCCCGGCCTCCCGCCGGTCGTGGATCACCGCCAGGTAGGCTTCCACCAGTTCCATGGTGGCCAGGCGCTGCCCCGCCCGTCGGAGGGTGAGTCGCATCTGCCGCCCTTCTTCCCCTTCCAGCGCCTCGGGACCGGGGGCGTGGATATGGTGGAACCACACCAGGGCCAGGATCTGCGCCGCCCGAAGCATCTCCGGATCCAGGCGCCCGGGGGCCTCGGGCGTACGGGGGCCCAGGAAGAGGGCGAGGGTGACATCCAGGACCGTCTCGATGGCCCAGGAGAAGCGGAGGCGAACGGCCAGCTCCCGGGAGGCGGCGAATTCGTGGAACGGTTCACGGGGAGGGTTCGAACCGTCTCCGTTCCGGTACTCCTCGGCAGGGAAGGCGCGTGGGGGACTGAGGAGGTGCACGGCCAGGTAGAGACCGTCTGCGGTAACTGCCCTCAGCCCCACCGTACGGGCCAGAGCTTCCACGTCTCGCCCCATGAGACCATAGGGCGGTGGGGGCTCCAGGTCCCTTGAGCGAAGGTCGGCCAGACCTTCGACGGCGCCCCTGAGACTGCGCATCATCTCCGGATAGGGCAGCACGTTGTCGATAAGGACCTCGCTGACGGAGGAGAGGATGGACACCCGGGCCGGGAGTGGCGGCAGTCGGCCACTCCGGGTCCAGGTCCGGAAGTCATCGCGTCGCTCCGCATCCACCAGAACCGCTTCTACACCTCCGTCGGTCAGGGCATTCCGAACCTCGTCGAATCCGTCCACCACCAGCAGGTCACACCCTTCCCGGCTGAACACCGCCGGGAGGAATGTGCGGTGCTGGGCTCGCCGGGAGATCATGAGGATCTTTCGCCTTGCAGTGGTAGGTCGGGTGGGCTTGCCCTCTATTCCTACAGCTCCATCCACTTCGTCTTCCGGCGATGCGAACAGGTCAGGAAGATCGATGATTCCATCCTGACCGACACCAGGGAGGTCGGCATGCGGATCGGCTTCATGAATCGCCACCAACTCGTCGTCTGGCGCCAGGTGGACCTCCAGGCGACGAGCCCCGAACTCTCGCCGGAGCTGGTCCAGCGTCCCGGCGTCCTCCGGGTCATTCAGGGCCACCACCAGGACCCCGTCGTCGGCCTCCCAGCGAACAGGGACGGCGAGGGACCCATGGGGACCCGGTAGCGGAAGCCGCCGCCGGAGCTCCACCGGCACGTCGGTTGGGGCCAGGGATCGCCAGGGAATCTGGAACTGTCGGCTCAGGGCCTCCATGAGCTGTCGCCGTGTGAGAAAGCCCATCTCCACCAGATTCTCACCGAGACGTCCCCCTTGTGTGCGCTGCCGCTTCAGCGCCAGCCGGATATGCTCGTCCGACGCATATCCCATATCCGCCAGGATCTTGTCGAGTCGAGCCGACTTCACGGAGCCCTCCGGTTCAGGCCCATGAGGAAGGCCTGGGGTTCGATGGCGTAGCGGGCCGCTTCATCCCGGGAGACCACACCGGAATCCACAAGTTCCCTGAGATGTTGGTCCAGGGGCTTCATTCCCTCCTTCCTGCCGGTGGTGATCACATTGTTCACCTGATGGTTCTTACCCTCCCGGATCATGTTCCGGATGGCGCCGTTGGCCACAAGGATCTCCAGGGCGGCAACCCGTCCGGGACGGTCCGCTCGCCTCAGCAACTGCTGCGAACAGATTCCCACCAGCACCTCGGAGAGGGCCAGGCGGATTGCCGGTTGTTCATCGGCGGAAAACGCGTCGGAGATACGCCCAATGGTCTGGGATGCCGATTTCGTGTGCAGCGTTCCCAGGACCAAGAGCCCGAGTTCCGCCGCCGTGATGGCCAGGGAAATGGTTTCCAGGTCCCTCATCTCGCCCACAAGGATCACATTGGGGTCTTCCCGCAGGGCCGCCCTGAGGGCGTCAGCGAAGCTAAGGGAGTGCTCTCCGATCTGTCGCTGATTGATGAGGCACTGCTTGTTCTGGTGCAGGAATTCGAGGGGGTCCTCAAGGGTGATGATGTGGTACTTCATCTGCTCATTGAGGTAATCCACCATGGCGGCGAGGGTGGTGGACTTTCCTGAATTCGTTGGTCCAGTCACCAGCACGAGCCCTGCGCGTTTGCGGAGGAGGGATTTCAGGACCGGGGGGAATCCCAATTCATCCAGGGTGGGTACCTCGTGGGGAATGATCCGGAATGCGCTGGCGATGCCCGGGTACTTCTTATAGACGTTGATGCGGAATCGAGCCACGCCGTCCAGCGTGTAGGCACAATCCAGCTCTCCTCGCTCCTCGAAACGTTCGATCTGCTGATCCGTCAACAGTTCGTACATGAGCAGCCGCACCTCATCCCCGGTGAGGGGGCGATGGCGGGTCTTCTCCAGCTCGCCGTTGATGCGAAGCATGGGGACGGCGCCGGTGCTGAGGTGCAGGTCGGAGGCACCCGACTTCTGCATGATTTCCAGGAAGGTATCGATCCTGGCCACGTGGTCTCCTGGGGAGAGGGAGGGCCTTTACGTCCGACGCGGGAGGAGGGTCAGCCGGGCCAGGGCGACATGGGCCTGGAAGGAGGCCCGGCCCGCCACCAGTCCTATTCGGAGAAGCTTGGAAACATCCAGGGGTCTCCTTAAGGAGATCGGCAGAAACTCGCTCCACATTAGCTCGACGGACCTCCACGTCCCATCCACGGGGAGGGGTACGCTGTAGTGCTGCCAGGGAGCGCGGGTGTCGACGGTCCTCAGGTGGAGGAAGTAGCTTCCGGGGTCTCCTCGAACCGTGGCACCGATTCCCCGCCATGCCGAGGCATCCATAGGCCGGCCGTCGTCCCGGCCGAGCGGTCTCACCACCTGAATGAAGCCTCCTCCCCGCTCCAGCGAGACCCGTCCCGTCAAACGAAGCGCCCGACGGCCTGCCACCTCCCCCACGGTGGCCGAACCCTGGGAAACGCCTCCCATGACCCGGTCCCCCAGGAACCGCCAGGCGCCCGCCGTGGACCGGTCGACCTCGGAAAAGTCGTCGATGATCCGCTCTCCGGGAACCGGTACCTCGGTGGGGTGGTTCATGGGGAAGAGGGGAGTGGGAAAGGCAGGCGTGAGTGCGGCATGGTGGTCAGGTTTGGAGGGCGGTGGAGGCGCGTGGTGGTCAGGGCTGCCGGACGAAGGCCGCAAAGCCGTCCAGGTCAGCAAGGACCACCCGGCCGCGCAGGTCTATGCGGAAGGTAAGGAAGGTTTCACCGGCCCCGGGACGCCGCCATACCACCCGGAAGGTGTCACCGTGCCAGGGGTGGAGGTCCGCTTCGTACTCGGCCGAGTAGTGGAGGGTGAGGGGGGTGTCCGGGGCATCCCCGGCGTCGATGCGGATGTCGCCGAAGAGATCGTCGCGATAAAGACCGACATAGGCCTCGGCCGGAAGCGATGGGGCCACGTCGCGGAGCCTCGCCTCGTCCCGGGCCACCCGGCTCCTGGCCGATGCCTCCTGGCTCCGTGCGTCCAATTCCAGGTACAACGCGCTCCAGTCCTGGGGCTCCCGCCCCTGCAGGGCATCCAGGATCCAATGCGTGAGGGCCAGTTGCAGGTTGCTGTTGCTCAGATTGGCCATGGCCACCACGGCGATGCCGTCGTCGGGGACGAGGGTGAGCTGGGTCCGGGTGTAGTTGATGGACCCGGAATGGTGGACCACCCGCTGCCCATGCAGATCCATGAGGCGCCAGCCCAGGGCATAGGCCTGGAAGTGATTGGTGGGGTGGAGCCGGGCCATGACCGAATCGCCAGGGATCACGGTGACCGGGGCGTGGAGTTCCCGGATCCGATCCGCCGACAGGACCCGGACCCCATCCACCTCCCCCTCGTTCAGATGGAGCCGGGCCCACTGGGCCATCTCCCACGCGCTGGACCAGACGGCTCCGGCTCCGCCGATAATGTCGTAGTCCCGCCGGGGAATCACATGGACCTCCCCCTCGATGCGGGTGTGGGAATGGGCCGTGTTCCCCCGGAGTTCCACCTCCCGGGCCCGGGAGGTGCTCCGTTCCATCCCCAGGGGCTCGAAGATCCGGCGCGCCAGGACATCGTCCCACGCCTGGCCGACCACCGCTGTCACCACCTCCCCGGCAACGATGTACAGATGGTTGTTGTAGTCGTATCCGGCCCGGAATCCGCCGGCCAGGGGGAGATAGCGAAGTCGGGAAAGGAGTTCGGCCCGGTCGAAGGGAGAGGCGATCCAGAGGTTGTCCAGGCGGGCGGTCCCGGCGCGGTGCGTCAGGAGGTCCCGGATGGTCAGCTCCCGTGAGACGTAGGCATCCTCCACCTGGAAGGCGGGAAGGTGGAGCTGCACCGGATCGTCCCAGGCCAGCCGGCCTTCGTCCACCAGGAGGGCCAGGGTGGCCGAGGTCATTGCCTTGGTGGTGGAGGCGATGGCGAACAGGGTGTGCTCGTCCACTTCTTCGTTGCCACCGAGGAAGGTCACGCCGTATCCACGGGCATGAAGGATGGAGTCCCCGTGGACCACCGCCAGGGCCAGTCCAGGGATCTCCCAATCCGCCATGGCCGTCTCCACATAGTGGTCGAGACCCGCCATTGGACCGGCCTGGGCAACGATCCCGGTGGGGAGGAGCAGAAGGGCCAGGAGCAGGAGGGCTGCTCGGAGCCAGGGGCCTGGGCCCGATGATCTTCGTCCCGCCCCGTCTCGCCCCGACCACTCAAGGACCGGGTGCGAAAGGCCGAAAAAGGAGAAGAGGTGACTCTCCTGCCGAAGGAGAGGCGACTCCCCGACGGGGAGCGGTTCCTTCCACCTGACTTTGGCGCGCATGGACAAAGCATCCATTCTGGGGGTGGTTCTCGGGTGTGTGATGGTACTGGCGGCGGTGATCCTGGGTGGCAGCATCACCATGTTCGTCAACATCCAGGGCATTCTCATCGTTCTCGGTGGAACCGTCGGGGCCATCAGTATCGCCTTCCCCACCAATGAGCTCCGGCAGATCACCTCGGTGAGTCGCCGCGTCTTCCACGAGCCCGGCGACGAGATCAGGTCCATCGTGGGATTTCTCGAAGAGGGGCTCCTCGCCCTGAAGAAGGACGGTCCCCTGGGGCTCGAGAAGATGGCGTCGAACGCGCCCACCGAACCACTCCGGAAGGGGCTCATGCTCATCGCCGACGGCGCCCGTGCCTCCACCATCCGGCAGATCCTGCAGACCGAGCAGATCCAGATGGAGAAGCACCACCGGGCCGGGCAGAAGATCTTTGCCGAAGCCGGGAAGTTCGCCCCGGCCTTTGGAATGGTGGGGACCCTCATCGGATTGGTCCAGATGCTGGCGAATCTGGACGATCCCTCGGCCATCGGGCCGGCCATGGCCGTGGCTCTCCTCACCACCTTCTACGGAGCCGTCATGGCCAACGTCCTCTTCCTTCCCATGGTGACAAAGCTGGACCGTCGGATCCACATCGAGGCGGTGCAGATCCAGCTCACGGTGGTGGGGCTGGAGTCCATCCATGTGGGTGACTCCCGGGCACTCCTCCATGAAAAGGTGAACGGGTTCCTGGTGGAGCAACACGGGCACCATGGCAAGAACGTGGCCAAGGCAGCCTGATGTCTCGCCCCCAGGACCAGGACGATTTCACCGGCGAGGCAGAATACGGGGCCGAGGCCTGGGCCGGAGCCACAGGCGCCGGTAGCGACGAACTGGAAGAGGAAGGGCTCCCCCCCTGGCTCGCCACCTTCGGTGATCTCATGACCCTCCTGCTCACCTTCTTCGTGCTCCTCTACTCCATGTCGGAAATCCGTGTCGAGGAGTTCACGCAAGCCAGCCAGTCCTTGCAGGAAGCTTTCGGTAGCATCTCATTCCTCCCGGTCGAGCCATCGGCCTCTCCGTCGGTGATTCCGCTGGAGCAGCCCGAGGCACGGATCTCCGAGGAGATTCAGATCCTCCCCGACGATATGCGCATCTTCGCCATCACCGACGCCTATCTCGAGCAGATCGCCCGGCGGCTGGAAGAATTGATCGAGGATAACGAATTGGACGAGGTGTTCTCGGTCCTACGTACCGAGGACGGTGTCCGGTTGCGCATTCTCTCCACGACCCTCTTCGACTCCGGCTCCGCCGCGCTGGACCCAGCGTCAATCTGGATGATCCAGGCGCTGGGCGAGATCACCACGGCACTGGAGGCTCCCGCCGTGGTCTCCGGCCACACCGACGATGTGCCCATCCAGACCGCGCAGTTTCCCTCCAACTGGGAACTCTCGGCGGCCCGGGCCGCCGGGGTCGCCCGGGCCCTGGTGGCCCAGGGTCACGACACCGAGGCCATCCGGGTGGAGGGCTACGGGGAGTTTCGACCCGTGGTGGGCAACGACACCCCCGAGGATCGAGCCCAGAACCGGCGGGTCGAGGTCCTCTTCAGCCGCGACGACATCATGATGATCCTCCGCCGCCGCCTGGAGCAGGGTCTGGGGATTCCCGAGGCGTGGCAGGTCCAGGGGTCCTGAGTCCGGCCAACGATGCGGCAATCCCCGGGAGAATGAGGCAGGCCACGGGGATGGAGAGGAGGAGGGACCCGATGAGGGCGATGGCCAGGGGCTGCAGGAGTCCGAACACCTCGACCCCACCCAGAAGCAGCGGGCTCATCCCCAGCGCCGTACTCAGAACCGTCAGGGTGATGGGGCGGAGCCGGGAATCCGCAGCTCGCTCCAGCGCTTCCCGGAGCGGAAGGCCCTCCCCCGGTCCTGAGAGGGCACCCATACGCGCCGCCTCGGACAGGACCAGGATGACGTTGTTGGCCACGATGCCAACAGCGATGAGGAGGCCCGCCAACACCATGCCGTCCAGGGGACGGCCCAGGATGGCCAGAAGGGCCACGGCGCCGGCGGCGGTCAGTGGGATGGTCAGGACCCCGGCCACGGCGAAGGCCAGCGATCCGTACTGGACGGAGAGGACTGCCAGGACCAGGAGCAGGGCCAGCCCCAGGGAGACGCCGAAGGTTCTGGACGTCTCCTGGATGGCGTCGATCTCTCCCTCGAGCCACCACCGGGTTCCCTCGGGGAGATCCGCCTCCCGGAGGACGTTCCGGACGGAACGGGCCACTTCAGAGGCCCCGGGTCCCGCCGGATCCAACTGACCCGCCACCCGCACGACCCGGTTCCCCTCCCGACGCTCGATGTGGGTTGGTTCCTCCACGAGCTGGAAATCCACGACGTCCGCCAGGCGGAGGCTGCCTGTCTCCCCGGCCAGGATAGGGACGGAGGCCAGGGCGTCGGGACCGCCGGCCACCCTCCGATCGTAGCGAATCCGAAGGGCGAGGGGCTCACCACCTTCCATGCGCTCCGCCAGAACCCTCCCTTCCAGAGCGTAGGCCATGGCCTGCTCGAGCCCGGCGGGGCCCATCCCCACGGCGGTGAGTCGATCGAGGCGGGGGGTACCCTGCCAGCGTGGGCTGGCCCCTCCCCGGAGGCGTCGCACCCCGGTTAGACCGGGGACTTCCCGGAGCCGCTCCACCACCGGGGTCTCCAGCTCCGCCAGGGCCAGGAGGTCACCGTCGTCCCGGGAGAGGACCACGATGACGTCGTCGTCGGCCAGGCGGGTCTGGACCCCCCGGATCCGCGGCGGTGTGACGGTGACCTGCAGGCCCGGGATGCCCATGTCGGCTGCGGCCTCCCGGGCCTCCCGGGCCCACCGCTCCGAGGTGACTCCCCCCTCGCCCAGGCCAACCCGGACCATGAAGTCGGACGACGCGGGGCGGAAGGCCGGAAGTCCTTCCCGGAAGTAGCCTCCCACGGTGGTGGAGAGCGCCGCCGTCCCCTCCACTCCCCGGAGCGCCTCCTCCATGGACCGGGCGATGCGGTCCATCCCGGCCAGGGGAATCCCCGAGGGGTGGACGATCCGCACGTCCACGAATCCGTCGTCCACCACCGGGAGCACCTCGAAGGGCAGGCTGCGACCACCCACCACCAGGATCACCGCAAGCCCCACGGCGCCCCCCCAGGCGCCCCAGGGGGACCGGAGGGGGGCCAGCCGGGGGTGACGGAGAATGGAGTCCCGTTCCTTCTCCCCGGTCCGGGCGGCGCCGGTCTGACGCGCGAAGGCCGGAAGGATCAACAGGGCGAAGAGGAACGAGAAGATTCCCGCCGCCACCACGGTCCAGATCAGGGGACGAAAGAGGAGGGCCACCATCCCCTCCACCAGGAGGAAGGGGAGGACGGCGGCCAGGGTGGTGAGGAGGGCGCCCAGGAGCGGCCCGGCCACCTCTTCCATGGCCCGGATGTGGGGCGCCCCTTCGTCCTTCTCCGAGCGGTCCAGACGATCGAAGTAGATGATGGCATAGTCGAGTCCCAGCCCAACCGAGAGGAGGAGTCCCGCCAGCGTGAGCAGGTTCAGCGTCTGCCCGGCCGCCGACAGCGCCACCAGGGCCGCCGCCAGACCAGCGCCCACCACCACCGCCACCAGCGGTGCGTAGCGGCGCTGCCCGAGCGCCACCAGCAGAAGGAGCATGGCCAGGAGCGCGCCTCCCATGACGGCGGTGGCGGTGCTCCAGACCGCGCTGCGGGTGACCACGGCGTCGTCGAACAGAATGGTGGCTTCCAGATCGGCGAAGAGTGCCGTGCCCTCGAGTTCCGCCAGGACCTCCCGGACCTCGTTGGACACCCGGAGGGCATGGCCGCGAGGAGAGCGGTGGATACTCAGCAGGACCGAGGGAACACCGTCGAGGCGGGTGAAGAGGCGCTCCTCCGAGGGGCCCCTGGACACGGTGGCCACCGAGCCCAAAGGGACGCTCAGTGCTCCGCCACGGGCCGGGACCGGTTGGGCCGCGAGCCACGTCGGGGACCACCCTTCCACACCCAGGACTCCTACGCCCTCGAACCCTGGAGCCCGCAGGGCTGAACTGAGGGGCGGACGGGTGGCATCCAGGAGCACCGATTCCAGATCCTCGAGGCGGATCGCCGCGGCCACCTGTCGTCCGGGGTTCACATCCACCGCCAACTCCGGGATCTCCTCGCGACCCATGTAGACGGCTTCGACGCCGGCGACTCCCCGGAGCCGGGGGAGGAGGGTGCCGCGAAGGCGGCGTCGGATCTCGGGAACGTCCAGGGCCGGAGATCCCACGGCGATCTCCAGGGCCGGCTCCTGCAGGGTGGACACGGCGAAGACGCGGGGCTCCGGGAACCCGGACGGAATCTGCCCCCGGGCCCGCTGCACCGCCTGGGTGACGTCGTTCAACGCCCGGTCCAGGTCGGCTCCCGGGGCGAAGAAGAGATCGAGGTAGCTGCGTCCGTCGCCGGAGCGGCTCTCCAGGCGGATGATCCCGGGGACGGCCCCCAGGGCCGCTTCGATGGGCTCGTTGACGCTCTCTTCCACCACCCTGGCCGTCTGACCCGGGAGGTCCGAGATCACCCGGATCTGGGGGTAGCGGATCTCCGGAAGGAGCTGCACGGGCATGCGCAGCAGGGAGAGGACCGCCAGGATGGACACCACGGCCACCACGGCTCCCAGCGCCAGGCGGCGATGGGCCGCCGCCTCAAGGAGACGTCTCAGGATCGCCTGGGAGGGCGGAGGTGGTTGGCGGTTCACCGGGTCTCCCAGGGCTGGCCGTCCGATGGGTAGGGCTGCGAGGGCTGGTCACCCGAGCCGTCTTCCCTCGAGGACTGGTCTGCCGAGGCCGGGTCCGACTCCCCCGGGATCCGGACCCGTCGTCCCTCGGGGTGGGAGCGGGGTTCGTAGCGGAGTACGCGATCTCCTTCCGCCAATCCTTCCAGGACTTCCACGCCTTCGGGCCAGGCATCTCCCAGGACCACGTCCCGGCGTTCCACTGTATGGAACTCCGTTCCGTCCGATGGAACAAGCAGTCCCACCCACTGGGAATCCCGTTCTCCCGCCACCGCCGTCCAGGGCACCAGCAGGGCGGCTCGGGTCTCCCGGTGGATGATGTCCACCCCTCGGGGAGGCCGGCCGGTGTTCAGCAGTCGGATCTCGGCCTGGAAGAATCCGTCGTGGATACCGGCGGCCAGGGAGACCCGAGCCACCTCCAGCTCCACCCCTTCCGAGTCCCGAGCGCTCAGGGCCGCCAGGTTCGCTATCCGGGAGGCTTCCCACGCAGCAACGGCAAGGGTCACCCCCCACGCCGAGTCATCGTCCACCTGGAGGAGGAGGTCTCCCCGCTCCACCGTGCTCCCCTGGGAGACCCGGATTCCATGGACGGCTCCGGAGGCGGGGGCCTGGATCTCCTGGCTTCGGTCCAACGCCTCCGCCTCAACCAGGGACTCCCGGGCATCCATGAGGCGAAGGCGCGCCGCCGCCACCTCGCCGGGGCCGGCGGCGCCCTGGGCGGCAAGCCCCTCCCACCGGGCCAGCTCCTCTTCCAGTTGATCTCTGCGCTGGCGAAGCACCTGGAGGCGGGCGCGGAGATCGGGCGTGACCAGGCTCAGGAGAGGGGCTCCTCGCTCCACTCCATCTCCCTCCTCCACCACCAGCCCGTCGACCCGCCCCTCACGAGGCGCCTGCACCGCCAGGGTTCGCAAGGGAGCCAGGCGGCCCGTCCAGCGTCGCTCCGTCTCCATCTCCTGGCTCGAGACAGTCCAGGCCGCCACCACCGGTGCCGGGGGAGATGGTGCCGGGGCGTCCTCATCGCCGCATCCGGCGAGGACGGTGAGGGTGGCAGCCAGCGCCATGGGCCGGAGCAGTGATCCGTGCGGGCAGATCATCATGGGGTTCAGCGGCTCCAGGTCCGTGAGTGGAGGGAAAGGGCTTCGGGAAGACGCTCCATGGTGCCTCGCAGCCGATGCTGCCGCACCATGAGCTCGGCCACCGCCAGATGTTGATGGAGAGCCTCGGCCTCCACCTCGGTGAGTCGCTCCGCCGCCTGCAGGACGTCGATCCAGCGGTCCACACCCTCGGTCCAGCGGAGAAGGGCTCCGTCCAGCCGTGCGGAGGCGGCCGCCATCTCGGTGCGGAGGTGCCGGCCCACCTCTTCCTGCAGGGCCTCATCCAACTCCAGCCGGACCAGCTCCCGATCTACCTCCGCCTGGATCCCCTGGGCCCAGGCGCGCTCCGCCCGGGCCCGGGCCCGCTCCACCTCGGCCAGCCGATCCCGAATCCCGGCCAGGTCCGGGCGCCACGAAAGGGCCAGGCCCACCAGGTACTCGTGCCGGATGAACCCGTCGTCGAAGGCCCGGGACCGGTTCGGACCCACGATCCCCAGCACATCCAGGCTCCATCGGTCCCGTCGTGCCTCTTCCCGGGCCAGGAAGTTCAGCGCCTCGGCCCGTCGAAGGCCCAGCGCCACCTCGGGAGCCGTCCCCGCTTCCCCTGCGTCGGAGGGAGCTGCGGACCCTGTGGCGGAGGGGAGTGCAGGTCCGGTAGCCCGGTCCTGGTGGGAAGGCTCCGGTGCCGTTGCTCCCCCCGCTTCCGCCCAGCACGAGCCCATATGAAGCGCCATCTGCGACTCGGCCAGCTCCAGCTCCCCACGAGCCTCCACAAGGTGGCGGTGGGCCCGGGTGCGAGCCTCGTTCAGCAGCCCCTCTTCCCAGGTGGATTCGAAGCCGGCTCGAGCCCGCTCCTCCACGTACCCACCCAGCTCGTCCAGGCGCTCCACCTGACCCTCCCGGAGCTCGACCCGCTTCCGGGCAGTCCGGGTCTCCAGGTACAGACCGGCCAACTCCTCGCGCACATCGGCCCGGAACACATCCTCCTCGGCCCGGACCACCCCCTCCCGGTGGGTCGCCGTGGCGGATCGGGCGCCCCGATCCCCATCCAGGATTCGCCACTGGGCCAGTGCCCGGAGTTCGCCCCGGGCACCGACGCCCAGGGCGCGCTCCTCGCCGGGGCTCAGGCGCTGTCCATAATCACCCACCCCCTGAAGGCTGGCGGCGGGAAGCCACTCCCGCCGGATCGCCGCCGCCGCCGCCCGTTCCGCCTGAGCCCACTCGTGGAAGCGCTGGAAGGCAGGGTCCACCGCCTCGGCCCGCTCCCAGAACCCAGCCAGATCAACGCCCATGGAGTCGGGGCCCGGGAAGCAATCCCAGCCGGAGGCCAGGTGACTCCACTCGGGTTCCGGCGTCGCCACTCCGGCGGCAGGTTCCTGTCCGGTGGCCGGCGGTACCACCACCATCAGTGCCAGGGTGGCCAGGCGAAACCGGGCGAAGAAAGCCATGTGTGCCGTGAGGTTGGGGTTGCCAAATCGGCGATACGACCGTATCTGGAGAACCTATCCCCTATTCCCGAGATACGTCAGGTGTTCGGATGCTTCGGTCCCATCGAACGGTTGCCTTGTCGCTGGCCCTCGTCGGCCTCTCACTCACGGCTACGGCGCTCCCGGCCCAGGCGCCCGTCCAGGTCCCACCGGAAGCCAACCGGTTCTCCGCCGAAGTCATGGACATCTCCTCGGTGGCCCGTGCGCTGCACTGGCTCGAGGAGCACTTCGAGGATCAGGTGGAGGAGTGGATCCACATCAATGAGATCCCGGCGCCTTCCCGCATGGAAGAAGAGCGGGGCCGCTACGTGGCGGAGCGAATGGAGGCCGAGGGGCTCGAAGTGAGTGTGGACGCCATGGGCAATGTGGTGGGGATCCGCCGCGGCGTGGGCGACGGGCCCACCCTGGTCTTCGCCTCCCACATGGATACCGTCTTTCCCATGGGAACCGATGTAACCGTCCACCGGGACGGGGACGTGCTACGAGCGCCGGGAATCTGGGACAATTCGGCGGCGGTGGCCAACATGCTGGCGGTGGTCCGGGCTCTCAATAGCGCCGGGATCCAGACCCGGGGCGACCTCATCTTCATCGGCACCGTTCAGGAAGAGATCGGTCTCAAGGGGATGGCGCACTGGCTGGACGAGAACGAGGGGGTGGCCGACATGCTGGTGGCCATCGACGGCGGGCTCGGCGCCATCTCCTACGGGGCGCTGGGGATCTACTGGACCATCTACCGCTTCCACGCCGAAGGGGCGCATACCAATCGATCTCCGGGACGCCCGCACCCGGTGCGGGCCCTGGCCGATGCAGTTCGCTCCATCTACGAGATCCAGATTCCCGAGGGGCAGGGAGGGGCCGTCTACAATGTGGGGATGCTGGGCGGTGGGTCCATCTTCAACGCCATCCCCGAGGAAGCCTCCTTCAGCATGGACCTCCGGTCGGTGAACCCCATCCTCCTGGACTCCCTGGACGCCGAGATCGAATCCCGGGTGGCCCGGGCGGCGGAAGCCCACGGAGTGGAGTGGAGCATGGAGGTGGACAGCCGGAGTGAGGCCGGCGGCACCGAGGAGCAGCTCGCCGACCGGCGGATCCATCCCCTGGTGGTGACGGCCGAGTCCATCTACGGTCATCTGGAGCTTGGAAATGAGCTCCGTCCCTCCGGCTCCACCGACGCCAACGCCGGGGTGGTACGGGGGATTCCCTCCATCGCCGTAGGACGCTCGCTGGGCGGGGAGAACCACACCCTTTCCGAATGGGCCGACATCCCCAGCGCCCTTCCGGCCACTCAGGCTGTGCTCCTCCTGGCCGTGACGCTGGCGGAGTTAGCCCCCGAGCCCATTTCGCAGTAAACTCCAAGGTCTGCCTGGTGGGCAGGTCCGTCTTTCTTCACATCGACCCCCGCAGGAGTCCGGTATGCGCCGAGTCCCTGGTTGGAGTCTCCTGAAGGTCCCGTTGGTTCTCGCATTTGCCCTATCCGTGCCTGTCGTGGTTGCGGCACAATCGGCGGGAGAGCGTTACCTCGATCACTCGGAACTCACCCGCGAGTTGCGTGAGTTGGCAAACCGGCATTCATCGCTGGTCACCTTGGATGAGCTGACACGAACGGACCAGGGGCGGGAGGTCTGGCGGCTCACCCTGGCGGCGCCGGGAGATCGAAACCCCGATTCCCGGCCGGCTCTCCTGGTGGTGGCCAACCTGGAGGGGAACCACCTTGTGGGGAGCACGGCCGCCGTCCACCTGGCCGAGCACCTCGCTTCCGGATACGGGGAGGTGGAAGAGATCACCTCGCTCCTGGAGCGACGGACCGTCTACATCCTTCCTCGTATGAATCCGGACGGGGCCGAGCTGGTCTGGTCCATGCCCGAGTACGAGATCCCCTACAAGCCCCACCCCTCGGCGCCGGAGCAGGGTGGGATGAACATCCGGGAGCTCGGCCGGGACCTGAGCGGGAATGGTCACGTGCAACTCATGCGGGTCCCCGATCCGGAGGGCGCCCTCATCCCCGATCCCGACGAGCCCCGTCTGGCCAGGGAAGCGAACCGGGCCCGTGCCGAGCGCGGCCTCTTCACCCTCCACGTGGAGGGGATCGACCCGGCAGATGCCGACGGCTACGTGGCCATGGGTTCGGACGGGGTGAATCTGAACCGCAACTTCCCCCATGAATACCTCTACTTCCAGCCCCATGTGGGGCCCCATCAGGTGAGTGAGGTGGAGACGCGGGCGCTGGCGGACTTCATGTTCGATCAGGTGAACATCGCCGCCGTCATGACCTTCTCGCCCTACGACAATCTTCGCTCGGCCCCCCCGGCTCAGCGTACGCCTCCCCAGGGCGTTGCTCCAGGTCCGCCGTCCGTGCCGACGAACATTCTGGGGGAAGATCGTCCCTTCTACGAGTATGTGGCGGAGCGGTTCACCGAGATCACCGGCCTCACCGGCGACGGTGAGGAGGGCGAGGCCGGCTCCTTCCCCCAGTATGCCTACTACCAGGTCGGCCTCCCCTCGTGGACGACGCCGGTATGGACGCTCCCCGGTGAGGGGGGGGCGGGCGGGGCCGCACCTGGAGCGGCGGGCGCCGCCTCCAATGATCCGGCCGGCACCTGGGCCATCCAGACCTCGGTGGAGGGACAGCCCCTGGACGCCACCCTCACCCTCACCCGGGAGGGGCAGGAGCTCACCGGCGTTTTGGACAGTCCGGCCGGTGCCATCCAACTCACCGGAACCGGTCAGGCGGGCCGGTTCCAGCTCTCCGGCGATGTGCCCCAGATGGGGACCATCTCGGCGAGTGGAACCATCTCCGGCAATGAGGTCTCCGGTTCCCTGGGCCTTGGCCCCATGGGGAGTGCCGCCTTCACCGGGACCCGGGCCGGCGCGGCCGGGGGCTCCACCCCGGCGCCGGCGCGGAACCGGGGAGCCACGCGGGATCACCGCTGGTTGGCCTACTTCGACGATCTGGGCATCGATGGGTTCACCGATTGGACTCCGGCCCAGCACCCTGAGCTGGGAGAGGTGGAGGTAGGGGGCTTCCTTCCCAACGCCCGGGTCAATCCGCCGGAGGAGATGCTGGGCGATCTGGTCCGGAGCCACGCCGAGTTCGCGCTCTGGTTGGGACACCAGCTCCCTGAGTTGGAGATCCACGAGGTGACGGTGGAAGCCCGTGGCGATCACGTCTACCACGTGGCCGCGACGGTGGTGAACGACCAGTACCTCCCCACCCACCTTCAGATGGGAGTCCGGGTCCGCACCAATCGGCCCATTACGGCCCGCCTCCTCCCCACCGACGGAATGACGGTCCTGACCGGCAACATCCAGCAGCAGATTCCGCGGATCCATGGGATGGGGGGGCGCCACACCTTCACCTGGCTGGTGCAGGCGGCACCGGGAACGCGCATTCCCATGGAGCTTTTCGCCGAACGTGCCGGCGGGCTTCAGTCCACCACCATCACCCTGCCGTGAGGGAGATCCAGACCATGACCCCGATTCGAGCGATTCGTCGACGTCCGGTCCGGAGCTCTCTCCTGACCGGTTTCATGCTCCTGATCCTGGGAGCGCTGGCGGCTCCCTTGGCCGCCCAGCCCTTCTCCCAGCCGGACCGGGAACCCCAGGTGAACATCCGGTGGGACCGGTACCATTCCTACGATGAGATGACCGAGATCCTGGAGCGTATGGTGGCCACCTGGCCCCAGTTCCTGACGCTGGAGAGCATCGGCCAGACCTGGGAGGGACGGGACATCTGGCTCGTCACCATCAACAATCCCGAGACCGGAGCGCACCACGAGAAGGCGGCCTTCTTCGCCGAGGCCAGCATCCACGGCAACGAGGTACAGGCCACGGAGGTGAACCTGTACCTCATCTGGTTCCTCATGGAGAACTACGAGCACCTCCCCAAGGTGCGCGAGTTGGTGGACCAGCGGGCCTTCTACATCCTTCCGCTGCTGAACGCCGATGCCCGGGAGGTCTTCTTCACCCGGGGCGGACCGAGCCGGACGGGGAACCGACCCTTCGATGCCGATGGGGACGGACGCGCCAACGAGGATCCGCCCGAGGATCTCACCGGGAACCGCGAGATCCTGCAGATGCGGAAGTACGTGCCGGGGCAGGGGACCCACATCGAGTCGCCGGTGGACCCGCGCCTCATGATTCCCGCGCCTCCCGGACAGCGGGGAGACTACATCCTTCTGGGGAGTGAGGGCACCGATCTGGACGGCGACGGCCGACGCAATGAGGACGGCTTCGGCGGCTACGACATGAACCGGGACTTCCCGGTGGACTGGCAGCCGTCCCACATCCAGGGGGGGGCCTACCGGTACCCCTTCTCCAATCCCGAAACCCGGGCCATGGGCGAGTTCCTCAAGACCCGTCCCAACGTGGCCGCCACCCAGTCGTGGCACAACTTCGGGGGGATGATCCTCAGGGGGCCGGGGTCCCAGTACTACCGGGGCACCGGGAACTACCCGTCACGGGATCTCCGGGCCTTTGATTACCTGGGGGAGCGGGGCGAGCTCATCCTCCCCTATTACCGCTACTGGACCATCTGGGCCGACCTGTACACGGTGTACGGAGGAACGCTGGACTGGGCCTACGACGCCCTGGGCGCCGTGGGGTTCACCAACGAACTCTGGTCGCTGGAGCAGCTCTACCAGGGGCACTGGAAGGACGATGGGCCGGTGCCCGACGAGATGCGGCAGCTCTTCTTCAACGACCGGTTGGGGATGGGGGCCTGGTTCCACGAGTGGGAAGAGTACGAGCACCCCGAGCTGGGGACAGTGGAGATCGGAGGGTGGAGCAAGTGGTTCAATCGGACCACGCCGCCCTTCATGCTCCAGGAGCTCCTGCACCGGAACGCCATGTTCGCCCTCTTCCACGCCGATGAGATGCCCCTCCTGGAGTTCCATGAGCCTCGCGTGGAGCGCATCGCCGGGAACACCTTCCGGGTCACCGCCGAGGTCCGGAACCACCGGGCCATCCCCAGCCGCCTCCAGGTGGCGGAGATGAACCAGGTCGGGGATCCCGATCGTTTCCGCATCTCCGGGAACAATGTGACGGTGCAGGTGGGTGGGTTCACCAGCGGCGAGTTGAACGACGAGCTTCGCCCGGTGGAGCGGAATCCCCAGGAGATCCACGTGGCCGAGGGCGTCATGGGTCACTCCGCCGTGTCGGTGACCTGGATCGTGACCGGAAGCGGAACCGCCACCATCGAGTACGAGAGCATGAAGGCAGGGACGCACCGGACATCGGTGGAGCTCCGGTAGGGGGGGCGCCAGTGCCTGTGGGCCACTGATCCCGGACGTTCCAGGCACACTGCCTCCAAGGGCGTCCGGGATCATCCGGGCGCCCTTGTCCCGGGGGCGTCTACCCGGGACTTGTTAACTGGCGGGAAGGGTCCGAGTGGACAGGGAGGTGTGGCTGCGACTATGATCGGCTCATTCCATCAATCCCTTGGGCTGGGTTGTTGTCTCGCTATGCAGAACTGGGAGCCGGGCCTCCGTTGAAGATCCTCTACGCCGAAGACGATCCGGTAGCGGCTGAGTTGGTACGTTCCGGCCTTCGTGCCCATGGGTGGCAGGTGCAGATCGCCCGGGATTCCATGCAGGCCGGTATGTTCGCGGCCAAGGGTCAGTTCGATCTCATCCTCCTGGACCTGCAGATGCCGGGCGGTGGCGGATATGTGACCCTCAAGCGGCTGGGCCTGTCCATCCACACGGCGGACACTCCCGTCATCGTCGTGAGCGGGACGGACGACGAGCGGGCGCCGGAGAAGGCCCGCCGTCTGGGAGCCCGGGCCTTCGTGAAGAAGCCGGTTGATCTGGATGAGCTCTCTTCCCTGATTCGCTCGACGCTGGGGATCCCCGATCCCTCGCCTTCCTGAACCGGGTCTCCGCTACCTCCTGAACTCATCCAGGATCGAGGCGTCCACCGCGTCCCGGGGCGCCGGGAGCCCCACGGCTTCGGCCATGGTGGGAGCCATGACCGTGGTGGGCCGCCACGGGAGCCGGGTCGGGGCGAAGTCCGACCCTTCCACGCAGAAGACCGTGAACATATCGGGCTCATCCGGCGGGAACCCATGGCTTCCCCAGATCCCCGCCTCTTCCACCGGTTCACCCCAGTGGCGCCACGACCAGCGGTACCCCGGGGCTGTGGCAAAGTAGAGATCCCCGCCCGCCGGTCCGCCCAGACCGAACTCGGGATTCTCCTCGGGGGTGAAGGTACGGGTCACCACCGGCTCTCCATCCGGCCCCCGCACCGCCTCCAGCGCCGCTCGCGCTTCGGCGACCACCTCCGCCACCTCGTCCGGCGGCACGATCCCGTCCCGCCAGACCGTGGAGTTCACCGAGATCCAGTAGCCGTTGGGAGACACGGCCCGGGTGCGGGACAGGTCCACGTCGCCGTCCTCATCCAGGAACAGGAGTCCGGCGTCGGCCAGAGCCCGGTTGGGGAGGAACTGGAACCAGCTGGTCCGCATCCCATGGTCGCCCATGAGGAAGAAGGGCGCGTCCACCTCCTGGGCAAGGGTCCGTACATGGCCCACCCGGTGATCCACCAACGCCCAGACCCGGGCCCGGAACGCACGCACCTGCTCCGCCAACTCCGGCTCGAAGCCGGGCCAGGCCTCGTTCAGATAGCCCAGAAGCTGGTGGTCCGCCGTGTCGCCCAGGGGGAAGTAGTCCAGGAAGAGTTGGGGGCCGCCGTGGCGCCACATCCACTCGGCGCCCCGCTCCCACTGCCGAACCATGAGCTCGGCGGTCTCCAGGACGCGGTTCTCCGCCGTGCCGTCTCCCCCGTCCATGAGGGTCGGACCGAAGGCGCCGCCCCCGTACATGGCCAGGGCGCTGTTCCCCAACCACCCCTGCACAGCGTCCTCGTAGGCTGCCTGGGCCTCAGGGGTGTTCCCTTCCACGATCTGGAGTGACGGGTGGAAGAGGAAGAAGTCCTCTCCGTCCTCGCTGAGCTCAAAGAGGCGGATCCGGAGGTGGACCCGGCCACCCTCCACCGGGAGCTCCAGGGCGTCGGAGAAGTGGCGGGCCAGCTCCCGCCCGTCCAGGGAAGCCGTTTCAGCAGGCTCCGCCCAGGCGACGATGCTCCCTTCAACGCGGGGCCGGGTGTTCACCAGCACCCGGTCGTAGCTTCCATCCGATCCCAGGAAGGCTCCGTAGTGGGTACCGGCGCCGGTAGTCCAGGTGAAGGCCCGTGGCGGCGGCTCCCCTTCCGCCGGCTCCAGGTCCGCCCATGCTGCGGGGTCTGCCGGGGTGACATCTTCGGGCCCCAGGACGCGGTGCGGCTCGATGAGGGTGTTGTATCCGTTGAAGACGTAGAGCCCGGGAGCATCGAGGGCCTCGGCGGCCTCCTGCCGACGGGCCTCCATGGGCGCCGGATCGTCGGTGGAGAGGTGCAGCGGGTATCCCGGTACCGCAGGTCCCTGGGTCACGTGGTGGCCTCCCATCCGGACTCCGTGGCGCCCGGCCGTGATCCAGATGGGCTCTGCGGAGAGGGGGGCATAATGGAACCCCCGGGTGCGATCCATGACGGTGTGCCGGTCCCGGGGAAGGGAGTGCTGTTGATTGCCGGCGATCCCAGTCACATTCCCGTGGGCCCCGTTCCAGATGGTCGCCATGGCGGCGGCGGTCACCGACGGGAAATGGGTGACCGCGTGCTCCAGGCAGGCCCCTCCCTCCAGTACCGCCAGGATGTTGGGGACCGAGCCTTCATCCAGCGTGGCACGGAGGATCTCCTCGTTCAGGGCATCCACCACCAGTCCCAAGGCAAGGAGGGGCGGGTCCCCGCTCTCGGCGGTGGACTCGGTGTCGGCGGTCGCCTGCCCTTCCCCAGGTAGCCCGTCGTCCGGGGCGCAAGCCCAGAGCGGCGGGAGTAGAAGGAGGAGGGACACGGCGAGGAGAGATGCCGGGTGTCGGCGGACGAAATCCAGGTGACGCGGGAAAGGGGGCATGGCCGGGTTGGTGATGGGTGAGACCAGGCAGGATGCAGCGGGACGGAGTACCTGTTCGGAGTACCCATAATGAGGGTCGGGGGGTCGGGGGGTCGGGGGGTCCGGGGGGCCGACGCCGGAGGTGTGACCCAGTCGTTACGCCGCCGGTGGCGTAATCGGGGTATCTTCCTATCCTGACAGGCGAAGGAAGCCTCCAGGCCGCCGAGACTCCGCCCGAGATCGAACCGTTCGGGACCAGATCGGCCACGACCGGGCGGTCCCCGCACCGAGAGCCCCCAATCCAGGACCCCGTCATGACGAAGAAGCTCACCACGCACCTCCCGGAAGGCAACAGCGAGGACGTAATCCTCAATCCGTCTCCCAGCGAGCACTTCCAGGTCCTCCTGGCGCGGCGTTTCTCCCGACGTGAACTCCTGCACGGGAGCCTTCGCGCCGCCTTCGCCGGATTTGTGGCCTCCGCCGGTCTCAAGGGGGTGGGAGTCGCCACGGCGTTCGCCGGCCCCGCGGGGATGGTGGCACCGCTGGAGGCGGCGACCCGGGAGGTGGCCCGAGAGGGGCGGGACCTCCAACTCGGCTTCGAGCCCGTTCCCATCTACAATGGCGATGGCATCCGAGTGGCCCGTGGCTACACGGCACGGCCCTTCCTCCCTGCGGGGACCCCCATTTGCGGAGACTACCCGCCCTACCTGGAGGGTGGCCAAAACAGCGGAGCCCACCAGGAGTGCCAGGTGGGCCATCACCACGACGGGATGCACTTCTTTCCGCTGGGAGAGGGGGAGGAGGCCAACGAGCACGGGCTTCTATGCCTGAACCATGAATACGTGGATGTCCGCAAGCTCCATCCCCACGGACCCACCATCGAGGACGGTGTGCGCTCGGTGCCCGACGAGGTCCGAAAGGAGGTGGCGGCCCACGGGGTGTCGGTGGTGGAGATCCGTCGCGACGGGGGCGGGGAATGGGGCGTGGTCCGCGGGCGCTACAACCGTCGAATCACCGCGGCCACACCAGTGGAGATCCGGGGCCCGGTGCGGGGGTCGGAGTTGGTGCAGACCCTGTACAGCCCCGAGGGTATCCGGGCGCGGGGTACACTGAACAACTGCGCCCACGGCGTGACCCCCTGGAATACCTACCTCACCTGCGAGGAGAACTGGGCCTTCTACTTCGCCAATGGGGGAGACGCGCCCCGGGAGCACTCCCGGTATGGCGTTCCGGCCAACACCTCCCGCTACGGATGGGCCACCGTCCAGGAGGTGGACGAGTACGCCCGCTTCGATGCCTCCCGGAAGGGGGGCGGACCCCGGGACGATTACCGGAATGAGCCCAATACCATGGGGTGGATCGTGGAGATCGATCCCTTCGATCCGGAGAGTACGCCGGTGAAGCGGACGACCCTGGGTCGATTCGGTCACGAGGGGTGTGTTGCGGCTCCGGCGGTGGAAGGGCGGCCCCTCACCCTGTACATGGGTGATGACGCCACCAACGAGTACATCTACAAGTTCGTCACCCGGGATCCCTGGACGCCGCAGTCACGGGGCGAACTGCTGGATCACGGAGTCCTCTACGCCGCCCGCTTCCACGACGACGGCAGCGGCGAGTGGCTGGCCCTGGATGTGGAGGATCCCGCCTTTCGCAGCGCCGCCCGCCAGGCCGGGGTGCAGTTCCGGGATCAGGCCGATGTGCTGGTGAACACGCGGCTGGCGGCGGATACGGTGGGAGCCACCCCCATGGACCGGGCCGAGTGGGGGGCGATCCACCCGGTAACGGGCGAGGTCTTCTTCACCCTCACAAACAATACCCAGCGGGGCGACACCGTGCCGGTGGACGCGGCCAACCCCCGCCCTCGCAGTGCGTTCGGGCACATCGTACGCTGGCGGGAGGCCGGCGATCGGCACGAATCCCTCCGGTTCCGGTGGGACATCTTCGTCCTGGCGGGACCACCGGAAGACAGCGAGATCCGTGCGGCCCCGGGCGCTCCGGCGCTGGACGAGACCAACATGTTCGCCAGCCCGGACGGGCTCTGGATCGACCACCAGGGTACCATGTGGATCGAGATGGACATGGGGACGAGCCAGCAGGTGCGCGAATTCGAACGCTTCGGGAACAACGCCCTCCTTGCGGCGGATCCCGTGACGGGGGACATTCGACGCTTCCTCGTGGGGTGCCGAGGCCAGGAGGTCACCGGCTGCATCGCCACCCCGGATAATCGCACCCTCTTCATCAATCTTCAGCATCCCGGCGAGGGCTCGGAGGAGAATCCCATCCTCACCTCGCACTGGCCCGATGGAGGCAACGCCCGACCCCGGTCCGCGGTGGTGGTGATCACCCGGGACGATGGGGGCGTCGTCGGGAGCTGAGGCACGGAGCCCCATGCGCCGACCCTCCCGCGGACATCTCCTCCTCTGGTTCTCAACGCTCATCCTCCTTCTCGCCGGCGCTTGGGGGGCCGGGGCTCACCCCACCCTCGTTTCGGGGGCAGGGATGGCCCTGCCGGCGTCCGGCGCCACGGGCGGCGAGGTAGCGCCCGGGACCGAGGTGGGGGTGGCGACGGGGCAGGAGGCGTCCGTGTGGACCTCGGATTCCCTGGACACGCCCCTCTGGGACCGCCTCCGGTCCCTGTTGGGCCTCCTCCTCATCGGGGTCCTGGCGTGGGCCATGTCCACGAACCGGAGGCTGATTCCGTGGCGGGTGGTGGGGTGGGGGCTGGCCCTCCAGTTGGGTTTCGCGGTGTTCATTCTGAAGACGCCACTGGGCGCGGGGCTCTTCCGCTGGTTGAACGATGTGGTGGTGGCGCTGCTGGGGTTCACGGTGGAAGGGGCCCGCTTCATCTTCGGCGATCTGGTCTTCAACACTGTGCCGGTGGGGGTGGGCGAGCCGGGGATGATGCCCATCCAGGAGACCACGGAACTGGTGGCCAACACCGGGGCGTTCTTCGCCTTCAACGTGCTCCCCACCATCATCTTCTTCTCGTCCCTCATGAGCCTCCTGTATCACCTGGGCATCATGCAGATCCTGGTGAAGGGGGTGGCGTGGGTGATGCAGCGGACCATGGGGACCTCAGGAGCCGAGACCCTCTCCGCCGCCGGAAACATCTTCGTAGGGCAGACCGAAGCGCCGCTCCTGGTGAAGCCCTTCGTCCGGAAGATGACCAACTCCGAGCTCATGGCCGTCATGACGGGCGGGTTCGCCACGGTAGCGGGGGGCGTTCTGGCGGCCTTCGTGGGGATGCTGGTGGCGTACTTCCCCGACATCGCCGGGCACCTCATCGCCGCGTCGGTCATGTCGGCGCCGGCGGCCCTGGTCATCGCCAAGATCATGGTGCCGGAAACGGAGACGCCGGAGACGGCGACCCAGTTGGGCGTGGAGTTGGAGAAGCGATACGTCAATTCCATCGAAGCCGCCTCCGGGGGGGCCGCCGAGGGGCTACAGCTGGCCCTCAATGTGGGGGCCATGCTCCTGGCCTTCATCGCCCTCATCGCCATGATCAACGCCGGGATCGGATGGACCGGGGGCCTCGTGGGGCTCCCGGACCTCTCCCTGGAGGGGATCCTGGGGTGGGGGCTGGCTCCGTTGGCCTATCTCATGGGGGTGAGCTGGGCCGATGCCCCCACAGTGGGCTCTCTCATGGGTCTCAAGACGGTGGTGAACGAGTTCGTCGCATATCTACAGCTGTCGGCCATCCTGGCCGGGGCCGAAGGAGGCGCCCCGGGCCTGGAGCCCCGTTCCATCATCATCGCCACCTACGCCCTCTCAGGGTTCGCCAACTTCGCCTCCATCGCCATCCAGATCGGAGGGATCGGAGGCATCGCCCCGGAGCGCCGGGCCGACCTGTCCAGGCTGGGGCTACGCGCCATGATTGCCGGGTCCCTGGCGGCCTTCATGACGGCCACCATTGCCGGGATGCTCCTGTAGAAATGGGATTCTTCCATCTTCCGGCATGCGCGCTTCCGGCATGCGCGGGAGCTCGCGTCCGCGTTCTTTGGGGTACATCTACAGAAGGTGGTGCCCCAGAAGGTGGTGCCCCAGAAGGTGGTGCCCCAGAGGAGAAGAATTAGAATCCAAGTTCTAATTTTTCACGTTTCTTATCTTAGGTTCAGGAAAAGACCGGCTCCTCGCTTCCATGAGAAGGCCCGGCCGTCAAGGCAA
>REEG01000023.1 GCA_007695195.1 Gemmatimonadales bacterium | reverse complement strand
AGGTGGTGCATGAGCGGGTGGGCACCGAGTATCAGCCCATCACCATCACCCGGGTTGCCGGAGATCTGGTGCAGCCGTGGGCCATCGCCTTCCTCCCGGGGGGTGACCTCCTGGTGACGGAGCGGCCCGGTCGTATCCAGCTCATCTCCGGCGGCATCGCCACCGAGGTGACGGGTGTCCCCGAGGTGGTGGCGCTGAACCAGGGCGGAATGCTGGATCTGGTTCCCCACCCCGAGCATGAGTCCAACGGGTGGATCTACATGACCTACTCCAAGGGCGATCCGGAGGAGGGCACCGTGCCGGCGCTGGCCCGGGCCCGGCTCGAGGGGACCGCCCTGGTGGACTTCGAAGAGCTCTTCCAGTCCAACACCGAGACGTCACCGGGGCGCCACTATGGGAGCCGCATCCTCTTCCTCCCGGACGGCACCCTTCTCATGTCCATCGGGGATCGGGGCGCCGAGCCTGCGCGGGCCCAGGACACCCAGGATCACTCCGGGAGCCTGGTGCGGCTGAACGACGACGGCACCGTTCCGGATAACAATCCCTTCGTGGGCAACCCCGACTACGCCCCGGAGATCTACTCGTATGGCCACCGGAATATCCAGGGGATTGTTCGGCACCCCGTCACCGGAGATGTCTGGGTCACGGACCACGGTCCCCGGGGCGGCGACGAGCTGGCCCTTATTCTTCCGGGCCGGAACCACGGGTGGCCTGACGTGGGGCTGGGGCAGGACTACCGGACCCAGGAGCCCTTCGGCGACGCACGGCGGGCCGAAGGGATCGTGGAGCCGGTCTTCGAGTTCCTCCCGACCCTGGCGCCTTCGGGGTTGGCGGTCGTGGAGCCTGGGGTCTTCAGCGAGATGTGGGACGGGAATCTCCTGGCGGGCGGCCTCCGCTCCGAGCGCATCCTGCGTCTGGTGATCCGCGATCAGGAGGTGGTCCACGCCGAGGCCATCGTGGACGGCCACCTTGGTCGGATCCGGGATGTCCGGGTCGGCCCCGACGGCGCCATCTACGTGGCCACCGGCGAGAACGAGGGCGGCATCTACCGCATCGAGCCGGCCGGCTGAGCCTCGGGGGGTCCGATTGCGCTCGCGCCCCCAGGCATGGAGCGCCCGGCGCCTCGGCCCAGCCGGGCGCTTCCATGCCCTGCTGCTTAGCCCGGCCGGGCGCTTCCATGCCCTGCTGCTCCGCACGACCGGGGGCTTTCACGCCCTGCGATGGGCCCCTACACACCCCACACCGGTACACCCCACACCGGAAAATGCGAATCCAGGTTCGCATTTTCTCGCAGAAATGCTCAGGCCCCCGGTCCAGGGTCGGCAGGTCGCCGACTCCGATCCGGGGGCCTGAGCCGGTTCTGGGGATTAAGCGTCCGGCCCGCTCCGTCGCTCCTGGTCGGGGCCGGATCACCCCCCTAGTGCATCTGCCCCGCTAGTGCAGCTACCCCTCTACTGCAGCTACCCCTCTACTGCATCTGGCCGGCCGCCTGGATCTGCTGCAGGAGCGAGCGTCCCGCCTCCGTCCACTGGGGCCGCTCCGGGCTCTCGGCCACCCGGTGGGCCGTGAGGAAGACGAGCTGGGCGATGCGGGCGGCCTTGTCCTCGTCGGTACGCTCCGGCGTATCCGACGGCAGGTGGTAGTCATCGTGGAGCCAGGTGGTGATCATGAGCGCCGGCACCCCCTGCTGAACGAAGCTGAAGTGGTCGCTCCGGAGGAAGGCCTGCTCTTCCGGCTCCGGGTCCGGGGCCACCACCAGCCCCAGCTCCGGGTGGTTCCGGGCCACCTCCTGGATGAGGGGGCCCAGCGTAGAGTACTCCTCACCGATGGCGTGGACCGTGTCGGGTGCGTTCCGCGAAACCATGTCCATGTTCAGCACGGCGGCCACCCGGTCCAGCTCCACCGTCGGGTTCTGGGCGAACCAGTTGGCCCCCAGCAGACCCTTTTCCTCGCCGCTCACCGCCAGGAAGAGGATGGAGCGGGCCGGCGCCTCCGGGAGCGCCGTCATGGCACGAGCCACCTCCATGAGGGCGGCGGTTCCCGACGCGTTGTCGTCGGCTCCACTGTAGATGGAGTCGCCCGTCTCGTCGGCGGGTCCCACGCCGATGTGGTCGAAGTGGGCCAGGACCATGACGTACTCCGAGGCCAGCGCCGGATCCGACCCAGGTAGGACGCCCACCACATTGGGCACATCGTGGGTTTCCGGATCGAAGGCGTAGCGGAAGGAGACGGTCATGCCGTCCAGCACCCGGCTCCCGGAGACCCCTTCCTCCACCCCTCCCCGGGCGATGAGCCCCTGCCCCACATCGTGGCGGAGCCCGATGATGGGGATGGGCATCTGCCCCGCCGCCCCGCTCTCCAGCGCCCCGGCCAACTGGAAGATGGTGGAGGCGTCCGCCTCCTCGTCCATGAGGAGCACCACGCCTGCGGCCTGGGCCTGCATGGCCGCCTGGATGGCCAGCCCGAAGTCCGGCCCCAATCCCTCGGGAAGCCCCACCAGCAGCGGGGCGCCCGCCGTCTCAGCCGGCAGCCCCTGGATGGCCGCCGTTGGGCTGGAGGCGTAGACCGGCGTGCCCTCCACCGTACCGGGCATCCCCGGAATGGCGAAGTACTCGTAGGCGTAGTCCCACTCCTGGAACGTCCCGTCCACCTCGAACCCGGCGCGGCTCGCGGCAGCGTCGAGGGTCAGGGACTCGAAGGGCCAACGCTGCTGGAAGTTGCCGTCATCACCGGCGGGCTGGATCCCGAAGGAGCGGAGCTGTTCCTCGATGTAGAGGGCCGCCTCTTCCAACTCCGGGCTCGGCGTATCCCGTCCCCGCATCTCATCGGAGGCCAGGAAGTGGATATGGTCCCGAAGCGCTTCCGGCCGGATCGCCGCCGCCGCCTCCACCGCAGGCGAGACGGTCCGTTCCGCCACGGCTGGGGCAGGGGGTTCACCTGTGGGCGCCGGCGCTCCGCAGGCCGGAAGGAGAAGGAGAAGGAGAAAGCCGAGAAGATGGCGTGGTCGATTCATGGAACGTCCAGGTTCGGGGCGGGAGATTCGGGCGGGGGGGGGAGGGAGCCTCTCGGTATACCCTACCGTTTCGGTAGCGGACCCACCCCCTCTCGGAAGATCCCCGCTCCCCGTGCCGGGATCAACCCTGGCCCCCGAGGGAACGGTGGGCCGAAACACACCCTCCGGTTCCAAGCCGGCGGAGGTCGAGGCCACGCACGCGGAG
>REEG01000051.1 GCA_007695195.1 Gemmatimonadales bacterium | reverse complement strand
GGTGGAACGACCTCCTGGCCACCCTCACCGCCCTCACCGCCGAGAGCGTGGCCCGGGCCTACCGTGACTTTCTCCCCATGGGCGCCGTGGACGAGGTGATCCTCACCGGGGGGGGAGCCCGGAATCCGGCGCTGGTCCGGCGACTCCAGTCCACCCTGGCCCCTCTCCCCGTGCGCACCGGGATGGCGGCGCTCTCCGAGGGCGGTGCCCCGGTGCACCCCGACGCCCGGGAGGCGGTGGCCTTCGCCCTCCTGGCCTGGGCCCACCTCCAGGGCGTTCCGGCGAACCTCCCTCAGGTGACCGGGGCGGACGGGCCGCGGGTGCTGGGAAGCCTCATCCCCGGCGGCGCGCCGGTGGTGGTGAAGCCCAGCCGCCGGGGAATCCTCCTGGAGGAGCGGGCGTGACGGAGCGCTCGCCTCTCCGCTGGGGTGCGGTGGCGGCGGGCGTCCTGGTCCTGCAGGCGCTGGTCCTGGCGGCGGTGGCCTTCCCCGCTCCCCACAACGGCGGCGACAACACGGCCTATCTGGCGCTGGCCCACTCCCTTCTGGAGGGGACCGGATACACCGAGCTCTGGGATCCCCAGCGCCCCCTCCACACCAAGTATCCGCCGGGCTACCCCCTGGTTCTGGCCTTCCTCATGGCGCTGGGCGCCACCACCTGGGGCGCCTTCAAAACCTCCTCGGCGGTGGCCATGGCGCTGGCCACGGTGGTGGTCTACGCCTGGGCCTCCCGGCGGGTGGGGGCCGTGGGGGCGGGGGCGGTGGCGCTTCTCCTCATCCTGGCGGCGGGGTGGCAGGACGCCAGTCGCTGGATCCTTTCCGAGCCCTGGTTCCTTCTCTGGACCTTCGTGGCGTTCTGGGGGGCTGAACACGCTCTGGGCGACGGCGGATTCCGTCCGGGGCGGGACCGGAACGGCGGGGCGCCGGAGCGAGCAGCTCCGTCTCCGGTGACCATGGGGTGGCTCGTGGTGGGGGGCGTAGGCGCCCTCATGGCCTTCGGTGTCCGCTCCGCCGGCCTCCCGGTGGTGCTGGCCTTCGGTCTGGTGCTCCTGGCCGCTCGCCGCTTCCGGTCCGCCGCCGTATTCGGCGGGGCGGCGGCAGTGGTGCTGGGAAGCTGGTTCTTCCTGGGGCGACGGGGGGTGGAGGGTGCGTACCAGGACGAATTCTGGCTCGTGAACCCCTACGATCCGGAGCTGGGCTCGGTGGGGGTGGCGGGCCTCCTGGGCCGGGTCTGGGTCAATGTGGAGATCTACGTGGGGCGGGTGCTCCCCGGGGAGTGGTGGGGGGGGACCGGCGCCTCGGGGTGGGCGCTCTGGGGTCTGGGCGCTCTCATGGTGGCGCTGGCGATGTGGGGATGGGCGTCCCGGCTGCGGCGGGCCCCCGGTGTGCCTGAATTCTTCGCGCCCCTCTACGCCGGGATGATCCTCCTCTGGCCCGAGGTCTGGTCCGGCGAGCGATTCCTCCTTCCCCTCCTCCCCCTGGTGCTGGTCTACGCCGGCACGGTCCTGGGGGGGGTGGTCCGGGAGTTCGGGCGGGTCGGCGGCTGGGACGCGGACCGGGTCGCCCGGGTGCGGCCGGTGATCCTGGCGGTGGCGGTGACGGTGCTGGCGGCGCCTGCGACGGGCGAGACCCTCCGGTCCATGGAGCTGGCCTCAAGCTGCCGGGTTGCGGTGGCGCGCACCGGAGACGCCTTCGTCTGCCATGGGGGCGGGTTCGTGGAGTTCCGGGACGCCGCCGCCTGGATGTCCGTGAACCTCCCGGCGGACGCGGTGGCGCTCAGTCGGAAGCCCCGGATCCTCTACGCCCTGGGCGGACCCCCGGGCCGCACCTTTCCCTTCACCCGGGATCCGGATCTCTTCCTGGCTGAGGCCGATGCGGTGGGTGCGCGCTACCTTCTCTTCGACTGGGTGGACGGCGTCGCCTTCCGCTTCCTCCCCGAAGTCCTGTCGGCCCGGCCCGGCGCCTTCTGCTTCGTCGCCGGGTGGGGGGCGGACCCCCCGGAGCCGGGAACCGACCTGCTGGGGATCCTTCCGCCGGAGCTGCGGGTGGAAGGGGAGAGCGATGTCATCCCACGCTGCCCGGACGGATGGGCGCGGGAGCCGCTCCTCCAGGTGGAGCCGGAGGGCGTGCAGGTCCCACTCCTGGTGAACTCGGCCGGCGGCCGTCAGTCGTCTCCGCCCTCCCCGTAGAGGATTCCCAGGGCGAGGCCGTAGACCAGGTAGGAGACGAACGGATCGTCCTCGGCGTCTCCCACCTCCAGGAGCGACCCCACGATGGGGAGCTTGGCGGCGGGGGAGAGGGACTGAAGCCGGGCCAGGGCGCCTCCCCAGGGGGCCGTGAGGTACTCGATGAGGCCCAGGGCGGCTCCACGGACGGGAGCGGGTCCCGGAAGGAAGGGTTCGAGCACCGCGGCGTAGACCACGCCCCGGCCGGCCCCCGCCAGGATCTCGTCGGTGAATTCCATCTCCGGATCGTCGGCCAGGATCCGCCGGAGGAGGAAGACGACGCCGGCGGCTCCGGCCCCGGCCGCCGCCCCCCGGACAATGCGGCCCATGGAGGGTCGACGGGAGCGGGTCACCCGCTCCACTGCCGTGCTCCCGGCCGAGGCCAGGGCATGGACGAGACCGGTGGTGAGCCCGTCGCCGAAATCGATGTCGCGAAGGGGGGCGAGGGCAGAGTCCTTCTTCCGGCTCCCGGACTTTCCGGGGCGGGTGCTGGAACGGGCCATGGTGGGGCTCCTCGGGGGTGTCGGCGCAGGGGCGCCGGACCGTGGACAGGGCCGGTGCTGAAGCGCGGGACAGGGGTGAAACGTAGGAACAACGTCGGACGGGCCAATGAACGACCGTATATGGACATTGTGTAGTCTCGTCGCCGGAAACAAGCCCGGACGGGTGGGCCGGCGCGTCCTTCTCCTGGTCTGGTTCATGGCGCTCGCCCCTGCGCCAGGGCTGTTCATGGCCGGGCCGGCGGGGGCGGCGTCGGGAGGGCTTTCAGGTGTCCTTCATGCCCAGGCGGCGCCGGATCCGTCGGATCGCTACCGGAGCTTCGACACCGAGCATTTCCGCGTCGTCTTCGGTCCCGGCCTGGAAGATGTGGCCCGACGTGCCGCCCTCTGGGCCGAGCGGGGCCACGCCATCATGACGGAGGCCTTCTTCCCACCGCCTCGGGGCCGGATCGAGATCCTGGTGGTGGACCACATGGACATCTCCAACGGGTTCGCCATGGTCG
>REEG01000217.1 GCA_007695195.1 Gemmatimonadales bacterium | reverse complement strand
ATGCGGCGCTGGGTTCCCGGCGCTACCGCGTCACCGTTCGTGGAGAGGGAGGACACTCCTGGGGTGCCTTCGGGATCGGGAATCCGGCCCACGCGCTGGGCCGTGCGATCCAGCGGTTCGACGAGGTCGCCGCCGAGTTCGTAGCGGATGGTCCCCGCACGAGTTACAATGTGGGGCGGATCGGCGGCGGAACGTCGGTGAATTCGGTGCCATTCGAGTCGTGGATGGAGGTGGACATGCGCTCACTCAGCCAGGAGTCCCTCCTGGAGTTGGATCGTCTCTTCGTGACCACCATGGAAGAGGCTGTGGCTGAGCAGAACGAGCGGCGTCTCGACGGGCCGCCGCTCGTGCTGGAGGCGGAGCAGGTGGGAGACCGCCCGTCCGGCGAGATCTCTCCCCAGGACCCTTTCGTTCAGCGGGCCATGGCCGCTGTGGCCCACTTCGGTGCAGAACCCCGACTCGGACGCTCCTCCACCGACGCCAACGTGTCCATATCACTAGGTATCCCGTCCGTCACCATAGGCGGCGGTGGTGTGGGCGCAGGTGCTCACTCGTTGGACGAATGGTGGCTCAACCAGGATGGGCATCTGGCCATCCAACGTTCCCTTCTGCTGGTTCTCGCCGACGCCGGACTGGCGGAGGACGAGGGCTGAACGGACGGGTTTATCAGTCCCGGCCCGGGGGGGAATGGGCAGCGGCCGGGAAGCTACCCAGGAGTCGGACGGAGGTGGCATCGGCCCGGAGTTCATCCACGGCCCGTCTCATGGCCGGACTCTCCATCCCCGCTCGCACCTCGAGGATGAAACGGTAGGTCCAGGGGCGGGGTGCTGGGCGCGATTCCACTTTGGAGAGGGTCAGGCCTTCTCGGGCAAACGGGCCGAGAGCCGCGTGAAGTGATCCGACCTGGTCGGGCATCTCCACCATGAGAACGGTCTTCCGTCCGGCGGAGGTCTCCGGTGCCCTGGGGCCCGCCGGCGCATCGGGACGCGAGATGAGATAGAAGCGCGTCTGATTGTCGGATCGATCCTCGATGCCTCGAGCCAGGATGGTGAGTCCATACCTGGCGGCGGCTGCTTCGGGGGCGACGGCGGCGACGCTTGAATCCTTTCGCTCCGCCACCTCCCGCGCCGCCCCGGCGGTGTCGTAGGCCACCACCGGTCTGACGTCCGGGTGGGCCTGGAAGAAGCGGTTGCACTGGGCCAAGGCCACCGAGTGCGAGAATACCTCGCGGATCCCCTCCAGCTTCGCCCAGGGAACCGCCATGAGGTGATGCCGAATGGGAAGAATCACCTCCGCCCGGATCTCCACCGGGGTGTCGAGGAGGGCATCGTAGGCGGCGGCGACCGTACCGGCAAGGGAATTCTCCACCGGGATCATGCCCTGATCCGCACCGCCCCCGGCCACGGTGAGCACGAGTTCCCGGAAGTCCCGGCACGGGAGCGGAACCACCGGGACGGTCCGGTGGTGGGTCAGGATCGCCTCTTCGCTGAAGGCGCCCGGCGCCCCCTGGAAGGCCACCCGGGGAAGCCGCGAGCCCGGTGTGGGCGTGACAGGCTCACACATGGGCTTCCACATCCATGACCAGCGCAGCCGTGGTGTATCCTCCGCCCACGGCGGTGAGGACGATGCGGGTGGCGTCCTCCGCACTAGTCCCGCCGTCCTTAGGGCGGCTTTCGTGCCGAAGACTCTCGTCCAGAGCGATCCCCACCGTGGCGGCGGAGCAGTTCCCGTACTCCTCGATGGTGTGGACCACGCGGCCCCGTGGGAGCTTCAGTTGCGCTTCAAGCCCACGGGTGATGCGCAGATTGGCTTGGTGGGGGACGACCATGTCCACGGATTCCCACCCGACACCGGCCCGGTTCAGCGCCTGGGAAGCGGCCTCTTCCATGGCTAGAATGGCCCGTCGGAGCACTCGGGGCCCCCCTCCCATACGGAGCTTCGGGTGTGGCTGGCCCGGTTCTTCCCACCCCTGTCCAATCTGGAAAAGGTGTTCACGCTCATACTCTCCGGAAAGGAAGGGCGGAGCCAGAATTCCAGCCTTTGTGTCGGAGGTGAGCACCGCCGCCGCCGCTCCATCCGAGAAGAGGACCGCAGTTGTGGGGTCTTGGTAATTGGTGATGCGGGAAAGGGTGTCCCCTGCGGCCACGAGGACACATCGGGCGGTACCGGAATGCAAAAAGCCATAGGCCGCCGTCAGGGCGTGGATGAAGCCGGTACAGGCTCCGTTCAGGGTGAATCCTCCCACCCGGGGGACTCCCAGGAGGTGGCCCACAGTGCAGGCGGCGTTGGGAACGCTGTCGCTGGGCGTGACGGTGGCTACCAGAACCAGGTCTACCTCCTTGGGCGTGACGCCGGCCCGGTCCAGTGCCCGTCGAGCGGCTTCGGCACACATTTCCTCCGTGGTCGGTGAACCCTCGGGTCCAACCACCCGACGTACCCGGATCCCGGTGAGTTGCACCGCCCATTCGTGGAAGACCTCCTCGGGCGAGAGGTTCGCCGGTTCGGCCACCCGCTTGAGTGAGCCACGGGCTCGCTCCACATCGAAGGCGCCCCGGATCCCGGGAAGCCCGAACAACTCGTGATTCGTCACCCGCCGTTCAGGGACGAAGGATCCCGTCCCCGCGAGACGCGAGTGGGAGCCGGCCAGGTCTCTGGAAAGATGATCCATGCGCATGGGTCTGTGCCGAGGAAACGTTTGTATCGATTTATGGTCAAGGCCCCGGAGGCGCCAGGGGGTAGGGGGATTTCGGGACCTTGGCCACGCAGGACCCAATGGCGGTCGCGATGGATTCTCTGGACCCCGACTCCGCCGGGTGCGAGACTAGGGCGATCCCGGTGGTCGGTGGTCGCGGCAGACCAGCACGGGAGCGTGTACAGGGCAAACCTGGGTGGGGCGAACCATGAGCGGTCGACAGATCCTGCACGGCGTGGCGCTGGGAACCGGGTTGTGGTTCCTGGCCGTCGTCTATTTCGTGGTCCTGGTTCAAGCGGTCATGCCCGATGCCGCAACCCGCATGCGGGAGATGGCCAGCGCAGGCTTCCTTCCCATGGCTCTCATCAGTGCCCTGGTCCTGGTCCGACAGGGGCGAACGGTGGAGCTCGGCCGCCTTGTCCTTGCGCTGGCCGGCGGCGTCCTTGTCTGGTTGCCGGTGGCCGCGCTGGTCCGGTGGGGGGTCGTGGGTTCAGCCGCCTCTCCCCTCTGGATCCGGTCGCTGGCGGCGATGGATTTGGTGCTCCTCGTGGGTACCTTCGCTACGTCCTGGTGGTTGACGGGCATATTCCTTCGCCGCGTCGTCCCACCTTCCTTGCCGACGCCCCCACAATGATGGATCTTTTTTGGGGCCTCGGGACTTCGCCCACCTCATACCGATCAGGCCTTCGCCAATCAAGCACCCCACAGGAGAACGGAATGGCCAGCTTTCAGGTCGCCGCCAGGGAGTACATGTCGTCCCCCCTCAAAACGGTTCGGGGGAGCAGTTTCATCGACCACGCCCATCGTCAACTTCAGCAGTTCCGGGTTTCAGCCCTTCCGGTTGTGGATGAGGAAGATCGGGTGGTGGGGGTCATTTCCCGAACCGATGTTCTGAAGGTGGGGAAGAGGGAGGCGAATTCCCGTCCCGGAGCCGAGCTTCTGGCCTTTCCGGCCAAGCCCATCTCCAAGTTCATGACACCCGATCCCGTTTCGGTTTCGGCGGATACGCCTCTTGCCGAGGTGGCTTCGCTCATGGTGAAGCACCGGATCCACCGGATCTTCCTCCTGGAGGAAGATCGCACGGTGGGAATCGTCACGACCCGGGATCTTATGCGGGCCATCCGGGAGCAGCAGCTTTCCACTCCCCTGTCCAAGTATATGTCTTCGCCCCTGTTCACCATCCGGGCCACGGAGCCCATCTCCCTGGCCTCGGAGCGGTTGGGGAAGGCCAAGGTGACGGGTCTCGTGGTGGTGGATGGCGACTGGCCCGTGGGCATCTTCACCCAGCTCGAGGCGTTGGAAAGCCGGGAACTGCCCCGGGACACAGCCACCGAGGCCTGTATGAACCCCGGAATCCTGGTTCTGGATGAGGCCACACCGGTCTATCGAGCGGCTGCCCAGGCATCGGTGATGCAGGCGCGGCGGGTGGTGGTTACCCGGAACGGCAATGCGGTTGGAATCGTCACCGGTCTCGACTTTGCCAAGATCGTGGCCTGATGAGCCCCGTGCCCCATTCCCTTGAGCGATCCCCAAGCCGGGGGCACCGCAGGGTCCGGGGCCTCCGGCTCGCGGGAGCGCTGATACTGCTCACGGGCGCGCTGATGCTGGGAGTCGTGGGCCTTCCCGGAGCCGCTTCGGCGGCAATTCCGTTGGATGTGGCCATGTCCACCCCTGCCGTGCAACTGGAAACACAGGATCCCACCAACCCCGACACGCCCCTCCCCGACACATCCCGGGTTCACCGGATTGGCCACGAGCGGGTCCTGTCCATCAATCCCGTGGCCCTGGTGGCCCTGGGGCTCTTTTCCATGGACTATGAGCAGCGTCTCGGTGACGATACCACGTGGGGGATGTCCCTGAGCTACTTCGACTGGCGGGACCGGAATTATCTCTCTCTCGACGGCAAGTTCCGGTACTACTTCGGGGGGGATGGGCTCGACGGAATGTCCGCCGGCTTCATCCTGGGAATGAACCGGGCAGGTCGGGACAGCGAGGACGAGGACGAGGTGAGTCGACGCTCAGGTGCCGCCGTGGGCCTGGGCTTCGTGGTGGAACAGCAGTGGCTCGTGGGCTCTGGTGAGCGGTTTGCGGTCACCTTGGGGGGAGGAGGGAAGAGGCTCTTCTTCCTTCGGGACGTGGGGGCTCAACGGGCCCTTCCCACCGTCCGGCTTTCCATCGGCTGGGCATTCTAGAGACGGATCTCCTCCAAAGGAAGTGCAGGAAAGGACTGAGCCGGCGGACTGAGACGGCTCGGGGGGGCAGGGGGTGAGGGACGGAATCGACATCCGTGCCACCGAATGGCTTGGAAGGGAAGAGCCAACACCCCGACCGCGACCCCCAAGGCGGAGACGCATGTCAACAAACCCCGGCATAGCCCCCTCCCCTCAGGTCTGAAACCCCCTCCCGCCGGCCCTTCAGCTCCTTGGGTGCCAGGAGTCGCCAGGGTCCATAGGTAAGGTGCCTGGTGCCGCCCCTCAGCGTTCGTTCTGGGTTGCTGTTGGTGACACGCGCGCATCCTCGGCACGTCCCCAGCCCATCCTCGAAGGTGACGCTCCATTGGGACCCGCCACCAACACGATCCCAGAACAAAGGCCCAGGGGCGCACTCCCAGGGGTGCACTCGCGGTATACGAGGACGAGGACGAGGGCGCGGCTGGGGCACGGGGCGCCGCGGGAGCGGATGGGTCGGACCGGCCCGTCTTGCAGGGAAATCGGAGAAGAGCCCTGGAGAGGGGCCCTGGAGAGGGGGCCTGGAGAACGGCCCTGGAGAGGGGCTGGGCCCTGCAAAGACAGAAGCCCTGCCGGAATCTCTTCCGGCAGGGCTTCCGCAGGTGTGGTGGACGTGGTCCGTCCCCCGAACCATGTGGTCAGCGCATGACCTGCACGTTCTCAGCCGCAGGACCCTTCTGACCTTCGACCCGATCAAACTCGACCCGGTCGCCCTCGTTCAGGCTCTTGAAGCCGTCACCGAGGATTCCGGAATGATGGACGAAGCAATCCTTCGAACCATCTTCGGGGCTGATGAAACCAAAACCCTTCGCATCATTGAACCACTTGACTGTTCCAACCGTACGCATGAACCGTACTCCGTTTGATGATGGTGAAACTCGGGTCCGGTCATGCCGTACCGTTCATTCACCTGTATGACCCATGGCGAGGAACCGCCCCCATGGTCGGCGGAGGAAGTGAGTGGACATCGTGTCCGGATAAACGAAGGACCCGGGCATTGCACTCGACCCAGGTCCAGTCCGCAACTCCTTTCCGTTTTGTCCAAAGCATCCCTCTTCCTGCGAAAGATACTAATGGCTTCGGGGATGGGCTGCAAGGGGGGTTGTCCGCATGGGTAAACGTGCGGATCCTGTGGGGTGCAGGGGTGTTTTCCCCATGGACGACGGTCCGGGCGGCCATTGGAACGCCGGTCCCCTTCAATGCCGGTCCACTTCAGCGCCGGTCCCCTTCAGAGAATTTCCCAAGCAACCCATGAATGTACTTCCCAGCGCATCCTCAGCGCCCGGAACATCCTCCGCGCCCGGAACATTCTCCTCGGGCAGCTTGGGGCCCAAGGTCGCTTCTGACCACCTCTCCCTGCCGCTGGCGGAGCGCTACCGCCGGGTGAGGGCCTTCACTGAGTTCCTGACGGAAGGGCTGGCCCCGGAAGATCAGGTGGTGCAGTCCATGGACGATGTGAGCCCCACCAAGTGGCACCTCGCCCACACCAGCTGGTTCTGGGAGACCTTTCTCCTGGAGCCTCACCTTCCGGGCTACGAACCCCGTGACCCTCGCTACGCCTATCTCTTCAATTCGTACTACGTACAGGCCGGCGAGCGCCACTGTCGGGCACAGCGGGGATACATCTCCCGCCCCGGGGTGGCGGAGGTGGCGGCCTACCGCAGTCACGTGGATGAAGGCATGTTGCGGCTCCTGGATGGAGGGACGGGATCGCTGTCCCCCGACCTCCTGTATCTGGTCGAGCTGGGATTGAATCACGAACAGCAGCATCAGGAACTCCTCCTCTCCGACATCAAGCACGTCTTCTCGGTGAACCCGCTTCGACCCATCTACCGGGAGGGATCGGCGGGAGAGCCGTCCGGTGCGCCTGAGCCCGGTCCCGTTTCGTGGGTCGAGTTCCCCGGCGGCCTCCAGTGGGTGGGAGCACCGGAGGAGTCCGGTTTCGTCTACGACAACGAGGAGCCTCGCCACCGCCGCTTCCTCGAGCCCTTTGCCCTGGCCCATCGTCTGGTGACCTGTGGGGACTACCTGCGGTTCATGGAGGACGGCGGGTATCACCGCCCGGAGCTGTGGCTTTCCGCCGGGTGGGCCACGGCTCGGGAGCGTGGTTGGACTGAACCCTTCTACTGGGAACGTGACGGCGACCGCTGGATCATCTTCACCCTCGCCGGGTCGCGGGAGGTGGACCCGGCCGAGCCCGTCGTCCACCTGAGCTATTTCGAGGCTGACGCCTACGCCCGTTGGGCGGGGGCACGACTCCCCAGTGAGTTCGAATGGGAGGTGGCGGCCCGCACGGTTCCGGTGGAGGGCAACCTGGCCGACCATGGCCGATTCCACCCCAGGGCATTGGCGGGTGCCGGGGATCCGAATCAGGGGAACGGGACTGCCCCGGGCCTCCGTCAGATGTTCGGGGACGTGTGGGAGTGGACCCGGAGCCAGTATGAACCCTATCCTGGCTACCGACCCGCTTCGGGTGCCGTGGGCGAGTACAACGGAAAGTTCATGTGCAACCAGTTCGTGCTGCGTGGGGGCAGTTGCGCTACCTCCGGGTCCCATATCCGACCCGGATATCGAAACTTCTTCCCTCCGGACGCCTGCTGGCAGTTCACCGGGCTGCGTCTGGCCAGGGATCTGGCATGACCGGGCCGGTCTCACCGTCCAGGGAAGCCCGGGTTCGGATCATGGTCCGGGAGGAGGAGGAGATCCGTGAAGAGGTTCGGACCACCCTCTCCGGGTCCCCTCGCTCGCTTCCCTGCAGGTTCTTCTACGACGCGGAGGGCGCCCGGCTCTTCGAAGAGATCACGCGGCTCGAGGAGTACTATCCGACCCGGGCCGAAACCGAGATCCTCGGTGGCTGTGCCGCAGAGGTGGCTCGCGTCGTGGGACCTCGCGCACGCATGGTGGAGTTCGGCAGCGGTAGCGGGGAGAAGACATGGCTGGTGCTGGACGAGCTCGAGTCTCCTTCGGCCTACGTCCCGGTGGACATCGCTCGGGAGCAACTCGTTGAATTTGCGGCTCGGGTCCGCCGCCGTCTCCCCGGCCTTGAAGTGCTTCCCGTGGTTACCGACTACACCCGTCTGTCGGAGCTCCCCTGGCCCGAGACCGAGGCCGGGGCGACCCTCGCCTTCTTCCCCGGGTCCACGGTAGGCAACCTGGATCCGGAAGACGCCCGGACCTTTCTGGCCCGGGTGGCCAGGAGCCTGGGCTCCGGCGAGTTCTTCCTTATCGGGGTTGACCTGGTGAAGGACCCGGATCGCCTGGAGCGAGCCTACAATGATGCTCGGGGTGTCACGGCGGCCTTCAACCTCAACATCCTCCGGCATCTGAACACCCGGCTCGGCTCGGACTTCGACCCCGATGGCTTCAGGCACCGAGCCATCTGGAACGCCGAGCACTCCCGCATTGAAATGCATCTGGTGAGTCAGCGGGATCAGGTGGTGAGCCTGGGGCCCCGCGCCGCCCATGGAAGGCCGTCAGCTTTGGAAATCGTCTTCGGCGAGGGGGAGGTCATCGTGACGGAGTATTCCTACAAATACGGGCTCGACGACTTCCGGACCGTGGCGCGAGAGGCTGGATATGGAACGGTCAGCGCCTGGACCGATGCCCGTGGGGATTTCAGCGTCCACCTTCTGGAGGTCCGGTGATGAGCCTGGTCACCCTCCTGCTTCTCTGTTTCGGTACTCTGGACCCGGTCTTCGGGATCATCCATGCCGGACCCCCCGCGGAGGATCCCCTCTCCGGTGTAGTCCACGTGGCGCCGGGAGGGGAGCTGTCCGTGGAACTCCTCTTCGCTCCGGGTTTCCCGCCGCCGGAATCGTTCTTGGATCCGGAGAGGGCGGAGGGGCAGATCCCGGAACGGTTTCAGACGGAGCAGGGGGGGGCTGGACTGCGGTTCCCCCCGTCCACAACCCCGGACGCCGTGGCCGTGCTACGTCAAGCCCAGGACGCCCTCCGGGCCCGGGACGGTGAGACCGCCCAGCTCCCTGTCACCGTCCACATTCCCGCCACTCTGGAGGGCGCCGACATCTGGGATCTCCAGGCGGCGTTGAGCCGGGCGGGAATCCGCCGGGTCCGCATCCGGTCCGGGGGCTGAGGAGCGGCGAAATCCCGCGTACAGCCCACCCTGGCCCGGCTTGATCATCAGTTGCCGCCGTCGCCGTCGCCCTGCCGGAAGAGGTGCAGGTCCCGCTGCGGATACGGGATGGAGCAACCGGCCGCCTCCAGGCGCTCCTTCAACTGACGGAGGAGGTGCCACCGCAGGGGCCAGTAGTCCGAGGCATTGCACCAGGGCCGTACCACGAAGTCCACCGAACTGTCGCCAAGTTCGTGAACAGCCACCGTGGGGGCCGGCTCTCCCAGGATCCGCTCGTCTCCGCTCAGGACCTCGAGGATGGTGTCCTGGGCCACCTGAAGGTCGTCGTCGTAGCTGACCCCGATGATGAGGTCGATCCGGCGGGTGTCGTTGGCCGAGAAATTCTTCACCGTCTGGCCGTACACCTGGGAATTGGGGACGACCACCTTCACGTTGTCGCCGGTATGGAGCACCGTGGAGAAGATGCCGATCTCCCGCACGGATCCGGCGACGCCCGCCACCTCCACCCAGTTCCCCACCGAGAAGGGGCGAAAGATGAGGATCATCACCCCGGACGCGAAATTGGAGAGGGTCCCCTGTAGCGCCAGCCCTACCGCCAGGCCGGCGGCACCGAGAACGGCGATGAAGGAGGCGGTGGGGATTCCGAAAATGCCGAGTACTGCGATGAGGACGAAGGCCACCAGGCCCCAGTAGATCAATGACGAGACGAAGGGGATCAGCGTCGGATCCAGGCCCTGGCGGCCGAGACCCGTCTTTACCCCGCTCCTGATGCGCTTGGCGATCCAGAGCCCCACCACCAGTACGACCATGGCTCCCACAACGCTGAGTCCCCATTCCGCCACCAGGTTCGAGGCGGTGGACATGGCCGATCCCAGGGCGTCTGTGGTCTGATTCGTGTCTGCATCCCGGCTGAGGGAGAGGGCGGCGACGCAGGTGCCTTCGGGCCGCCCCATTCCCGGGGGGCGCGTGGGTACCCCCCGGATGATTCCATGAACGGAAGGTCTGACGGGGGCCGCCGAGGAGCAAGGGTTGAGCCTCGAGATTCCCCCGTTCCCTTGCTTTGCGCCTGGATTTCCCTCTATTCGATGCGCACCTCGTCATACACGGACGACTTGACCTCGAGATTGAACACTCCCGCCTCGCGAACGGGGCGGAGGGAGGATGGCTTGTGAAGAAGGTTGGTGTATACGGCTGGGGCATTGTGGCACCCCGGTCCCCCGACATGGACGCATTTGCCCGGAATCTGGAGGCGGCCGAGAGCTGGCTGTCTCCGTTCAACGGGTTTGGCCCCGATACCTTCCTGGTCGGTGCGCCGGAGTTCGACCCTGAACGCTATCGAGGCTGGGTCGATGCCCGCTTCCCCCCGAACCGCTTTCCCCAGCTCGTCTCCAAGATGGATCCCACCACACTCTATGCCGTGGGAGCCTTCATCCAGTCATTGGAGCAAAACCCCGGGGTGGAGCAGGTGCTTCGCGATCTGGGCAGCGAAGCCCACGTCTACGTGGCAACGGGGCTGGGGGCCATGCCCACCCTGTACGATGCGTCGCTGCAATTGGATCGGGCTCAACGGGAGTGGGACCGGTTCTGGGCCCACCCGGACCGATGTGCCCCGTTGCGGAGGTATCTGGATGACCCTGAGGGGGCAGTGGCTGACCTGGACGGAGCCGTCCCTCCCCCGTCGCCGGAGGGAATCGTGGATACGTTGGACCGCGCCGACGCCATCCGAGCCTGGAATGCCTTCTGGGCTCCCCGCTCCGATGCCTTGGAGCGCTACCTGGAAGAGCTGGCGGCGGTGGAGGGGATCTCGGTGGCCGGGGCTGTTGAGGCGGGGAAGCTGAAGGTTATCCGGACGAAGGAGCGGGCCAAGTCCCGACTCCAGGAGCACTGGGGTGCCCCGCCGCCGCCCTGGTCACAGGTCTCCACCAACGTGCTCTGGAATCTGGCCAACACGCCGGCCTCGCAGATCACCATGCTGGGAGGGATTACTGGACTCTCCATGGCGCCGGTGGCGGCCTGCTCCACCTTCGGCGTCTGCCTCAAGCTGGCCATGGACGCCATCGAACGCGGCGACGCCCGGGCGGTGGTGGTGGGGGCTACCGATCCCCCTCCGCATCCGCTGGTGGTGGGCGCCTTCTATCGGGCACGGGTGCTGGCCGCCGACGGCCGGGTTTCCAAGCCCCTTACTGGACTTCGCGGGACCCACGTCTCCGGGGGCGCCGTCATCTGGATCGTCGGTGAGCGGGAGTTCATGGAGGAGAGGGGGTTCCAGCCGCTGGGCATGGAGCCGCTGGCGGTGGGGGTCTCGTCCGACGCCGACCACATCATCACGCCTTCCAGGGAGGGGCCCACTGAATCAATCCGTCAGGGCCTCGCTCGTAGCGGGGTGGCGGCGGAGGAGGTGGCCTCGTGGGACCTCCATGCTACCGCCACGCCCGGGGACTATCTGGAGGTGGAGACGCTCCGGGGAGTCCTTCCGGAAGACGTGCTGATCACCGCTCGCAAGGGCACGTTCGGTCACGGGATGAGTGCCGGTGGCGGGTGGGAACTCACCGCCCAGTACCTGGGAGCGGCCCGGGGAATCATCCACCCCACCCCTCTGGAGCAGGGCGAATTGAACGAGCAGATCCACGGCGTGCACGGTCGCTTCGTCTTCCATGAGGCGTGCCCCACCCCTCCGGGGGGACCCCAGGGGAAGCTGTCCATGGGGATTGGCGGGATCAACGCCTGCGTCATCTCGCGGCCGCTGTAGGGGTTTCGGCCCGCCGGCGGGCCGGCGCCGCTTCGCATGCCGGTTCGGTTTCCAGGCCTCTCCCTCATCACGCAAGAAGCCCCCCCGACCATACGGCCGGGGGGGCTTCGTGTGTCTTCATCCTGCATCCCACGGCAACTCCATCACTTGATGAAGAGCATCTCCCGGTAGGACGGCAGGGGGAGCAGGTCGTCGGGGATCATCTTCTCCACCCGGTCCACCACCTCCCGGACGGCAGCCATGGCAGGAATGATGTTCTCCTGCATGTGCACGGCCTTGGACGGGATGTCGTCGCCACCCAGTTCGGCGTTCTGCTCCACCAGGAGCTGCAGCGCCACCTCCAACTCATCCACCAGGGCGGCGATACGACGGGTCGTCCGGATGACGCCCTCGGACTTGATGCCCGTCTCTTTCGCCTTCACCAGCACACCCTGAAGCTCACTCAGGTAGCGGATAGCGGCCGGAAGGACAACAGTGGTGGCGAGCTCCGCGGACGTCTCGCCCTCGATGTTCACGGTGTGGAAGTACTGTCCCAGGAAGATCTCGTACCGCGATTCCAGCTCCCGGCGGGACAGGACACCGTAGGCCTCGAAGAGCTCGGCGTTCTTCTCGCTCACCAGATAGGGAAGGGCATCCAAGGTGCTCTTCAGGTTGAGCAGCCCCCGGGCCTCGGCCTCCTTCTCCCACGCCTCGGAGTATCCGTCCCCGTTGAAGATGATGGGGCGCACGTCGGGCACCACGTCGGCCAGTACCTTGCGCAGGGCCAATCCCAGGTCGCTGTTCTCTTCCAGCGCCGCCTCCAGCTTCCCTCGAAGGACGTCCACAGCCTCGGCCACGATGGTGTTGAGGATGGTGGCGGGGAAGGAAATGCTCTGCGACGAGCCCAGGGCCCGGAACTCGAACTTGTTGCCGGTGAAGGCGAAGGGGCTCGTGCGGTTCCGGTCTCCGGCGTGCTTGGGGATGTCCGGGAGCACCTTCACACCCAGACCCAGGAGTCCCCCCTTCTTGGAAGACCGGGCCTGGCCCAGGTCGGCGATCTGCTCGTAGATATCGGTGAGCTGATCACCCAGGAAGACGGAGATGATGGCCGGCGGCGCCTCGTTGGCGCCGAGGCGGTGGTCGTTTCCGGCGAAGGCCACCGAAGCCCTGAGGAGGTCCTGGTGCTTCTGCACAGCCATGAGCACGGCGGTGCAGAAGAAGAGGAAGAGCATGTTGTCGTGGGGGGTCTCGCCGGGCTCCAGGAGGTTGGACTCCTCCGTGGCGAAGGACCAGTTCAGGTGCTTCCCGCTCCCGTTCACGCCCTGGAAGGGCTTCTCGTGGAGGAGGCAGACCAGCCCGAACCGCCGGGCGATGCGGCGCAGCGTGGACATCATGAGCTGCTGGTGGTCCGCGGCGATGTTGGCCTCCTCATACACATAGGCCATCTCGAACTGCCCGGGGGCCACCTCATTGTGGCGGGTCTTCACCGGGATCCCCAGCCGGTAGAGCTCCGTCTCCACGGCCTGCATGTACTCCAGCACCCGGTCCGGGATCGCTCCGAAGTAGTGATCCTCCAGCTCCTGCCCCTTGGGCGGCTGAGCCCCGATGAGGCTGCGTCCCGAGGTGAGGAGGTCGGGACGCTGATAGAAGAACTCCTGATCGATGAGGAAGAACTCCTGCTCCGGTCCCACAGTGGGGTGTACCCGACCCTCGTCCACGCCGAACACCTTGAGTGCCTTCCGGGTCTGCTCGTCCAGGGCGTTGATGGAGCGGAGCAGGGGAATCTTCTGGTCCAGCGCGTCACCGGCCCACGACGAGTAGGCCGTGGGGATGCACAGCGTGGCCCCTCCCGGACCGTCGATGATGAAGGCCGGTGAGGTGGGATCCCAGGCCGTGTAGCCCCGGGCCTCGAAGGTGGTCCGCAGGCCGCCCGAGGGCAGGGAAGAGGCGTCGGGCTCTCCCTGGATCAGCTCCTGGCCCGAGAACTCATTGATGGCGCGGCCGGGCTCGGTGGGTACGATGAAGGAGTCATGCTTCTCCGCAGTGGATCCGGTGAGGGGCTGGAACCAGTGGGTGAAGTGACTGGCCCCCCGCTCCAGGGCCCACTCCTTCATGGCCACGGCCACGGCGTCGGCCACCGAGATGTCCAGATCCGTCCCCTCCATGAGCGTCTTCTTGAGACGGGCATACACGTCTTTGGGGAGGCGGGCCTTCATCTCGGTCTGACTGAAGGTATTCTGTCCGAAGACCTCCTCCACGGAGGGCCAGTCGGCCCGGCCGTTGGTGGCGGTACGGGTCCAGCTTCCGGCGGCGGATACGGCATCGAAACGGCGGGTCGTGACAGGGGGCATTCAGGAGGTCTCCGTAGGGGGGGACGGGTCTGGGGGCTGAGCCGGTCGTGACGCCTTGAAGCATCGCCGCTTCGCTCCTTCCAAGCGGGTTGACCGGGGACCCAGGGAATATGACCGTGCCTCCGGGGGTGGTGAAGGGGGGTGGCCGTGTTATTTTGAATAAGGTCGATTAACCTAAACCAGATTATCCAATGACTGATTCGGGGGTGTCGCCACCGGCACCCGACTCCTTCCGCTCCGTCAGGGCCCAGGCGCCATCCCGGGACGACGCCACATCTCCCTCCCCGGCCCTTGTGGAACTCCAGGAGGCGCTTGGTTCGCCTCGATCCGGTTGGATCCTGGTTCACGGACCGGCCGGAACCGGGCGGAGTCGCCTCCTCTCCCGTGCCGTCCAGGCGCGAGGCGGGCTTCTCTTCCGGGCCTCGCCCCTGGGGGCCGAGGATCTCCTGGATGACTTCCGCACCCTCCTGTTGGAGCGGCGGGGGACCCTACCCCGACCGGAGGGGCCGGGCTTTCTACCAGAGCCGGGAGGGCTCCCGGGGTGGCGTACCCTCCTGGTGGGCCTCGTCGACCAGGCGCGGAAAGGACACGGGCCCACGGTGCTGGCCTTCGACGGCGCCCGTTGGCTCCTGGAGAGCCGCCGGCGATGGGCCTCGGAGGTGGCCGAAGCCCTGGAGCGTGCCCGTCGCAGGGGCGCCCCGGTACACCTGATCCTGGTGCTGGACGGAGTTGAGCCCGATCTCCCCCATGCCCTTCCACCGCCCACCGCCCGGATCCGGACGGGGGCCCTGGACCTCCGGGAAGCGGCCCGGGCCCACGGAGGACGGGATCCCCTGGAGCAGTACGCATTGTGGGCGTGCCTGGGTGGGGATCCATCCCGGCTCCCGAGCGGGAGTCGACACCCCGGATCCGAGTCCGGCGCCTCTTCCGCACCCTCCGAACCCAATGCAGGCTCCCATGGGCGGGAGAGCGACGGGCCCGCCGACGGGGAGGGCCGGCGATCCAGGTGGGAGACCCTTGTAGCGGCTCGGGTTCTGGCGCGGGAGGGAGATCTCTTCGACGCCCCCCTCCGGGAGCTGGATCGGGTGTTCCAGAAGCCGGCTCGCTACGTCTCCCTTCTCCGGGCGTTGTCGGAGGGTCCGCTGGACTGGCCCGGGCTCCGGGCGCGTGTCCGGGGCGTTCAGACCGGCGGGCAGATGGCCCCCTACCTGGCTCGGTTGGAGAGTCTGGGTGTGGTGGAGTCCCTGCGCCCCCTGGGGTCTCCGGAGGGCTCCCGGGACCGCAGGTACCGGATCCGCGATCCCTTCCTGGCCTTCTGGATGGGGTGCGTCCTTCCGGTGAGGAGCCTTGTAGATCCCGACGATCCCTGGCCTTCCTGGGTCCGGTGGGTACGGCCTCGGGTGTCGGCGCACCTGGAGCGATGCCTCCCCCGAGCCACCGCCGACTGGTTCCGCCGTCATGCCCGCGAGCGGTTCTCGGCCCCGGGCCGGGAGGTGGGCGCTCTCTGGGGGGGCGAAGCGGAGTTTCCGGTGGTGGGGTGGCTCGCCAACGGGCAGATCTGCTATGTGGAGACCGAGGCGTCGGGCCGCCGGAGCGGGGCCCGGGTATTCGATGACCTGGCGGAGAAGATGCGGCGGACCCGGTACGGGATCGGGCGACAGGCCCGCACCCCGGTCCTGGTCCTCCCTCGAGGCATCGATGAGGGGCTCCGTCGTCGCATGGCCCGTGAGCCCCTCACCACCGTCCTGGATCTGTCGGACCTCATGGGAACCGTGGCGTCTCCCGGAGCCCCGGGCTGGGTGGAGGGACCCTCGGCTCCCTTGTCCGGGTAGCGACCGGACCCAAGTCCCGCCCCGAACCCCCAGGCCCCTTCCATGTCCCCTTCGCGTCCCGCCTTCGCTCTCCTCTTCCTTGCGGTGGCCCTCCTGGTGGAGCCGCTCTCGCTGGCGGGACCGCTCTCGGCCCAGGAGGTGAGGGTGACGGGTTCGCGGCCCTTCCCCGGGATCAGCGTGCTGGACGGCGCGTGGGGACAGGGGGTGGGGGTGCGCTGGATTCGCGGCGGCGGCATCGGTGTGGCCCTGGAATACGACGCCTTCAGCGGGTCGACCCGGATCCAGGCGCCTGTGTGCGCCCCGGGGGCCGGGGATGGGGCCGGCACCGGATCCGACTGCGTGGTGGAATCGGTGGGCTTTGACTCGGAGATGGACGTGCTTACCCTGGCTCTCGTCCTCCCCCTGGTCCAGGGAGACGACTGGCACCTGCGTCTGGGGGTGGGCCGGAGCGCCGGGACCATGGCGGCGTCCGGCGTGGGAGAGAGCGGTGGGGCGGTTGAGCCCCCGTCCGCCGACCGGGACGGCTCCCTTCTGGCCTGGAACCGGGGGGCCGACGGCTCGGTCTTCTGGCTAGAGGTGCACCGGGATGTGCCCGGACCACTGCCGGTGCGCGTCATGGGGAGCTACCGCTTCCAGCAGCTGGAACTGGACGGCTGTCGCACCGGAGAGTTCTCGCCCTTCTGCGGCCGTGTGGGCGGGTCCGAACTCCACCTGGGACTCATCGCCTTCTGGCCCCGCTGACGCCTCATTGCCCTGCGCCGCCTGCCCGCATCATCGGCACAGGTTCCGGCCGACGTCGCCGCCTTTCTCCGCCCCAGCGACGCCCTACCGCCGCCGTCCGCCGTCGGCCTGCGCCCCCGGGATCTCCTCGT
>REEG01000024.1 GCA_007695195.1 Gemmatimonadales bacterium | reverse complement strand
GTTCGGGTAGAGTGAGCATGAGCGTTTCCGACCCCGGAGCCGCTCCAGCGTTTCTGGATGCCAATCCCAAACACTGCCAACCAGTCCCATGGTCTACCGCATCCTCGCCGACATCACCCTGGTGGTGCACTTCGGGTTCATTCTCTTCGTGGTTCTAGGCGGACTCCTGGTGGCGTGGAAGCGGTGGATCGCATGGATCCACATTCCCATGGCCCTCTGGGGCGCACTCATCACCTTCATCGGGTGGACCTGTCCCCTCACACCGCTGGAGAATCATCTCCGTCGCCTTGGGGGGGAGGCGGGCTACACCGGGGGCTTCATCGAGCACTACCTGATCTCCGTTATCTATCCGCAGGGGATCGGAGAGGCGGGGTGGATCGCCCTGGGCGTGGGTGTGGTGGCCATCAACCTTCTCATCTATGGATGGATCCTGCGAAGACGCCACGATTGATGGATCGGCGGCCGAATCCTTGGCAGACGCCGCGACTGACGGCGAAACGGCGGATCCACTGAAGCGGATCCACTGAAAAGGTGACGGATGACGGCATAGCGGCCCTAAGCAGGGCTGGCTCACCGGCGGGCTCAGTGTGACGCTAATTGCACCCGTCTATATGGCTGTCACGGGGGGCATGTGTGCAAGCTCACGTCGCGCTTGCCTCAGGCCGCACCCCTCCGTAGCGTGTTCTCGGAGGTTTTCTTCCGGAATCGGCCATTCATACGGAATCGGGTATCCTTACCGGAACCGGCCATCCACCCCATCTTTCGCCACCGTGCCGGGGAGCCAGTCATGCGTCGCTCAATTCGGACCAGTCTCGTGGGGGCGGTGTCGCTCGGTGTTCTCGTGGCCGGTAGCCTCATGACCGACCGTATCCACGGTCCCGGTCCAGGGGTGGAAAATGGCCAAGCTTCCTCCGCCGGAGACATCCCGGTCAGCGCCAGCACCGGCCTTTTCCACCCGGGCGCGACAGACCCGGGTGCGACAAACCCGGGCGCGACGGTCCGGGGCACCACAGATCCCGACTACTACACCCACGTCCGTCCCCTCCTGGTCCAGAATTGTCTGGCGTGCCACGGCGACGAAGGTCCCGGGTGGTCCATGGTGGATTCAGAGGCCACGTATGCCCGACACCGTCTGGTTGCCGCCATGATCACCGAGCGCCAGATGCCCCCCTGGCTCGCCGAACCGGGACACCAGAACTACATGGGAGACCTGTCGCTGTCGGTCCAGGATCTGGCGTTGGTGCGACGCTGGCGAGAGGCCGGGTTCCCCAAGGGTGAGCCGGCGCCCGACGCCCAAGCCGCCTCGGGAATGGGTTCGGCCCATGCCGGTCATGGCGGAGCCTTCACCCCCGAACTGTCCCTCGAGGTACTCCCCGGCGGCCGCTTCATGCCCACCCAGGAGGCCCCGGACGACTACCGCTGCTTCGTGGTGGATTGGACCGAGAGCGAGCCGCAGTTCATCACCGGTTTCCGGGCGGTTCCGGGCAATCTGGCCGTGGCCCATCACGTGGTGATCCACGCTGTGGTTCCCGAACTCGCCCATCGCTTCCGTGAGCTCCAGGATGGGGAGGAGGGGCCGGGGTATCAGTGCTTCGGAGGCGCGCTACCGGATCGCCTGAGCAACCGCGCCGAGCGCGAGGCCTACGAGACCCGGTATCCTGACGGCGTTCGGGAGCTGAGCCGCGGAAACTTCTGGCTTGCCCATTGGGCCCCGGGAATGGACGGTCACGTCTTTCCCGAGGGGACCGGTATCCTGGTGGAGCCCGGTACGGCCCTGGTGGTGCAGATGCACTATTACTCCTCGGACGCGCCCGGTCAGTACGACGAGGGAACCCGCGTCGAGTTCCAGCTTGCCCGTGAGGTGGATCGTCCTGCTTTCCACCTCTCCCAGACCCGCCCCGAATGGCTGGTGGCCGAGCGGAACCGCTCCATGGTTATCGAGCCCGGGAGCATGGCAACCTATGAGGTTTCCGACACCCTTGAACCCATCCTCCCCTACATCTCCCGCATCACTCGCGTCCCGGTGGAGCGCATTGACGCCCTGGAGATCCACTCGGTGAACCTCCACATGCACGCCTTCGGCCATTCGGGACGCATCACCCTGACCCATCCGGGCGGGCGCAAGGAGACGCTCCTGTCGGTGCCACGCTGGGACCTCCGCTGGCAGCGCGACTTCACCTTCACCGAGCCCAAGGTCTTCCATCGAAGGCAGCTCCGGGGGGTGACGCTGGCCACGGAATGCACCTTCCAGAACCCTACCGACCACGTGGTCTACGGTGGGTACGGTTCCTACGACGAGATGTGCTTCAACTTCTCGTACATCGCGGTTCGTCCCGCCCCGGAGTCGGGATCCTGATGTCGCGTGAGTTGGGATGAACGGGCTGGATCCCGATGATTGGGCGCCCTACCTTCGCGGAACGAACTGAACCGAGACGTCATCGACGTAGTAGGTACGCAGTGTCTCCCAGGTGCCCCACACGCCGATGGTCACGTGAACGGCCCCGTCCGTGGGGGCGGTGACGGAGAAATCGTAGGTCTTGTCGAGCCATACCAGGCCTACGTCCGAGTCTTCACCGTGCCCCGTATCTCCCTGGAAGGTGAGCTCTTCCGCCGACCGGGGAGGTTCGGTGTGTACTCCGGCGATGATGGTGAAGAGGTTCACGTCGCCCCAATCGCTGGTGCCGAAGGCATAATCCACCATCACATCGTACTCCTCGCCGGGCTCCAGCTCGAAGGTCCGTTCCATCCAGATCTTGCCCTGGTCGTTGAGGTTTTCGAGCTCCAGTTCCACCGAGCCCTCTCCCACCACGGCCTCATCGGTTGTGTGCCGAACGTGCCAGTCGATGGGCGGGTTCAGAGTGTCGATGGCCACGGCCTGCCAGCCCTCCATGTCCTCCTCGAAGGTGAAGGTGGCCTCAATGGGATCGTCATGGGGAGGGGTGGGTTCGGTGGTGTCGCAGGCGGCCAGGGCGGTTCCGGCGGCCAGGGTAATTCCCCCGGCTACGACGATGACAGGAATCCGGGTCCGTTGGGCGCTCGGCATGGGATTCCCATCCGGCAATGAGTTGGCGGGCAGCATGGGGCCTCCTTGATGCGACCGAGTCGGCCATGTGCGACCGAGTCGGCCATGGTCATTCTATGCGTATATTGCAAGTATGGTTACACGAAAAGCCGACTGAAGTTGGGAATTCCGGGTTCACGCCCGGGACAGGCTCCGGTCCGGAACCACCTCACACCCCAACGGCCCGCACCCCCCGCCGCGGGCGGGGGGGCGGGCGGGGGGGGGGCGGGGCGGGGGGG
>REEG01000067.1 GCA_007695195.1 Gemmatimonadales bacterium | reverse complement strand
GGGCGCCGGGATTCGAACCCGGGACCTCCTGCTCCCAAAGCAGGCGCGCTACCGGACTGCGCCACGCCCCGATCGACGGAAAAGCTAACTCCTATGGCCCCCGCACGAGTAGCCCCCTACACCTCCTCATCCCAAGGGCACAATGCGCGCAGGTACTCAAAGGGAAAGATCCCCGTGGAGTGCTGGTCACTCCAGAGGAAGCGGATCGCGTATCGACCCACGTAGGTGATCTCGAGAGGATGGATGGAGGGTGGAACGTCCCCTGGACGAAGGATCCGCCTCCCGGTCATTTCATCGACACAAGCGGCGCACGGACACGCCACCCTCAAGAATCGAGGGTGGAATTCCGACCGATGGCCATCGCCCCACACGATCCGTAGCCTTCGACCATCCTCGGTGGGACCAATGTGCTCGGGGCGCGTGCGATCCGGATTCATGGCTACTCCTCGTGGATTTCTTCAGCGCCGTGACCCGCAGCTCCCCTCAGAAAACCTGCGAGCCGACGAAAGGCGATTCCTCGGTGTCCCACACGCGCCTTCTCCTCGTCCGGGACCTGAGCGAAGCTTGCGCCCGAAGGGGGATGGAGGAACACCGGGTCGTAGCCAAACCCACCGTTTCCCTGCGGAGACTCCAGGATGATGCCTTCTACAACCCCACGGAACGTCCGAAACGAGCCGTCTCGGGTCACCAGGGCCACTTCGGTCACAAACCGAGCCGTCCGCCCCTCGGGGGGTACCCCCTCCAGGGACGTGAGCAGGTGGGCCAGATTCAGGCGATCCTGGGTATCGCGGTCCACGGCATCCGGCATGGGGGCAAACCTGCGTGACCGCACCCCGGGTCGGCCTCCAAGGGCATCCACCACCAGTCCTGAATCATCCGCAACGGTCAAGTAACCGGATCGCCGCTGGAAATACCGGGCCTTGGCCAGGGCATTCTCCGAGAAGGTCTCGGCCTCTTCCAGCCCGTCCTCTTCCTGGGACTCGGCAATGCCCACCTGCACCAGATCGACGATTTCCATGCCCGGAACCGTGCCCAGGATCTCGCGGATCTCCCGCAGTTTGTGCCGGCTCCGAGTCGCGACGAGAAGTGGACCGGCAACCGGTTCCATCTGCTTCACCGGGCCTCCAGGAATTCACGTTGGACCTGAACCAGCGATTCGATCCCGGCCAGGGCCAGATCCAGCATCTCCTGAAACGATGACCTGTGCACCGGAAGCCCCTCCGCCGTCCCCTGTACCTCGACGATCCGACCATCTCCCGTGGCCACTACATTCATGTCCATCTCGGCACGGGAGTCTTCGGAATAGTCCAGATCCAGGAGCGGCCGGTCGTCAAGCACTCCCACGCTCACCGCAGCCAGAGGTTCGCGGAGCGGCGAGGCTCCCAGAACGCCCCGACGGGTCAGACTACGGACGGCCAGAGCCAGGGCGATCCACCCACCCGTCACCGCAGCCGTTCGGGTCCCTCCATCGGCCTGAAGTACATCGGCATCGATCACAACGGTTCGGGGTCCGAGCCGTTCCAGATCTGCGCCGGCCCGGAGGGTTCGGCCGATCAGGCGCTGGATTTCCTGCGTTCGACCACCCACCCCTCCACGCTCCCGGCCCCGCCGGGAATGGGTGGAACGAGGAAGCATCCCGTACTCGGCCGTGATCCACCCATGTCCCGATGCCTCTCGCCATGCAGGAACTCCCTCCTGAACGGAGGCCGTGCAAAGGACTCGAGTAGAACCGAAGGCGATGAGGCATGATCCTTCGGCGTAGGGAGAAGCATCGGCCTCCACCACCACGGAGCGAAGGTCCTCGGGCCGCCTTCCATCGGCGCGTCGGTGCTCCTTATCCTGTGCCCCGGAGAGACCCAGCCGTCCATTGGTCACGACGTCCCTCCATACTGTGCACCGGCACGGACCATCTCATTCACATCTGCGAGAATGGAATCAGCCCCCATCTCCAGGAGGCGATCGGCCACCTGGATGCCGAGGGCCTCCGGGTCATCCTGAGCCCCGGTGGCATCCGCGCGGACGGCTCGTCCACCATCCGGCGAAGCGACGACTCCCCTCAGGCGCATCCCACCCCCGTAGGGCAACCCGTGGGCTCCCACAGGAAGCTGGCACCCTGCTTGTAGGCGGTGCATAAGGGAACGCTCCGCCGTAACTGCCGCCCGGGACGGAAGGTGATCCAGGGGACGAACGTGCTTCAAGGCTTCCGCATCACCATCCCGTACCACCACAGCAAGGGCTCCCTGGCCGGGGGCCGGAAGCCATGCCGCAGGCTCGAGGTGCTCGTGGATTCGATGGGTCCAACCAAGACGACGGACCCCGGCCGCCGCCAGGATGATGGCGTGGTATTCACCCTGCTCCACCAGGGACATCCTCGTGTCCAGATTCCCCCGGATCCCAGCCACCTCAATGTCGCCCCGGAAGGCCAGGGCCAACGCACGACGTCGAAGGGACCCCGTCCCCAAACGACCACCCGGCGGTAGGTTCGCCAGCGTCGTCGGGGTTCCCTCAGGACCGATCAACACGTCCCGGACATCTTCCCGTTCGGGCACGGCACCAAGGGTCACCCCCTCTGCCAGAACCGTCGGAAGATCTTTGAGGGAGTGGACCGCGAGATCCACTTCGCCGTCCAGGAGCGCCCGATCCAGTTCCCGGGTGAAGAGACCCTGCCCGCCGATACTGGAGAGCGGTTGGTCCTGGATCTGATCTCCCATGGTCCGAACGATGACCAGTTCCACCTTCCGACCCGTAGCCTCCTCGATGCGCTGCGCTACCCACCCGCTCTGGGTGGTGGCAAGGAGGGAGCCACGAGTGCCGAGGCGAAGGGGGCGCACGCCGCTCACCAGTTTGACTGAACGCCGTCGACGACGTTCTGCAAGAGTCGCTGGATGGCCAGGCGCCGGCCGTCTTCCTCCAATTCACTGGCTTCCAGGTATTCTCCTCGAACGGAGAGGTTGGAATTGTCCCAGAGGATCATGTTGTTCACCCGGTCGATGATTTCAATTTCAACGGTCATGGACACCTGCCGTTCCAACACCTCCGCTCCCCGCCCATCCGGAGCCTGACGGTAGGACGGCGCATCCACGGAATAATTGCGGATCCGCCCCCGTACGATGGCTTCGGCGAATTCCTCACTCCCCGTCCGAACTCCGAACTGCTGCGGCAACTCCTGGAGGAGGACCTCATGGATTTCCTGTGTCAGTTCAAAGCGGCTCGTTTCGTTGTCGAAGGGCACGATAGCCACACTGCGCACGTGGGAAGGTAAGCCGGCCCCCGCCTGGAAGGTGTAGTTGCACCCTCCGAGCAGGGTCAGGCTCACCAGCACCAGGACCAACCTAGCGCCGAGGCTCCCAGATGTCCGACGGATACGATTCCACATGCTCCACACTCTCCAGCGTCATACGCAGTTCCCGGGTCCTGACGTGATCCCGGTAGGTAGCCTGGCGGGGGAAGCGTTCCCCCTCCACCAACTGTATTCTGAGGTCCTCCAGAGCCCGACCATTGGAGCGTCGGACCATCTCCTGGATCCGGTTCCGGGCCAGGACCACCAGTAGTTCGGAATCCTCGCCGGGGCGATACCGAAGTTCGGCCAACCCGTCCCGCTGCCATCGTCCCCCGGCCAATCCCATCCCTCGATCCGGTCGGAATACACCCAGAGACCCCCAGAACATGGTGGATTGGGGAAGCAAATCCGGGAGACCCTCCGGGATCCGCAGGTCCCCATCGACGAGGGCCGCAGCGGTGATCCGCTCCCCGCCCCGCGAGAAGAGGTCCAACCGAGCCCGATAGGGAGGCTCGACCCTGGCCACGCCTCTCCCCTGGACACGCATACCCGGCTCGACCACCGACCACTCGAACACGATCCGGTATGGAGAGTCCAGTGCCGACGATCGCTCCGCCTGCATGGCGAGTTGCCCGGCATCCAGTGGACGCGGTTCTTCCAACGGACCGGACGGCCCGCAGCCGGCCATGAGAAGCGCCAGGACGAAGAGTAGACCATAGATGAGTCGGTCACGGCCCCCCGGAACAGGGCTCGGCTCCGAAGCCGGCCTCAAATCTGCGGCGTTACGACCCGGTACGATCACGTGGGGAAGTCCTGGGATGCAAAGGGGTGAAGGCGCTCATGGGCAGTGGGCACGAAGACCTCTTCCAGGAGTTCGTCGCGTCCCCTGCGGAAGGGTCAAGTTGATCTGCAAGGGGTTTCAACACCGCACCTCCGGGTCTGGATCCGGGCTCGTTTGCCGGTCGGGGTTCGGAGAAGATAACAGCGCGGCACCGACCGACCATACGGAGCGCCGGCAATACGCCTGGACCCCCTGGTGCGGAGATACGCCTCCCATTGCTGTGGCCGATCCCTGTATACAGACCCAGGGGGGGGGAGTACCTTTTTTCCATGAGCCAGGTTACCAGCTTTGTTACCAGCGACGTCCATCTGGGCGCCATCCCACCCGACACGGTCCGGACCTTTCACCAGTGGCTCAGGTGGACAGCGGAGCGAGCCGACCTGCTCGTCATCAACGGGGACCTGTTCGACTTCTGGTTCGAATACCGAAGTGTGATCCCCCGAGGCTACACGCGGACGCTTGGGATTCTCGGGGAGCTCGTGGACCAGGGCGTAGCCGTTCACCTCGTGGGGGGGAACCACGATTGGTGGGGTGGCTCCATGCTGACGGACGAGATCGGGGTGCACTTCCATCATGAACCGGTGGTCCTGGAGGTCTCGGGGCGCCGTTGCCTCTTCGCCCATGGGGACGGCCTGGGGCGTGGTGACCTGGGGTACAGGGCCATGCGATGGACCCTGCGATCACGGCCCACTCGATGGCTATTCCGGTGGCTACACCCGGACGTGGGTGCCGCCGTGGCCCGCAAGGTGTCTCGAACCAAACTCCGTCAGGGTCCGCAGCGCCGCGTCGGGCGGGACCATGAGCCTCCCGCGAATCCGAGCCCGGCGAGCGACCCTGCCGGACGAAGTGACGAACTCAGGCGATGGGCCCGGAATCAGCTCCTGGACGATCCAACCCTCCACGACGTCTTCCTGGGTCATACGCACCTGCCGATACGGGAAGAAGTCGCACCGGGTCGCTTCTACGTCAATTCCGGCGACTGGCTCAACCACAACTCGTTCGTAGCCGTGACCGGTCCCGATCAGGCCCCGGAACTCTTCCATTGGACGGGGGATGCGAAGCCGAGGCCCCTCACCTCCAGGGGATTCTGACCCGCCGCGGATCCACACGAAGGCCCACTTCCCAACCCCCGGATACCCCTGGCGAGATATCCATGGAGAGGGGCTCGGGATGATCCATCAGGTGTCCTGCCACAAAGGCATCCACTGCCTGGAGGAGGAGGAGGACCAGAGTGGCGGCGATCCAGTCCTCCACCTCTTCCGAACGCCGGTCGACCATGTCGTCCCACGCTCCCACCCGGGGATCCTGATTGGTCAGGACTCGCAGGGAATCCGGTTGCGTCACCCCGGCAGCCCGCAGGCTTCCGCGCACAGCTTGAATCTCCTGATCCCTCATCCGCCGCGCCTCACGGTGGCCGGACAGGGACTTGGATAGCATCCATACCGCACCCGACTGCGCCGCCACATAGAAGGCGCCGCGGAAGTGGGAGCCGGTGGCAGCGTGGCCCCAGCCCGGTAGGATGAGGGACCTTACGAAGGCGCCACCCGGGGTGATCTCCGGCTCTTCGCCCAGTCGGGGCCGTGGCTCATCGAGGAGGGGGGGCTGGATCGTATCGGTGCCGGCCATTCCCGGCGTGGCGGTGTGGACCGCCTCGGCCGTGGTCACGGAGTCATCCCTGGAAGAGTGAATGGCCGGATCCCCATCCACTCCGGGCCAACCCAGGGCTGACGCACTCACCGCCAGGGTCACGAGAAGGTAGGCCGCGGGCATCATCAGACCGCCTCGAGGATCGGCAGAACGCCGGGGACCACCTCGACCTCCAACCAGGAAACCGCGTCGGGCATGAGTTCTCCGTCCAGTTCAAATCTCAGGGGCACGTCGTCCACGGCAGCGACCCGTGCACGATGGATCCGGTGCATGAGAACCCCCGGGATCCGTTGATGCGTACCCCTCAGAACCTTGGGAAGGTGCCGGAGCACGCCTCCCAACCCAAGACCATCGGTCACGAAAAGATCAAGGGCTCCGTCGTCCGGACGAGCCTTCGGCGACAGCCGTATTCCTCCGGCCACCGAGGGGCCCACCGTAACGGCGGCCAGCAGGCTCTTGACCTTCCGCTCAATCCGTTCCCCCTCGTCGGTCTCGGCGGTGATATGCAGCGACAGTGGGCGGAACCGCACCATGGACATGGCCAGGGCGGCCAGGTACTGGAGAAGACCCGGGAGTTGGCGAAAGGTGTGGCGCCTCTCGAGAACCGCCACATCAAGACCCACGCCGAAGAGATTCACGAAGACATCCTCTCCTCCGGGCCAGCGCACCCGGCCCACGTCGAACCGGCGAACCCGGCCGTGGAGGAGGTCCCGGATGGAACTCTCCATGGATCCGTCCGACGCCACCATCCGATGGAAGTCGTTGCCGGTCCCCACCGGGAGCACGGCCAGCCCGAGGTTGCCGTCTCGAGCCGGGTCCCGGAGAAGCCCCGAGGCCACCTCATGGAGCGTCCCGTCCCCTCCCACAACGAGCAGACCCTGTGCTCCATTGGCCCGACCCTCGGCCATGAGTTCGGTGGCGTGACCGGCCCGCTCCGTGAGATCCATGTGGTAGGACACCGAATGGGCATCCAGTGCGGCTCGAAGCTGCGGAAGTAGCCGCTTGACCCGTCCACCCGCCGCATTGGGGTTGGCGATCACATAGTATGCGTTGGGCATGGCGGTTCCGAGGAGTTTTCCACCGACATACATCCGAGTCGGAACGAATCCCCAGCCGTTCGGCGGGGGCGGCGTCGGAAGATGGCTCCGGGTGAACCCACGGGCAATCCTGCCCTACCCCTGATCCTCCAGCGTCAGGAAGCGTGCGGCCCTTCCGTTGTACTCCTGAACGGCGATTCCAAAGATGAAGCTCCGTTCAGGCGTCAGGTCCGTCGGCGAGAAGGCTTCGGGGTGCTCCTCCCGGATGGCCTTCCGGGCCTGCCCGAGAAGTTCCCGATGCTGGGCCGATTCTCCTTCGTCGAGAATCTGGAACGGCCCGTGGACCACCACGCTGGACCAGTTCAATTCGTCTTCGATCTCATCCACCTGGAAGGCAACCCAGCGATGATGTCGGACGGTGAGAAGCTTCTCGCTGGGTGATGTGCGCCCGAAGATCCACTCATCGTCGAAGACATAGGAGAGGGGACGGATGTCGACCCGGTCCCGGAAGGAAAAGGCCAATCGCCCGATGGTGTTTCTTGAGAGGAGGGCCCGGCATGCGCCGGCGTTGAGGTCTCGTACACGCAGTTGCCTGGGAGTCATGGGCTTCAGGGGTTCAGGGAACGGGAAGGGGGGCCCGAAGCGTCTGGCATGAGTCCCTCCTCCCGGTAGCGTTTCAGTTTTCGGTAGAGAGTGCGGCGATTGATCCCCAGGATCTCGGCGGCTCGGGCCTGGTGCCCCCCTTCCTCGTCCAGGACGCTGAGGATGTACTCCCGCTCAAGTCGATCCAGGTCCCAGGACTCGGACGTGGCCCGGCCAAGAAGCCGCCGTCCGGAGGCATCCCCGGAGACGGTCGGGCCCGTAGTGGGCTCGAAGGGAAGAGAGCGCGCGCCGGCGTGGAGGATCAGGGAACGCTCGATCACGTTTTCCAGCTCCCTCACATTCCCCGGCCAGTGGTAGGCCATCATCCGACTGAGCGTCTCGGGAAGAAGCGGAGGCGCCTCGATTCCATTCTCTTCGGCGAACCGAAGGCGGAAGGCATTGGCCAGGAGGGGAATGTCCTCGCGGCGCTCCCTCAGCGGAGGGACCCGGATGGGAAAAACGTTCAGCCGGTAGTAGAGGTCTTCCCGGAATCCTCCACCCTGCACCAGGCTCTCCAACTCCTCGTTGGTTGCGGCCACCAGGCGGAAGTCCACGGCGATGGGTTCCGTCCCTCCCACCGGGGTCACCACTCGCTCCTGCAGCACCCGGAGCAGCTTGACCTGGGTGGACGGACTGATGGTGGACACCTCGTCCAGGAAGAGTGTGCCGCCCTGGGCTGACTCGAACAGTCCACGTTTCGATGCGATGGCCCCGGTAAACGCACCCTTTCGGTGGCCGAAGAGCTCCGATTCCAGGAGTGTCGCGGTAAGGGCTGAGCAATTGACCGGAACGAAGGGACGCCGGGACCGATTGGAAACATCGTGGATGGCGCGGGCCACCAGTTCCTTCCCGGTCCCTGTCTCACCGGTCACCAGGACGCTGGCACGCGTCGGGGCCACGCGCTCGATCAGATCATAGAGTCGCCGCATTTCGGAGGTCTTGCCGATCATGCGTCCGCGAAACCCTTCGCCACTTCGGACCCGCAGATGGGCCACCTCCCGCCGCAACTCCGCCTCTTCCAGAGCTCGGCGGAGGACCAGAAGCAGCTCTTCGGTACGGAACGGTTTGTTCACGTAGTCGAACGCCCCGAGCTTCATGGCCTCGACGGCGGTGTCCACCGTCCCGAATGCCGTCATGACGACGAACTGGGCGTCCGTCTGGGTGGCCGGGGCGGCGGAGAGCACATTCATCCCGTGCATGCCCGGGAGATTCAGGTCGAGGAGTACCACATCATACAGGGTGCTCTCCAGTCGTTTCAGCGCCTCCTCACCACTGGCCACGGCATCGACGATGAATCCCTCCTCCCTGAGAGATGGGACCAGGAGTTCCCGGATGATCTCCTCATCTTCCACGATGAGAATACGGGGTGCGGCGCCTGTGGCTCGGGTTCCTTCCGAGGTTCGGCTCATATCCGGCGCTGGGCTCATGGGACTTCATCCGAAGGAGAAGCAGGGAGCACGAGGATAAAGGTGGCACCGGGCTCCCGGCCGTCCCCTTCCTCACCGCACCCTTCCCCTTCCAGGTAGACCTCTCCCTGCTGCCCGAGCACGGCGATCCTGGACAGAGCAAGGCCAATGCCCTCCCGACCCCAGTCGGAGAAGAACGGGAGAAAGATCCGCTCCTGCTTGTCCAGGGGAACGCCGGGGCCGCTGTCCTGCACCCGAACGAAACGCCGGCCATCTTCGAGGGCGCCTGTGGTCAGATGGATCATGCGTTCGCCGGACCACCCCTCCAACGCGAGCCGGGCATTGGCGATGAGCGCCGTGAGAGCCTCCCGGATCTGGTGTGGATCGCCCAGGATGGTGAGCGATCCATCCCTGTGCTCCACATCGAGCGCAATCCCCACCCGATGCATCTCGGGACCGACGGAAGCCGCAATTCCATCTACAAGCTGATCCAGGCGAACCTCACGAGGGAGAGTCTGGAGAGGGCGAGCCAACGAGAGCAGTGTTCTGGCGAGCCCCGCCAGCCGGTGGCTCTGCTCAAGGATCACCTGAAGCTCCTCCGACTCCGACCCGCCGTCCACTGACGCCGCTCGTCTGCGAAGCCGGTCCACGGCCACCTCGATGGCGGTAAGGGGAGCCCCTATCTCACGGGCAATGCTTCCCACGACCTCTCCCACCGCCTCCACCGACCACCAGGTGGATCCATTGGGAGGATGAGTCGAAGAATGGACCGGCGTTCCGTCGCTCATGGCCAGGTACCGGCGGGGGGTCAACCGGACGTATCGCCCGCCATGACCCGAAGAAGGTCGAAGGCGGTGACGATTCCCACGAGCCTGCCGTCCTCCACCACCAGAGCTCGATGAATCCGGCCATGCACCAGGAACTCCGCCAGCTCCCAGATCGCCATTCCCGGGTCCACGCTGAATGCCACCGGCGTCATGATGGCCTCTACCGTGGTGTCGTCGAAGGGCAGACCCTCGAACGAGCCGGTCCCGGGCACCAGCATGACCGAACTCTCGGGAGCCACGAAATAGCTGTCGGGGTCGTCCGAATCCTGGTCCGGCTCCCGCCCCACCCCTTCCCAGAAGGCCTCTCCCAGAGGAATCTCGGGCTCCCGGGCGGCCAGGCGTACCACGTCGGTCCGGGAGACCACGCCCAGGACCTTGCTCCCGCTGTCCAGCACCGGAAGCCCGCTGATGCCCTCCTCGTCGAGGATCTGGATCAATTCCCGGACGCTGGTGCCCTGGCGGACGGCTATCACATCGGTCTGCATGATGTCGCGAACGGTGCGCATGGATCGCTCTCCGTACTGGATCGAGTAGGATGGAAAACACGGAAGACCTGGGGACACATCAAACCTCACCAGAATCTGTCCTGATCTATACCAACAAGGATCGTGCCGACTGGACGTACCCGTTATCCGCCATAGATCCGGACGCTTCGGGCCAAAATGTCCGAATCTGGTAGCGATGTGGCCCATCCGGCCCTTCCCCCCTCGGGGAAGCCGATCTAGCTTGTCAGGAGTCTTTTTGTCCCCAACCGGTAGGACCGGCGTCCAGACATTGCAAAACATCGAGCCTGGCAAACACGCTTCTTCCGCGGTGAATGGGCTTCCACTCGTCGTCGACCATGCCGGAAGCAGTTCGGACACCCGCTTCGCCGCCATCCTACAGATGGCGTCCGACGCCATCATTTCCGTGGATGCGGAGCAGCGCATCATCCTTTTCAACCGGGGGGCTGAGGATATCTTCGGTTGGGCTTCCGACGAGATCCTGGGGCAACCGCTCGATGTCCTTCTGCCCGCCGCCCACCGCTCCATCCACCGGAGACATGTGGAGGCCTTCTGCATGGATCCGATTCCCGCCCGTCCCATGGCGACACGACAAGAGGTCTGCGGCCTTCGGCGCAGTGGTCAGGAGTTCCCGGCGGAGGCCTCCATCGTCCGCACCCAGGCGAACGGGCAGGACATCCTCACCGTACTTCTGCGAGACATCTCCCATCGACGCAGGCGGGAAGACCGGCAGCGGTTCCTTGTAGAGGTGAGCGAACTGCTCTTCCGGTCCCTGGAGGTGGGGAACACCCTTGAAGCCTTCGGATCCAAGGCTGTGGAAACGCTTGCAGACCACTGCGTTCTGCACATGGTGTCGGAGGCCGGCCGGTCACGGAGCATTCAGTGGTTCCACTCTCCAACGGCTGATGCCGGATTGGAGCGACTAGCCCTGGATCGGCAGGGGTCGGGCAAGGTGCCCGACCTCATTGGCGAGATTCTCGGGGATGGGAGGCCAACGCTGATGCAGGACGTGGAGCTGGGCTGGCTCCTCGACCTCGTGTTGCCGCCTTCTTCGGCACCGGATGATGGGTACGGATCCGCTGAGGTCGAAGCGGGGCAAACCCCCGCCATGGGAGGCCTCTCCGTCCTCCTTCTCCCCATCCGAACTCCGGCGAACCCGCTGGGGCTGGCCATTCTCATCCGAAGTGACCGAAGCGAGGCATTTACCCCGGAGATCCTGGAGATGGCCGAGGAGTTGGGTCTGCGGGCGGGCATGGCGCTGGAAAATGCCCGCCTCTTCAGTGATGCCCAGCGGGCCATCCAGGCTCGAGACGAAGTACTGGGCATCGTTTCCCATGACCTGGGCAACCCTCTCCAAGCGGTATTCATCGGCCTGGACGCCCTGGAACGGACACGCGCAGACGGCGCCGCCGCCGCACCGAACCGGGTCGATGACGCAGGGGAGATCTGCTACCTGAGCGCAATTCGGCGATCTGCGGAACAGATGGAGCGGCTGATCCGCGAACTCCTGGAGGTCCGGCGTCTGGAAGAGGGTCACTTGGTCCTGAGAAAGACACCTCGATCGCTCTGCGCGCTGGTAGCCGAATCACTGACGCTCCTGGAGCCGCTGGCTCGAGTCAGGTCGGTGTCGTTGGTGAACGAAGTGTCGGCCTCCCAGGGTCTCGAGGCTCCCATGGATGGAGATCGCCTTCTGCAGGTCCTCTCGAACCTGATAGGAAACGCCGTCAAGCATACTGCCCGGGGAGGCCGCGTCGTGGTGAGCGCGCTTCGTCGGGCCACAGAGATCCAGGTATCCGTGGCCGACGAGGGCCCGGGCATCCCCCAGGAGGATCTGGCTCGGGTGTTCGAACGCTTCTGGCGAGCCGAGCGAGCCAGGGGGATGGGTGGCCCGGGCATGGGACTCGGACTCGCCATTGCCCGGGGGATCGTTCAGGCGCACGGAGGTCGGATCTGGGCCGAGAGCGAGGTGGGCAGGGGAAGCGTGTTCCACTTCAGCATCCCCTGCCCCGCAACCTGAACCCGACCCGGTAGCCCCCTACGTCCCTCACCTCCGGGATCATGGGTTCGGGCCTTATCCAGGCCTTCCCCCAGGTCTCCAGGTGCTCAGCCTTCGTCCGCGCCTCCCACCGGGCGTCGCACGGCCAGGACAGGTAGATCGGTTCCACGGATCAACTTGTCGGCGACGCTGCCCAGAAGCAGTCGACTCACCCCTCCCCGTCCGCGGGTACTCAGGGCCAGGAGGTCCACGTCCCCTTCGCGGGTGCGGCCCAGAAGCGCCGATGCCACATCGTCCGACGCCACCACCGTCGTCGAGACCTTCACTCCCGGGGGATTCCAGCGAGCCGCCACATCATGGAGATAGCTCTCCGTGCGCTTCTCCCTCTCCTGAAGGAGCGTCCCCTCCTCCACGGAATGGGGAAGATAGGTACTGGCCAGGGGGAAGGGTCGGAGGAGGATGGAAGCCAGGGTGACCCGGGCTCCTGACTCGGGCAGCATGGCCGCCAGGGGCTTGAGGACCTGCTCACCGGCAGCCGACCCATCCAGGGGAACGAAGACATGGCGGGGCGACGATGCATCGCCAAAGAGGTCGTGACTCTTGGGACCGTCCCGAAGGAGCAGCACCGGCCGCTCCGCCTTGCGAATCACCTCGTCGGCGACACTGCCGAGCCAGGCCCGCTGCCAGGCTCCCCGGCCGTGGGTGGTGAGAGTGATGAGATCCACGTTGGCGTCTGTTCCCTGGGCCAGAAGGGTTCGCCCCACCGGACCCAATTGGACGTGGAGTTCCACCGCCACGCCGGGGTGGCTCTCCTTGATCTTGCCCTTGACCGTTTCCAGGTATGTCCGAGCTCGCTCCTCCTCTTCGTCGAACCATCCCGCAACCAACTCCCCGTCGCCCGCGGCGAGCGGGACCGGTGGCAGATCCGATACGATGGACGAGAGGAGCACGCCGGCCCCCGTGCGCTGCGCCAGGCGCAGTGCCGGAGGAAGCGCCTTCTCGGCCAATTCGGAGCCGTCCAGTGGGATCAGGATCTTCTTCATGGAATGGATTCCTCCGCTCGGTTTGGGGGTGGGCGGGCGGCTCGGTACAGTTCCGCCCTTTCGTGCACTCCACTATGGCCCAAGCAGCAGCACTCGTGCCAGTGGCGCCACCTCAACGATTGGCGCAGCGGCTGAATCTTCACCCCGACCCACCGCACGTTGGAGTGCCATAACCGCCGCAACTGCGACATAATGTCCCACCCCAGAGTCTTTCGCCCTGCGCGCCCCTCCCCTTCCCCTGCCCCTGCGGGAAGGGCGGGCCCACGGGCCCCTGGCCGCCAGTCAGTTCGTGCCCCGATGCAGTTCCCTCACCGGTCCATCCCGGGAACCTGGGTGGGAGGGGGAGTAGTACGAGAGGGTCGCACGGTTCGTCACGGCCCCACCTGACGGGATCCGGCACGGCCGAATTCGGAGCCCCCGGGCCCGTGCCCAGAGCTTCCTGCAACCGGTCCGAATCAAAGCCATGCCCGCCCTTCGCCCTGCCCTGGTCATTCTCTCCACGCTTCTGGCCGTGGCGGGGGTCGGTGCGTCCACGGGCGGGACGGCTGCGTGGATTACCGGTCAAGCGTCAATCCTTCTGCCTGTCCACTTCGGCCCTGTTCCGGTCGCCCCCCCCTACTTTCCGGTCGGGACGCACCGCGGTGCGGCGGCTCCGCCGGTTCTCCCTCCCCTCCCATCACGGACAAGCATAGTGGAGGGCCGGGTTCGTGAGTCGGGCGGACGGCCCATCGCTGGCGCCGCCGTCCGAATCGTGGGGGACGATCGAATCTACCGATCCGTTCCCACCGACGAGGACGGATACTTCCGCGTCTCACTGCCCACGTACCTGATGGGGCTTCTGGACGAGGGCCGACTCCTGGTCAGGGTTGAACGAATGGGGTATGCGCCGGTGGAGCAACTCCTTCGGTCCACCGACGAATACCTCGACTTCGTCCTTGCCCCTGCCCCCATTGCCCTCGAGGGCTTTCGGGTGGAAGCGATCCCCGCCGAGTGCCGGGGAGACGACCCGGAGGGTGTCGCCCGGCGCCTGTGGGAAGAAGCGAGGGCCCGCCATCCCGGAGGCATGGACACATTGGGGGTGGCCGCCTACATGCTGGCTCGGGTCGACACTCTCCCCCTCACCGATGGGGCGACTCCTCTCCCCGAAGTCGGACATATGGAGGCGGGTCAGCGGGGGTCGGCCCCCATCCTGCGCCTCGGATGGGATCGCCGGATCCAGCGGAGTGGATATGCCTTCCCCGTCCGGCGAACGGATCGATCCGGCTCCTATGCCTCGTGGTCCTACCCGCCGCTGGAGGCGGACATGGCTCCCCACTTCGGTACCGCCCTCTTCGGCGAACGCCACTACTTCCAACTCCAGGACGATACAGGGAGTGGATGGTGGATCCGTTTCTGTGCCCGGGATAACGGCGATCCCCACCTGGACGGTCTTCTCCGGATCGGGCCGGATACCCTGATCCAGGAGGCTCGCTGGCGCATCCGGACACCGGACCCCAGCGAAGCGGCCGGGGGCCGGGCGGTGTTCCCGCCCCAGGCGCCTGACGGAAAGGTGCCCCCCCTTCTTCCCATGGAGAGCGAGGTTCGGGCGAACCACAGGGGAACCCAGACCGTGACGCGGATTCAGTGGTTCGAGGACTGGCTCCTGGCTCCCGGTGACTCCGTCCCCTTCCTTCCCAGGCGATCCGACGACCGTGCGGGGGGCCGCAGGTGAATGGGATGGACCGGAATCGCCGCCCCCGGAGCCACCGCGACCGCACCGCGGCGCGCCCGGGTCCTTGTGGTGGCCTCAGCGACGAACGAACGAGCGCTGAACCGGATTCACCACCACCAACTCGATCCGGTCCCCCGGGCCCACGCTCAGCCCTCCCGTGGTATGACGGCGTCCACCGGTGGGTTCGATGACGAACCGGGCCTCCTGGTAGCGAGACCAGGTGACCCGGTACGTCTCGAAGGATCGGCTCGGCACGAACCCCAGCCGGGATCGCTGACCGGGTCCCGTGATGGTGACATTCACGTCCCGGTCGTGTTGGTTGTTCACCACCACCAGCAGTTGTCGTTCGTCGGCGGAACGGAAGGGATCCCAGTCCCCACGACCCAGGAGGGAGCCGCACCCCAGGAGGGACAGGACGACCACCAGGGCGACAACCCGGAGCACGGCGGTGCGGATCATGAGGGGCGCGTTCCCGTCTGGAGGTCAGGGGGTGGTGACCCGAGCCACGGCGTCGATCTCCACCTGCACGTCCCGGGGGAGTCGAGCCGCCTGCACAGCGGCACGAGCGGGGCGGTGGGAGCCGAAGTAGGATGCATACACCTCGTTCATCTCCCCAAAACGATCCATGTCCGCCAGGAAGACCGTGGTCCGGACCACACTTTCCAGGGATCCACCCGCCTCTTCCAGGACGGCCTGCAGATTCTTGAAGACCCGGTGGGTCTGTGCCGCTACGGAACCCGTCTCCTGTTCACCTGTTTCCGGGTCCAGAGGGATCTGGCCTGACACGTAGATCCATCCATCCGACACCACCGCCTGCGAATATGGTCCGATGGCGGCGGGAGCCTTGGGGGTGTTGATGATCCGAAGTTCGCTCATGAGTTCCTTTTCGGTTGGACTTGCAGTTGTCGTTTGGACTTGCCGGTGGCTCTTTCCGCGTGCCCTCCGGGTCCGCGTGCCCGAGGGGAAGAGCCGCCGCGGGAGAGGGGTTCAGGGTGAGGATGCCGAACCGGCGGGGCGGACGGCCAAGGGGAGACGACCACGGGCCTCCAGTGCCATGATCCGGAAGCCGTCGGCACCGTCGGGGACGAGGAGCCGATCCTGCAGATTCACGGATACGCAGACGTGGTTCGGGACAATACGGACCTGCTCGCCGACCCGTGGCCTCCAATCGGTCGCGGAAAGGTCCAGGATCCCGTGTTCCTCGGAAAGTCGATCCACAAGGACCTCCGGACGATCCAGGAGGCGCCCGAAGCCCGGAGCCCCGCCCCGGAAGCCTTCCTTGGCCAACGCCTTGGATCCTGCATCCACCACCACCTGACCCGGCACCGCATCGCTCACCACCGTGGAGACGATGTGGTAGGCCAGGTCCTCGTCCCGGCCCACCCCAAGGGATACGGAGTCCCGGTCGTGGAAGATACAGGTGCCGGCCCGCACCTCGGTGCAGCCGGTGACCAGGTGACTGAATGGAAGGGTGGGCGTGGATCCGCCGCTGACCATACGGGGCGGAAGCCCGGCGGCGGTGAGCGCCTCGATGAACCCGTCAACACGGTCCGAGACCGCGGAGACCGCCGCAGCCGGCTCGCCTCCGCCGCGGATATGTCCAGGATAGAAGAGGATCCCGCGAAACGACGTTCCGTCTCCCTGGGCCAACTCGCGAGCCAGGCGGACGGCCGCTTCCGGATCCGGTACGCCTGCCCGTCCCATCCCCACATCCACCTCCACCGCCCCCTGCACCACCACGCCGGCCTCCCGTGCCGCGGCCCGGAGGGTGTTCACGGCAAGGGTGGAGTCCACCGCCACCGTGATGTTCCCGCCGGCGAGGAGGGCGGCGAAACGACGCGGATCGACACGACCCGGTACCGGCGGGTGGGCCAGGAGAAGGTCATGGGAGAGGTCGGCCATGACTTCCGCTTCGCGGAGTGTGGCTACAGTGAGCCCCTGGGCGCCGGCAGCCAGTTGGATTCTGGTCATGGCCCGGCTCTTGTGGGTTTTCACATGGGGCCGCCATGCGAGCCCGTGCGCCGCAAGTCCATCTGCCGTATTCTGGGCATTGGCGGCGGCACGGCCCGGATCCACCACTGCGAATGGAGTTTCGGCCTGGGTGGCCGGGATCCATGGCAAGTCCCGTTCGATCGCCGCAACGGTGTCTACCGGAAGGAGATCGGGGAGCGAATCGGACATGGGGCTTGGATCCGGAGCTTGAACGGAGTTGGGGCCTCCATTTTCGCGTAAGCGGATGGGGTGCGCAACGCCGCAGGTTTTCCGGGGAATCGGCGCCGGGAACCGCAAAGGACCCGAACCGACCGATCCGTGTACCGAAAACAACGCCAATGCCCTGCTTCGACTCCGGATACGGATGTGCGATTACGGCGAGCCAAAAGATTCTCCCATTCTTCGAGGCCCAACCATGCCTTTTATGCGCAGCGGAAGGAGATCCGCCTCGCCGGCACTGACCGCTGGACTCGCGATCTTCATGTTCGCGGCCCTCACGGTTCCCATGGCCGTGGAGGCCCAGTACTTCGGTCGCAACAAAGTCCAGTACGATGAATTCGAATTCCGGGTAATCGAGACGCCCCATTTCGACATCCACTTCTACCCGGAAAAGGAAGGGGTCATCGAAGATGTGGTGCGGATGGCCGAGCGGTGGTATGAACGCCACGCCCGCCTCTTCCAGCACGAATTCTCCGAGCGGAAGCCGCTCATCTTCTACGCCGATGCCCCGGACTTCCAGCAGACCAATGTCATCGGCGGCATGATTGGTGAGGGGGTCGGCGGTGTAGCCGAGTCCCTGAAGAACCGCATCATCATGCCGCTGGCCGGCTCCCACGCCTCAACCGATCACGTTCTCGGGCACGAACTGGTGCACGCCTTCCAGTACGACATCGCCCAGTCCAGGCGAGGAGGAGGCATGCAGGGCCTCATGCGCATGCCTCTGTGGTGGATCGAGGGGATGGCCGAGTACCTCTCCAAGGGCCAGGACGATTCGCACACCGGGATGTGGCTGCGCGACGCCATCCTCCGGGACGACTTCCCGACCCTCCGGCAGCTGACCCGTGAGCGACGTTATTTCCCCTACCGGTTCGGGCAGGCGTTCGTGACCTATCTGGGGGGTACCTACGGCGATGAGTCCATCGCCCGAATCTATCGGACCGCCCTCCGGATTGGTCTGGAGCCTGCCTTCGAGCAGGTTCTGGGCGTGTCGGCGGATACCCTTTCGGTCCGCTGGCGGGAAGCGGTAGAGAGCCACTACGGCCCCCTCATGGAGGGTCGCACCGCACCTGCGGAGGTGGGCACCCTCCTCCTCTCGCCGGAAACGGGAGCGGGACGGCAGAATGTGGCGCCGTCGGTGAGCCCCGATGGCTCCCGACTCGTCTTCATGTCGGAAAAGGACCTCTTCTCCTTCGATCTGTTCCTGGCCGACGCCCGGACCGGAGAGGTGATCCGCCGACTCTCCAGCGCCGCAACCGACCCCCACTGGGACGCCCTTCGGTTCATCGACTCGGCCGGTGGCTGGTCACCGGACGGATCCCGCATCGCCTTCGTGGTCTTCACCGGCGGCCGGAACCAGATCGTCATCGCCGGCTCGGAGCGGGGTGACGTGATCCAGCGCCTGGAGTTGGATGCGGAGATCGGCGAGGTAAGCGGGCCTTCCTGGTCGCCGGACGGATCCCGGCTCGTCTTTTCGGGACAGGCTCAGGGGGTCACCGACCTCTTCACGGTGGAGGTGGAGTCCGGGGACGTGGAACGGCTGACCCGGGATCGTCACGCGGCCTACCAGCCCGTGTTCTCCCCGGATGGATCCACCATCGCCTTCGTATCCGACCGGGGTCCCGAGACGGATTTCCGGCGACTGACCTTTTCGGAGATGCAGATCTCCCTTCTGGACGTATCGTCGAACGAGGTCCGGACCCTTGAACTGTTCGGGAATGTGAAGCACGTCAACCCCCAGTTCACGCCGGACGGACGCGGTCTCTACTTCATCTCCGACGCCGATGGATTCAGCGACATCTACCGCCTGGAGCTGGACACGGAGGAGATTCAGCGGGTCACCCGGATCGCCACCGGCGTCAGCGGCATTTCGGAAAACGCGCCGGCCATGAGCGTGGCGCAGCAGACCGGGACCGTGGTCTTTTCGGTCTTCGACGAATTCCAGTACCACATCTACTCCATGGACTCCCAGGAGGCTCAGGGAGTCCAGACCGTGGCCGAGACGCTGGATCCCACGGGAAGGCTCGTGCCTCCGTCTGAATTCCGCTTCCCTTCGCGGATCCAGGCTGGGTTGGACGACTACTCCATCGGCCTCGCCTCGGAAGGACGCTGGCCCAGCTCCGACTCCCGTGACTACGACGCCGGTCTGAGTCTGGACTGGGTGGGCCAGCCCACTGTGGGGGTGGGAACCGATGCCTTCGGGACCTTCGTGGGAGGTTCGGCCGCCGCCTTCTTCTCCGATATGCTGGGGAATCGGAATCTCGGTGTAGCGGTGCAGGCTCAGGGAACCCTGAAGGATCTGGGCGGCCAGATGGTCTATCAGAACCGTGAGCGGCGGTGGAACTGGGGGGTCTCCGGAGGTCGGATCCCCTACCTCCTGCCCTACGCCTATTACGGACGGGAGCCCACGGGAGAACTCAGCTACACGCTGGAGCGCCTGCGGATCTTCGACACGTCGGCCCTGGGCCTCATTTCATACCCCTTCTCCCAGACACGCCGCCTCGACCTGAGCGGCGGAGTCACGAGAATCAGCTACGACCTGGAGCGGGAGCGGTACATCCTGAACCAGTTCGGGCAGCTGGTGGAGCGTCCCCGCCGGGAAACCATTACCGAAGGGCTTCCGGATGCCCAGAACCTGTTCCAGACCTCGGTGGCGCTGGTAGGAGACAACTCCTTCTTCGGATTCACCTCGCCCATCCGCGGCGGACGGTATCGGCTGGAGGTGGGGAATACCTACGGCACGGTGAACTTCCAGTCCGTGAATGTGGACTACCGTCGGTACTTCAACCCCCATCGCAACCTGACCCTGGCCGTCCGTGGGATGCACCGGGGACGCTACGGCTCCGATGTGGAGAGTGAGATCCGGGATCCCCAGCAGCTGGGATTCCAGGCCGTTCGGCCCTACTTCCTGGGGTGGGAGACCTACATGCGTGGGTACTCGGCCTACTCTTTCGAGCCGAGTATCGAGTGTCAGGCCTCGGACGAGCTGGGGTCCTGCCCCACCTTCACCCGCCTTCAGGGCCACCGGGTCGGGGTGATGAACGCCGAAGTCCGGATTCCCCTCATCGGAACGGAGCAACTCGGCGTCTTCGACTTCGCCTTCCTCCCTACCGAGCTGGTCTTCTTCGCCGACGCAGGCCTGGCCTGGGACGGCGCCAACGAGCCCACGCTCAAGTGGAGCACCGATTCGCTGGAGCGGATCCCGGTGACCAGCACCGGGGTGGGTGCCCGGATCAACCTCATGGGGATGTTTGTGATGGAGGCGTACTATGCCCGGCCCTGGCAGCGGCCCCAGAAGGGGGCCCACTGGGGCTTCCAGCTCTCGCCGGGCTGGTAATCCATCATGGTTCGACCATGGTTCGCCGAAGGCCCGGCCCTGGAACGTAGGGGCCGGGCCTTCGGCGTGCGTGTTCGTTCGACGTCCCGGGTTGGGTGGGATCAGTGAAGCCGGACGTGTTGGCTCAGAAGAGCCGGAGCCGGATGTACCGGGAGGGATTCTCCTGGACATCCTGGGCCAGACGCAGGATCGCCTCTGCCGCCTCGTTGAGGTTCCGGTAGAGTTCGTCGTTGGACGCCAGTTGTCCCAGAGTCCCCTCGCCGTCCTCGACTCGCTGGAGGATCGTCTCCAGCGATCCGGTGGCCCGATCCAACCGGGCCCCCACAGACTGGAGGGTGGCGAGGGTCGAATCGGTTCGAGCCAGAGCCCGGTCGATCTCGTCGCGGGCCAGCACATCCTCCACCTGCTCCGCCGAAGTGGCCAGGGACCGGGAGAGACGCCCCAACTCCTCTCGCTGCTCCTCTGCCGCGGCGGTCAGGGTCTCCAGAAGTCGATCGACCTCGGAGGCCGAGGCCCGGATTCCCGCCACCGCCTCCTCGTCCAGAAGGCTCCGGATGGTCCCGGCGATGGCCAGGGCATCGTCTCCCAGGGCATCCGCAACATCCAGGATCCCCTCGCCGGCTTCTCCTGGGAGAACGGCACCGGGCGGGAGTGACGTCTCGGCGTCCCCAGGTACGATCTCAACGGTGCGTCCACCCAGGAGCCCGACCCCGGCCAGGCGGGCGCGGGAGTCGCTTGGGATAGCCCACTGCCCGTTGATCTCCAGATGGATCGCCACACCGGGATCCCGCATCTCGAAGCCCCGGACCCGACCGATGTTCACGCCCCTCATCTGGACCGGGTCGCCGGCGCGCACACCCCCGGCATCCATCATCTGGGTGGTGACCATGTACCGACCCCGGAAGGTGGCCGGATCCGTCAGGAGAAAGAGCAGAAGGAGAACGGCGAACGCCCCGATGAGGACGAAGATCCCGATACGGACCTCCCGCCCCCCGGCAACAGAGGGCGTCGCCCGCGCCAACTCCTCGGGGGACGGCCCGTTGGTGGTACCCTTATGGGTGGTTCCCTTGCCCTGTGATCCCGAATGCTTGCTCATCTAGACCTCGACCTGGTCCAGGGCAGCCATGGCCGCCGCCCGATCCACAAAGGCTCGAACCACCGGATCCCGGCTCTGCCGGAACGCGTCCGGTTCACCGATGAACCGCAGGTGTCCTCCCTCCAACATGGCCACACGATCACACATCTCGAGTCCGCCCTGGATGTCATGGGTCACGATGATGGATGTCACGTTCAGTTCCTGGGAAAGGCGGACGATCAGGCGTTCCACCGCCGCCGTATTCACGGGATCGAGCCCCGTGGTAGGCTCGTCCCACAGGAGGATGCGGGGGCGCCCCACGATGGCCCGGGCGATCCCGGCTCGTTTCCGCATCCCGCCCGACAACTCCGACGGCAACTTCCGTAGGACCTGTCCAGGCTCGAGGTTCACCAACTCCAGCGCATCCCAGACCCGCCGAGTAACATCGAGTCGCTTCATCTGCCGGAGTTCCTCCTCGGGCAGGCCCATCTCCACATTCTCGTACACATCGAGGGAATCGAAGAGCGCCGCATTCTGAAAGACGTATCCCACCCGGTAGCGCACCCGCCGAAGCGACGCCTTTCCTCCGCGATAGACCGAATCCCCCTCCACCGTCACATCACCCCGATCCAGATCGATGAGACCAATGGTGGTCTTGAGCAGAACGCTCTTCCCCGTACCGGAAGGACCGAAGATTCCGAACATCTCTCCCTCTTCGACCCCGAAGGACACGCCCTGCAGCACTGGGGCGTCGAAGGCTTTCCAGACGTCGTGGTATTGGATCATGGAGAGGGCCGAAGGTTCGGTGGAGCCGTTCGCTACTGCAGGAGGAGCGGCGGAAAGAGGGCATCCAGGATCAGGATGGTCAGGGTCATGAACATCACCGACGCCGTGGTCGTCCGCCCCACCCCCGCGGCACCTCCACTGGTGCGGAGTCCCATGTGAATGGAGATCACGGGAATGGAAAACCCGAACACCACCGCCTTGGTCAGCGAGTAGAAGAGATCCCAGTTGTGCCAGAACAACCGGGCCCCATAGAGAAACGACTCGAATCCCAGACCCAGTGTCAGGCGGGCCGCCACCATCCCGGCCAGTACACCCACCACGTTGGCGATGGCCACCAGGATGGGAACCGCGATCACTCCCGCCAGGATGCGGGGCGCCGCCAGCATGGCCACCGGATCCCGACCGAGGGCGTGGAAGGCGTCGATCTGCTCCGAAACCTTCATGGTGCCCAACTCCGCCGTGATCCGTGCCCCCACACGCCCCACCAGGATGATGGCGGTGAGGACCGGCCCCAGTTCCAGTACCACCGAGGCCACCACGATGCTCCCCAGGACGTAGAGGGGAACGGCCCCCTGGAACTGGTATCCCCCTTGTTGGCTGGTGACGATCCCGGCCAGCACAGCCGTGACCATGACGATGGGGATGCTCTGCACCCCCATGATGTAGATCTGCTGGAGGACCGAGCGGGGAGATACCTGCAGCGTGGCGAAGGCCCGGGCGGAGCGACCCACCAGAAGACCCAACTGGCCCGCGTGCTCGGCCACGTTGCGAGCCACCAGCCCCACCGACGCCAGAGGCCGCCGAAGGATCGTCAGAGATGGCGATTGGGGGGACGGACCGGGCACGGAAGGGCTGTCGGGAAGCGAAGGAGGCGGGGCGCCGGGCATCTCGCGAAGAGCGAACCCACACCACGTGTAACCCGAAAAGTCTCTACAAACGTCCAGGGCCACGCAACCCACTGAAGCGATTGAGTGCCGTGGGGTGTCCCCACCGGCTCAGCCAACCGGCTCCAACCTCGGGTTGGGCCGATGCCGTCGCCCGACCTTGGCACAGGGATCCCCGTCTACACGCACCACATCGGCGGTGAAGTCGTAGTTTCCGCGCATGAGGGCGCTCCCGACCCCGTACGCGTCCACAGGCACGCGGGATTCCTCGAAGGCGCGGATCTTCTCGGCGTCGAATCCGCCGGAACAGATGACCTGGACAGCGGAGAACCCCTCCCGGTCCAGGGCCTCCCGAACCTTCCAAACCAGCCTGGGATTCACCCCCCTGGGATCGAAGTCACCCATCTCGTGCACCAGTGACCGATCCACCATCTTCTCTGAGGTATCCAGGCGCACCCCGTAGAGCCGGGAGCCCACGGCCCGGGCCACCTCCAGGGAGGTACGCACGCAGTCGTTCTCGAAGTCCACCAGGGAGATGACGTTCACCGATTCGGGCATGTGGCGGACGAACGCCTGCGTCGCCGCCACCGTGTCCCCCCCATAGGCGGCGATAAGGGCGTGGGGGACCGTCCCCATCCCCTCGGAGCCCCACCACGAGGCCTGCGCATCGGTGGAAACACCGATGGCTCCAGCCACGTGGGCCGCCCAGCCGTCTCCCGTCTGCACCATCCAGTGGTCGTGCCGGGCCGGGAAGAACATGATGGGCTTGGGCCACGCCGCCTCCACCACCTCCCGGGTCCGGGTGGCAATCCGCGTCCGCCGACTGAGCACACCCACGTAGAGGGTTTCCAGGTGCGCAAAGGCGGCGTAGGGCCCCTCGATCTCCATGACCGTCTCCCACGGCTCGACCCGGTCGCCGTCCCTCAAGCTCGTGACCACCAGGTCCGACCACGAGAATCCGTCGGTGAGGCAGAGCTTCAGGATGGCCACCACCTCGTCGGTCCCCGCCACCCAGGCCCGATTCTTCTGGAAGACCTGCATGGTCACCCGGGGCTCCCGACCGTCGGCCAAAAGCACCTCCCGGGCCCGGACGAAATACTTGTCCGAGTAATACCCCGACCGCATGCGCTCCACGGGCAGTTGGAAGGTGTCGGGGGGAAGCCGTGCGTCTCGTCGGAGCGGAGCCGGCGGAGGACCGTCCCGTGGTCCCCGTCCGTCGCGGGCGTCTCCGTCGCGGCCGTGGCGGGCGTGATCCGTCACAAGCCCCCGGCCCCCTGCCCTTCCGGGAGGCCCACCGGCAACTCGCCGCCGGCCAGGAGGAGGGCCAGGAGGTAGACGTGCTCCGCCGTGCGCATCATGGCGGGAATGTCGGCCCACTCCCCCGGGTGCCCGCGCTCACCCCCCCGGCTTCCGCCAAGCCCGATGGCCGGAATCCCCCGGGCCACGGCCACATTCATGTTGGACGAACCGGCGGGATTCAGGTTCGGCTCCAGTCCCAGGTGCTGGGCCACCGTCCGGGACGAACGGACCAGCGGCGACTCCAGCGCCCCCGGGATCTGTCCGCCCGGCACCAAAGACTCAGGCTCCATGCGCAGGGGAATCCCCGTCTCCGCCTCCACCTGCCCCAGGATGGACCGGACCCCCTCTTCCATCTCCGCTACGGTCTCTGCCTCCAGCGACCGGAGATCCAGGGAGAACCACCCCTCTGAGGGCTTGTGGTTGAAGACCTCTCCACTGCGAAGGATGGAGACGTTCACCGTCGTGCGGTTGGCCGGATCCTGGTACGGGCGGGACCAATCGAGGATCCGGTCGACGGCGCGGGCCAGCCCCTGGTTCACATTGGGGAGTCCGCCACCCAGGGAGTGTCCCGGAGGCCCCTCCCCCATGATACGCCACCAGTGGATGGAGAGGGCTCCATAGCTGATGGAGCTGCCGTCTCCCAGGATGTCCACATACGCCACCGCCTTATCGCCGAGTTGATCCACGATCTCGAACATCCCTCGGAGTCCGGTCTCCTCCTCGGCGACCCCGACAAGATAGAGGTCATGCTCCGGCTCGAACCCGGCGTCCACCAGGGCCCGAGCGGCGGTGAGCATGGCCACGGTCACGGTGGAGGTGTTGGTCCCGGGTCCTTCCACCCGGTCGCCACGGATGACGGGAGGGCCACTGGCCGCCTCCTGGTTCAGGGCCACCGTCTGCAGGTCGTCGAGGGTGGAGATGAAGACCACGGCACGGCCACTCCGACCGGGAATCCGGGCCACCACGTTGGGGGCTCCGGTGACCTGGACGTCCTGGATCCCCATGGCCCGGAGCTCGTCCGCCACCCGGGCGGCTCGCTCGTGCTCCCGGCCGGAGGGGCTGACGATCCCACCGATCTCCACCAGAAGCTCCGCCGCCGCATCCCGCCCGTCGTGGATCTGGTCGAGCCCTCCCGTCCAGCGCGGATCGTCCAGGAGCCGGGCCAGGACCGCTCCGGGGTCATCGATCTCCTGCGGTGTCGTTCCGGCCTCGGCGGCCACCGGCCACAGAACGCAGGCCATCACGAGTGCCCCGGCCAAGAAGGCTCCGAAGGCACTCGACCACGGATCCCGCACGGCCTCATGGCCCTGATTCGAACGGGAATTTCTGTTCATGCTCGACCTCTACGTTGCCGGTCCCTGGATTCATCGGACCACTGTCCCGCCGGGCGGGTACTTGCGTCCGCGTGTTGCCGGTGGCCCACCGTGGGCCCTCGGCTGCATCCACCATGTCACGCTTCACCACTGAATGAAAGGGGAACACATGCCAGTTCGTAGCGCCAGCGCCCAGTGGAAGGGAAGCCTCGCCGAAGGGACCGGAGAGGTGCAATCCGAGAGCGGAGCCCTATCCGGCAGGTACTCCTTCCCGTCCCGCTTCGAGACGGGAGAGGGCACAAACCCCGAGGAACTCATCGCCGCGGCCCACTCCGGGTGCTATTCCATGGCCCTTGCCCACCTCCTCTCCGAGGCCGGACACACCCCGGAAACGGTGAGTACCACCGCACGGGTGCATCTGGACCAGGTGGAGGGAGGATTCGCCATCACCGGGATCGAGCTGGAGTGTGAAGCACGCGTCCCGGGCATCTCGCAGGAGGCGTTCCAGGAGCAGGCCGAAGCGGCCAAGGGGGGCTGTCCGGTATCCAAGGCCCTGTCCGCGGTGGACATCGGCCTCACGGCCCGCCTGGTGGGCTGACCCACACGCTTCCGCATGACTGATCCAGCAGGGCCTCAGCGCCCCGGTCCCCCCGGTGTGGATCACGGGGGAGCCGGGGCGCGCTCGCACGATTGCACGGGAGGGCCGCCTCCCCGGCGTCTGGCGGCGCCCGCTTCGGCGCCCCATGATCCAGAACCATGACGACGCTTGCGTGGGTTCTGGGCCTAGCCCTCGGCCTCTCCTTCATCTGCTCCATCCTGGAAGCCGTCCTCCTCTCGCTCACGCACTCCTACGTGGAGTTGCTGAGGGAGAAGGGGACCCGCGCCGGCGCCTTCCTCCATCGGATGCAGAAGCGGATCGACGAGCCCATCTCGGCGATCCTCACCCTGAACACCATCGCCGGCACCGGCGGCGCCGCGCTGAGTGGCGCATTGGCTCTGCGCGTGTTCGGGCAGGAGTGGATGGCGCTCTTCTCGGCCGCCCTCACCCTGTCGATCCTCCTCTTCGCAGAGATCCTCCCCAAGACCCTGGGCGCCACTTACTGGAGAACGCTGGCTCCCGCCGCGGCCTGGACGCTTCAGATCCTGATCTGGATCCTCAAGCCTATCTTGATTCCCCTGGGATTCTTCTCCAGTGCCATCGCCCGGGGCCAAAAGGATCAGTTCACCGTGAGCCGGGCCGAACTGGAGGTTCTGGCCCAGATCGGTCGTCGCGAGGGAACCCTGGGCGAAGAAGAGTGGAAGGTGGTGACCAACATCATCAACCTGGAAGCCGTTTCCGTGGGCGAGGTCATGACGCCCCGCACCGACATGGTGGCGGTCCCGTCCGATGCCACAGTGGAGGATGCCAAGTCCGTCATGCTGGATGAGGGCCACCTTCGCCTTCCGGTGTTCGATGGAAGCGTGGACCGGATTGTGGGAATTCTCCTGGCCCGTGACCTCTGGCAGGCGGATCGTGAAGGTGCCACCGACATCCGGGCCATCATCCGCCCGCCCTTCTTCGCGCCGGCCGGGAAGCCGGTCCAGGACCTGTTGATCGAGATGCGTCGGCAACGGAGCAAGATGGTCATCGTCCTGGATGAGTTCGGCGGGACGGCGGGTCTGGCGACCCTGGAAGACCTCATCGAAGAGATTGTGGGCGAGATCCAGGATGAGCATGAAGCCGATGAACCTCTGGATTTCCAGGAAGGTCCCACCGGACTCCGCATCTGGGGTGGGGTACCGCTCCGAGAGGTAGAGGATCGGCTCGGCGTCGAGCTTCCCGACGATCAGTACGATACCCTGGGCGGCTATATCTTCGGGCATCTGAACCGGATGCCCCGAGAGGGCGATGTGGCCGAGCTACCGGAGGGTGGGGGGCGATTCGAAGTGATCCGTATGAGGGGGCGCCGTGTCGAATTCGTGCGTTACACGCCGACACTCGGTGTGGAGGAACCCGGTTCCCCGCAGTCCGAGGGAACCGAGAACAAGGAGACCGGTTCGTGAGTAAGGGACGTGAGGTGGTGGAGTATCTGATCGTGGGTGGCGGGATGACCGCTGACGCCGCTGTGCGGGGGATCCGGTCGGTGGACCCGGAGGGTGGGATCCGCGTCCTGTGCGCCGAACCCCATCCCCCCTACGACCGCCCCCCACTCTCCAAGGGCCTCTGGAAGGGGGAATCGGAGGACCGGATTGGTCGGGATACGGCAGACCTGGAGGTGGATCTGCGCCTGGGAACCCGGGCCGTACGGCTGGAAACCGACCCCCTGACGGTGGTGGACGACGGCGGCACCCGCCACTCGGCGCGGAAGATCCTTCTGGCCACCGGTGCGCGCCCCCGCAGACTCTCGGGGGCCGATGACGGCGTGACCTATTTCCGGACCCTGGACGACTACCGGAGGCTCCGGGAAGGCGCCGAGGCGGCCGCCCGTATTGCCGTTGTGGGTGGAGGGTTCATCGGGTGTGAGGTAGCGGCCTCCCTGGCCGGATCCACCGACGCGGAGATCCACCTCTTCTTCCCCGAGAAGACGCCCCTGGGGGGTCGCATTCCGCCTCCCTTTGGAGGCCATCTGGCCCGTGTCCTGGAGGAGTTGGGGATCCAGGTTCATGCGGAGACCGGAATCCAGGGCGTTCAACCCGCGCCGGACGCCCAGCATCGTCTCCAGGCGGCGGATGGCGCCTCCCCGGACGGCCTGGATCTCGCCGGTACCCCATTCGATCTAGTGGTGGCCGGACTGGGGGTTGAGCCCTGTACCGAACTGGCGGACGAAGCAGGCTTGACCGTGGACGGAGGGATCGTGGTGGATCATGGCCTCCAGACCTCCCTTCCCGGAGTCTGGGCCGCCGGGGACGTGACCCGCTTTCCTCTCTCCCTCACCGGGCGAAGGGAGATGCTGGGGCACGAAGAGCACGCCAACGAGTCGGGGATGATGGCGGGACAGGCCATGGCCGGTGAATCCGTCCACTACGATCCCCTGCCCTACGTCTACTCCGGGATGGGCGACCTCACGTTGGAGGTGGTTGGACTCCCCTCCCCTGACGATGAGGCCGAGGCGGTGCCGGGCGAGTCACCGCTGGACCCCGGCTTCGCTCGCTACAGCCGCGACGGTCGAACCACCGGGGTCCTCATCTGGAACCGCCCGGGCCGGGCCTTCAAGGTGAAGCGGAGTTGGGGTAGGGACGGAGACGAGGCGGGGCCACGGGTTGAGGATCTGCGGGACGTCATTCTGGGCGGGTAGGCGCGAGCGCCTCTACAGTCGCCCCGTCCACATTCAGGTGCAGGGTTCGGGTGGGGAAGGCGAAACTCACGCCCATTTCCTCCATGCGGCGGTAGAGACCCAGGTTGATGGCCTGCTGCGTATCGCGAAACGAGGTGAAGTCCGGGACGGTCATGAAGTAGACCACCTCGAAATCCAGGGATGAATCACCGAACTCGGAAAAGTGGGCCCGATCGAATCGGCAGTTCGGGGCCTCTTCCACCACCTCACTCACCACCTGGGGAATCTTCTTGAGCCTGTCGTAGCCGGTGTCATACTGGACGCCGAAGTGGAAGAGGATGCGACGCTCGTCCATCCGCTTGAAGTTCCGGACCCGGGATGAGAGGAGGTCCGAGTTCGAGAAGATGAGTTGCTCGCCGGAGAGGGCCCGCACCCGCGTCGTCTTCAGACCGACGTGCTCCACCGTCCCCATCTCGCTTCCCACGATGATGAAGTCCCCGATCACGAAGGGGCGGTCGAAGATGATGGAGAGTGAGGCGAAGAGATCCCCGAGAATGTTCTGCACCGCCAGGGCAATGGCGATACCGCCAACGCCGAGGCCCGCCAGCGCCGGCCCGATCTCGAAGTCCAGGAGTGAGAGGACCGAGAGCAGGATCACGGCCCAGACGGCGACCCGAACCAGGAACCCCATGGCGCCGATGGCGGTGGCCGCACCCGGGTCGTCGTCCAACTGATGAAGGCGGTAGCGCTCCAGGATCCAGTGGATCGCATCCGCCGCCCAGAGCCCGGCCTGGACGAGGAAGGCGAGTTTGACCAGGAGTGCGGTCCGGCCACTCCACGGCTCGCCCAAAGCCAGGGAGGCGAGCCACAGGGCACCCAGGAAGACCAGAAAGGGCTTCGTCTTCCCGAGGAGTTGGGCCAGGATCTCGTCCACGCGCCCTGGAGTGCCGGCCGAAAACTTCTCGAGCCGATTGACCACAACGGAGAGGGAGAAGCGGAGGGTGGGGTAGGCCAGGATCATGATTCCCAAGGCCACAACCCAGGACAGCAGACTGTTCCCCAGGAATTCCCACTGCAGGAGGTCCGACTCGGCGAAGACCTCGGCGAAGCGCTCCCTCACCCGGACGGGCTCCGGTCCAGCGACGGCTCCACGGCCGGGGATGCTTCATTCTCGGCCATGTCCTCCCGCCAGAAGTGGATGGCCAGGAGGATGGCTCCCACCGTAATGGCCATATCGGCCACATTGAAGATGGGCCAGTACATGAAGCCCAGATCGATGGGTCCGATGAAGTCCACCACCCCCCGGTCCCACCGTATCCGGTCGTAGAGGTTGCCAAGCGCACCGCCCAGCACCAGGGCCGACGCCAGACTCCGGAGTCGCTGCTGCGGCCCCGACGTCAGAATGAGGGCGGTGAGGAAGATCACCGCACCCACGGTAATGGGGATGAAGATCCAGCGGGGGTCATCTCCGATGGAAAGACCGAAGGCAGCCCCCCGGTTGAAGGCCAACGTGAGGGGAATCAGGCCACCCAGGAGCTCCATCCGCCGACCGTCGGAGAGCGCCTGAAGCGCCCACCACTTGGTCAGGAGATCGGCCGCCAGGATGACGCTCACGATCACGGCAGCCAGCGTCTTCTGTTTCACCGGCCTTCGGACTCCTGTGCAATTGGGAATGGTTCCAGTTGGCTCGCGCCGGCTCTGCCGACCCCTGTCTCCCCTGGCACATCGGCGGGCAGACTGAGTCAAGGAGCATGGGGATCAGGAGGCAAATGTCGGAAGGTCCGGCGCCTCACGCCACCCCTCACCAGAACGAGGCCACCCGGATCCGAGGGTCGACCTGGGGGCGGACGGTAAGACGCACCCCAGCGGCCGAGACCTGGATCGTGTCCAGGGAGATATCTTCCACCGTGCCCTCCAGCACGATGCCTGGAAAGAGCTCCTGCTCCAGGAGGATCCCCATCGGTAGGCCCAGATCCCTCAGAAGATGGGAGGTGGACCAGCGAAGACGGTCCCGAAGGAGGACCTCGAGGCTGCTCCGAAATCCTCGAGTGGCCAGCATGGCCAGCGGATTGGACGTAGCCAGGACGAACTCAAGATCCGGTAGGGTGAGGGTCCCGTCCGCTGACAGCGTCGGGGTGCCCGCGCCCCACACGGTACCCTGAAAGCCCCTCGCCAGGGCAACCTCGGCCACCAGACGGCCATCGTCCAGTCCCCACACCCTCACGTCGCGTACTTCCACCTCCCGCCCTGCCACGGTGAGGAGCTCTCCGCCCATGTGATCGCGGATCGCCCTTGAGAGCTCGGCGAATCCTGCGATGACCTCCACGGAGAGCCCCTGCTCCGGGGGCTCCACCGCATTCGAGGCAGGCTTGTCGTCTACATCGGAAAGGAGGAGCACCCGAGGTTGGAGTGTCAGTTCCGCGTCCATCCGGAAGGCTCCGTTCTCTCCCGATATTCCCCCCAGTGCCAGCCCCTGCGGTCCCAGGGACAACCAGGCCTCAGGCCCGATGGCGATGGGGTCTTCCAGCCGGGACCACTGGGTTGCCAGAAGACTGGAGACATCCAGGGACTGGAGTTGGGAACGGAGTTCGGGAAGGGCGCGAGTCAACTCCTCCTCAACCAGAGCCGAGAGGGCATCGGTCACATCGAGGCTCGATCCACCGAGGCGACACCGATCCCGCCCAGTGTCGGAGACCGGTCGAACCGAGACAACCTCCAACTCGGCATCCACCACCCACTCCGACGACAGTTCGGGGGCCACCGTGAGGACAATCTCCATACGCGGTCGCGGCTCATCCCCCACCGGACACCCTCCGCCCATGCTGGGAAGAAATCCAGAATCCCATCGACCGCGAGCCTCGTAGGCCACCTCGGTGCGCAGACTGAGTCGGTCTCCCACCACTCGGGACTCCACCGCAGACCGCTCGGCCTCAAAGGCGAAGGTGAGTCCGGGAACCGCATCGACGCTGAGGGCCTCTCCAAGATCGCCGAAACGACGCGGAACCTGACTCTCCAGAAGCGAGGAGATCACGTCGGGGCCGGCCACCACCGGGACCCGGAGGGTGGATGGCACCGCGGCCAGGGCCGGCGCCGCCGGCGCATGAACCGCTTCCGGGGGCGCCCAGGCCTCAGGCAACGTCTCCGGCTGCAGGGTCCAGGCCACCAGGAGCACGGCAATGGCCAGCGTCATGACGCCGGTGCCGATCCCGATGCCCCACCGGAGAAGGGGGCTGCGAGTACGAGAGTCCCGGGAAGGGAGTCCCTGGGATGAACCGGGCGGTTCCTCCGGTCCCCCGGAAGTCGGGTCGCTTCGGCGATTGGGCGTCATGGAGCCTGGGGGATGCGGGGCAGTGGTGCGGTGGGGACCGGGTCCGGTTTCCTACACCTTCCACGCCGTCCGGTTGCCCGTCGGCGAAGCCTCTGCGAACGGGACCGGGTTCTCTCCTCAGAAGGGAGGGAGCGGGAGCTCCAGACTCTCCGCTACACCCCGCAGGAGTTCCACCAGCTCTGGCGGTGCGGGTTCATCGGTGAGGATCACGGCAGCGCACGCTTCCAGTACCTTGCCTCGAACCTCCAGTTTCGCCCGCTCAATACGTTCCAGGGCCTGGTCCAGGCCCGAGAACGAAATAGCCTCACGGGGCGCCGGATGGAGGGTCGACCCCGGTTCATTGGCCAGAACCGCCACCCCGCGTTCGAAGCTAGCCGTAACCTCGGCGGGTGAGCTACCGGCCTGCCACGCGAGGGCGGAAAGAACCAGAGCCACCTCGTTTCGGATCCCGTCCACGCTCCGAATGGTCTTCCCCCCTCGACGCCCTCGTCGTCCCCGGCCCGGGAGGTGGCGCCAGAGGATATGGGTAAGGACAAAGTCGAAGGCACGGACTTCCCCATCGGCCCGCACAACAGCATCGGCGGCGTTGGCCAGCGCCCGGCCTTCCTTCTCGGAAAGGCCGTGAAGCGCCGACATACTGAGATCTACCAGGGGGAGGCGGGCCTCGACCGGGAGTCGCTCCAGCGACGGGACCAGTCGGGCCAGCTTCGCCTGGACCTCCGAACCGAGACGAGCGGCCTCGGTGCTCCGTGCCTGGTCGCTGGCGGGATCCCGTCCACCCAGGAGTCCCAGGATAAGGGCCTGGACTCCGTCGTGGTCGTGGGCGGCCTCACGGAGGCGCTCCGGGATCTGTCGAAGGAGCTCCCTGGCCCGGGCGACCTGATTCGGTCCGGTAGAGCCCACAGCACCCCGAACGGACGCGGGGCCGCCGGCCAGGCCCGCCGACGGGGCTATGCCTGCCAAGCCGGCCGCTGCGTCACCGCCCCCCACCCCGGCGGCTCTCGGTCCACCAGTGACCTCCGGCGGGGTGGATGGCTGGAACCGCGGATCCAATCGACGGATCCGCTCCTGCAGCGGGGGGTGGGTGGCCAGGCTCCGGGCGAAGGCGCTGCCCAGGCCGTTGGAGAAGAAGAGGTGGCTCAGCTCCTCCGCGTGGTGATCCTGGATGCGGGACCCCTCATGGTCCTTTCCGATCTTCGCCAGGGCACCGGCAATCCCCCGCGGATTCCTCGTGAATTCCACCGCCGCAGCGTCGGCCAGGAACTCCCGTTGCCGGGATACGGCCGCCTTGATGAGCTTGCCGAAGAAGACCCCGACGTACCCTAGCGCCACCAGGGCGAGCCCGAGGAAGAGTCCCGCCTGGTTTTCCCGCCGGCGACGAACCATCTGACCTCGGAGGAGGCCCCGTCCCACCACGGCCAGAAGGAGAATGCCGAAGAGCAGGCCGATCAGCCGGATATTGAGCCGCATATCCCCATTGAGGATGTGGCTGAACTCATGGGCCACCACACCCTGCAACTCCTCTCGGTTCAGCTTCTGGAGCGTTCCGCGGGTCACGGCGACGGCGGCATCATGGATGGTGTACCCGGCCGCGAAGGCGTTGATGCCGGGCTCGCCATCCATGACGTACACGGCCGGTACGGGCATACCGGAGGCCAACGACATCTCTTCAACCACATTCATGAGCTGCCGCTCGCGAGGATCCCGGGTGGCGGGATCCACCGCACGCCCTCCCATGAGCTCCGCCACGGCGGATCCGCCCTTTCTGAGCTGGGCCGTTCGGACCAGGCTCCCTCCCCCGATCAGACCCAGCGTACCCAGAGCCACCACACCAAAGAGGATGGGATCGAACCCGACCCCGGTCCCGAGCCCAACGCCGCCCACAATCATCAGGGTCAGATACACCCCGATGATGATGCTCAGGACGGCTGCAGCGAAAAGGCCCACCAGCAGTTGACTCTGCCGGCGGGCATTCTCCTGCGCCTGAAAGAAATCCAAAGCGCTGCGGTCAGAAGGAGACGCGAGGCGCCTGGCGCTCCTCCTCCACATCGATCTCGAAGAGCTCGGCGGGACCGAAGTTGAAGGCGTTGGCCACGATATTGGTGGGGACGGTGGCCCGAAGGGTGTTGTACCGCATTACGGCGTCGTTGTAGGCCTGCCGGGAAAAGGCGATGCGATTCTCCGTGGACGACAGCTCTTCCTGGAGCGAGCGCATGTTCTCACTTGCCTTCAGGTCCGGATAGTTCTCCGAAAGGGCAAAGAAGCGCCCCATGGTCCCGGTCAGGGTCTGCTCCGCGGCCATGAGCCCCTTCATGGCCTGAGGATCCCCCGGCGCCCCCGCGGCCCGCTCCTCGGCTGCCCGAGCCTGGTTCCTCGCCTGGATCACGGCTTCCAGTGTCTCACGCTCGTGCTTCATGTACCCTTTCGCGGTTTCCACCAGGTTGGGGATCAGGTCATATCGCCGCTTGAGCTGTACATCGATCTGGGCGAAGGCATTCTTGAACCGCTCCCGCATCTGCACGAGACGGTTGTAGGTCATCATGAAGAAGACCCCGAGAAGCACCACCACCAGGAGGACAATCCAGATCATCCGACCACTCCTTTGAAAGGGAAACTTCGGCCACCAAGGACGACTACGGATCAGGCCAGGAAACTCTTCAGCATCCAGATGGTCTTCTGATGAACCTGAGCCCGGGCAATCATGAGATCTTCCGTCTCCACATCTCCCGATTCACCGGCCAGGTCCCGGGCTCTCATGAGATCACCCACCAACTTCTGGTTCGCACGCAGAAGGTGAGCCACCATCTCCTGCGATGAAGCGTCCTCGGAGATCTCTTCCATCCCGGCCATGGTGGCGAGGTTCTGGAGTCCTCCAGGAGCCAACGCCCCCAGCGCACGGATTCTCTCGGCCAGTTCGTCGATGGCCGTGAAGAGTTCGGTGTACTGTTCTTCGAAAGCGTTATGGAGCGAGAAGAAGGACGGTCCCCGGACGTTCCAGTGACACAGGTGCGTCTGTCCAAGAAGCGCATAGGAATCCGCTACTACCTGCCGCAATGCCTTCACGACGGCGCTGTCCTGGGTGTTCTCTTCTATTTCGGGCGTTCGGTCGGTCATGGTTCAGGGTCTCTCCGGGTCGAAAGTCACAGTGGGAGCGGGCCGTCGACGGGACCCCGTCGGGAACGAAACCCGCCCTCACCGACTATCGAAGGAAAGACCCGGGCTGGCAACCTTGCCCGGAGTCGGCGAGGCACAGGCATACGGCTGTAGCACAAGGGCAGAGCCGGGACGCCGCGTTGCCCGCCCCCCAATGTCAAAAAACCGCGAGCGAGCCCACGTGTCTCCCCGACGCCGTCGAACGGAATCGTCCCGGAACCTGAACCGGATCCTCATTGCAGCGGGAATCCTGCTTCTGCTGGTGGGTGGCCTGTGGTTCTGGCTGCGACCTTCCGAAGAACCGGCCCCTCCGCCTGTGGCGGAAGAGCCGCTCCTCCCGGAACCGGAGGACGAGGCACCCCGGCCGCCCTCGCCGCCCGAAGCCCCTCCCATCGACCTGCCGGAATTATCGGCCAGCGACGAGTTGGTGCGACGGATGGTCCAGGGGCTTTCAAGTCGCCCCCAGTTGGCCACCTGGCTGGCCACCGATCGACTCATCGAACGCTTCGTCAGAACCGTTGTGGACCTGGCCGGCGGATCGAACCCGGCGGCCAATGTATCCTTCATGCGGCCTGACGAAGGGTTTGCGGTGGAAGAGATCGAGGGTCGCCTCTACATGGACCCGGCGGGCTACGCCCGGTACGATCTCCTGGCCGCCACCTTCGCCTCCCTGGATCCGGAGGGGACCGTTCAGGCGTACAGTCAACTCTACCCCCTGATTCAGGAGGCCTATGAAGAACTGGGGCTCCCGGACGAGGAGTTCTCCACCGTGCTGGATCGGGCGCTTCGGAATCTTCTGGAGGCCCGGCCCCGGGAGGGACTCCTGGAAGTGGAACCGGTGGAAGCGGTCCATGAGTTCGTGGACCCGGAACTCGAATCTCTCCGGGGAGCGGAAAAGGCGCTCCTACGCATGGGTCCGGACAACACCCGTCGGATCCAGGCGCAGGTGCGGGAACTCCAGTCTGAACTCGCCCGCAGCGGCCGATAACCATCAGGTGCCGGTCCGTCGAGCCACGACCTGGCGGATCTGATCGAGATCAAAGGGCTTCTGAACAACCGGGATGGCCGTCTCGAGATGAGGGCCGCGTACCTCGGGGGCCATGACGTCCCCTGTGACGAACACCACCCGGTTCGCGTACTCCGGCCTCTGTTTGAGACGGCGAACCAGGTTTCCGCCATCGATTCCGGGCATTCTCAGGTCAGTCAGGATGAGGTCATAGGATTCCGGCGCCTGCTCGATCCGGTCCAGCGCCACCGCCCCGTCTTCGGCGAGGGTGACCTGGTGCCCACAGCGGGTCAGGAATCGGTCCAGCACGGCCCTGACTCCGGGCTCGTCATCCACCACCAGAATCCGCTTCCCCCGGACGGAGGTTTCCGATAATGGAGGCAGTTCAGGATGCTCCTGCTCGGAACGCTCCCCGGCAAGGGGCGGGAGCTTGACCAGGAACAGTGTCCCCCCGCCCGGCTCGCTCTGAACATCCACCTCGCCCTTATGATCGACTACGATGCGGTGGACCAGACTCAGCCCCAGTCCGCGCCCCTGAGTTCCGGACCTTGTGGTCCAGAAGGGCTCGAAAATCCGTCTGAGTTGCTCCGGGGCGATTCCCGGCCCCGTATCGAAGACGGAAAGCGTCACCCCGTCACGGCTGGGTCGGGTTCGGACGATCAGGGTCTTTGGAGGATGCTCGACATCCCTCAACGCCTGCTCTGCGTTGACGACAAGGTTCAGGAGCATCTGCTCGAGCTGTGGCTGATCCCCCTTGATGAGGGGAAGCCGTTCCGCCAGGTCCAGCTTGAGATTGATCCCCTGAGCATCGATGCCGGCTCGACGGAGGCGAACGACCTCGGTCACGATCTCGTTCACCTGGATCGGGGTCTTCTTCCGGGCGTCCAGGGGCGTGGATCCCTGGGCCAGCCGACGCAGGTCCGACACCAGGGCGGCGGAACGCTCCGCCTCCCGAACGGTCACCTCCAGCAGATCTCGACGATCCGGATCGACTTCTCCTTCCAACAGGAGTTGGAGCAGCCCACGGATCGATGTGAGCGGGTCATTCAGCTCGTGGGCCACCCCTCCCACCAGCGTCCCCAGGCTGGCCAATCGTTGGGCCCGCCTCTTGTCGCCATCGCCTGAGGTCTCCTCTGTGATGTCCCTGGCCACTCCGTGGATGCCCGACACCCCTCCCGGTTCGCGGATGGGGGCCGCCGTCACCCGCAGCGTCCGGGGCTTTCCACCACCACCCACGACGCGAACCTCCATCTCGCCGGCCTCATCCCTTCCATCGAAGATTCTTCGCGCACGTTCCTCGATCTCACTCCGATCGTCCGGATGGAGAAGGGGGAGCACCGGTCGGCCGAGGCTGGCGCTGGGCTCCAACCCCAGCATCTTCTCGCCGGATGGATTCAATTCGGTGATCCGCAATTCACTGTCTACGGCGAAGACGGCATCCCTACTTGCCGCCGTCAACCTTCGATAGTGGAGTTCGCGGGCCCGTACCCGTTCGGCCATCTGCCGGGTGGCGGTGATATCCTCCACGATCCCCGCAACCCGGTAGGGACGACCCGAAGCGTCACGGATGGGAACACCGACGATCCGCACCCACCTCAGGGCCCCGTCCGAGCGGCGCACGAAGCGACATCGGACCTCCGTTCGATGCCCTCGACTGATGGCCTTGCGCACCTTCCCACGATGTGAGCGGGGAATCTGCCGCAGGACGTTGAGGGGATTGTCGTAGAGCTCCTGGAGAGGAATTCCCCAGATGGATTCCGCCCTGGGACTGACGTAGAGCGCGGTGCGGGAATCGAAGCTGTAGATCCAGACCGCTTCGGAGAGGTTTTCGGTGATCTGTCGCAGGCGAATCTCGTTTTCCCTGGACTCTGCGCGCTTCAGTTCCAGGTGGGAGAGGGCATACCGCAGATGGATCTCGGCCGACACGGCGCCTGCAATTTCCCGGAGACCCTCCAGGTCCCGGGAGTCCCATTGCCTGGGACTCCGATCCGCCACAGCCAGGGCACCCAGGATCTGGCCGTTGGGCGCACGGACGGGGAACCCGGCGTAGGCCGCAATACCCAACTCGACCACCGCCGCCGAGTCCTTGGCCCGAGGATCCGCGGAGACATCCTCCATGACCACCGGCGCTCCTGCATCCAGCGTGCGCCGACAGAATGAATGCCCCAGGGTGGCGGTTCGATCCTGGGCCACCTCTCCCTCGATGCCCACCAGACTCTTGAAGAAGAGGTGGTCCTCGGCAATAAGGGTGACGGCTCCCATAGGAGCGTCCACAAGGTGGGTGGCCAACCGTACAAGGCGGTCAAAGGACGGCTCGGACGGTGAGCCCAGGAGGCCGGTGGACTCCAGCGCCGCCAGGCGTGCGGGATCGAGAATCGGATCCGACGAAGCCTCGGCGCTCACGACGCCACCGGATCCGACGTCGATCTGTTTCGATCTACTCCGCTCAACTGCGCCATGGCTACCTGCAGGGGCTCTCCGTTGCATTCGAATCGCACCTCCCCCACCACCCGAGTCGGTCCGAGGTGGGACGGATCCCCTGGTGGCAGGCAGATATCACAGGGAGTGGGTAGGAGGGCCTTCAAATTCCCTCCCGTCATATTGGCCAACTCATCCAGTGCATCCTGCATCTCCTCGGCACCCACCTCCCCTTCGGGAATCCCGAACATCCGGGAGGTGGCGAATCGCGCCAGGGGCTCACTGCAACGGACCGTGATGGTTCCGGCCCAGGCGCCTCTCAGGAGGATCCGGCCCTCCATGGTGGGTTCATCCGGGTGATCCACCTCGGGGATCACCGGGCATCCCAGGAACTCCGTCCAGACATGTTCCGTAACGGTCCGGATGGCGTCGGGGAAGAAGGCGATCATGGGATCCTCCTCAGGGGGATCGATAGACGACACTGCGGCCCACCGGCGTGCGCTGCCAGGCGTCGTCCAGATTCAGGGTGGTTTCGGCTCCTCCCAGGAACAGCCATCCGCCGGGTCTCATCACCGAGCGCAGCCGCCGGAGAATGGAACGCTTGGTCTCCACATCGAAGTAGATCATCACGTTCCGCATGAACACCACGTCAAATCGGGGGAGAACCGGCCACGCTTCCGCCAGATTCAGCTCCTTGCACTCCATCATCCGGCGTAGATCGGACGAAGCCACCCACTCGATTCCCTCGTTCCTGAAGTGCTTGACCAGAAGGGACGCCGGCAAACCTCGATTCACCTCCAGTTGGGAATACCGTCCCGCGCGGCACCGGGCCAGCATATCCGTGGAGAGGTCGGTGCAGAGGATTCGCACCGTCCAGCCCACCAGTTGGGGGAAGTGCTCCTTGAGGGTCATCCCGATGGAGACCGCCTCCTGACCGCTGGAACAGGCCGCCGACCAGATATCGATGCGGCGGGTGCTCCGTTTGTGCTCCATGACCTCCGGGATCACCGTGGTGCGGAGGATCTCGAAGGGGTGTCCATCGCGGAAGAAGGCGGTTTCATTGGTGGTCATGGCCTGAACCACACGCCGATTGAGCCCGTTGTGGGGGTTCTTCCGGAGGTCATCCAGAAGGCCGGCGATGCTGGCGAAGCCTTCGGAGCGGGCCAGGGGGAGCAACCGACTCTCCACCAGATATTCCTTCCCGGGGTCCAGGACAATGGCGGCCTTGCGGCGCACCAGTGCCTGGACGAAAGCGAAGTCGTCGACGGCGAGGGCCATGGGGGCTATCCGGTTGCGACCTTGGTCGCGAAGGGGTTCGGTCGGATGCCGGTACCGACGACGCGTCGCAACTCCTCAGCCACCCGGTCGAGGGGCAGAATGCGATGCGCCAGCCCGGCTTCCGCCACGTATCCAGGCATGCCCCAGACAACGGAGCTCGCCTGGTCCTGCACGATGATCCGTCCCCCTGCCCGGTGGATGTCCTCCGAGCCCCGGAGACCATCCTTTCCCATGCCGGTCAGGACGATGCCGAGGGTGCCGGGGCCGAATACACGCGCCGCCGAACGAAAGAGCACGTCCACGGCAGGACGACAGGAATTCTCCTGGGGACCCTGGTGCAATCGGACCAGATGGGCCGAGTCCCGGACCTCTACCTCCATGTGCCAGTCGCCGGGCGCCAGGAGCGCACGACCGGGGAGAATCCGAGTTCCGGACACCGCCTCTTCCGCCGGGAGCCCCCCCCCGCTTGAGAGGCGGTCCGCCAGAAGCCTGGTGAAGAGCGGGGGCATGTGCTGCACGATGAGCACGGGCACCGGAAAGTCCGGAGGAAGCGCCGGGATCACCTCCGCCAGGGCATTGGGTCCTCCTGTGGACACGCCGATCACCACCGCCGTAACACGCCCGGGAAGGGAGGGTCGGAGCCGGGTCGTAGCGGTCACCGGTTTGGGGGTCGGCACCACCTGCCGCCGCGGTGCGGAGCGCGGGGGGGGCAGTCCCGGCGTTCCCTTGCCGGTCAGGGCGTAGATCCGGGGGATCAACTCCTCCCGAATTCGCTGACGGGCCAGGACCACGCTTCCCACATTGGAGGGTTTGGTCACGTAGTCCGAGGCCCCCAGTGACAGGGCGTCGAGGGTGACTTCGGCCCCGCGCTCGGTGAGGGTGCTGAACATGATCACCGGAAGGTCCGGGTACTCCTTCCCCAGCGCCTTCAGGGTCTCCAGGCCGTCCATCACCGGCATTTCCACGTCCAGGATGATGACATCCGGCGAAACCTGCGGGACCTTCTGCAGGGCGATCCGACCATTGGCGGCCACTCCCGCGACCTCGATCCCCGGATCCTCGTCGAGCACATCGCTGACCATCCGTCGCACCACGACGGCGTCATCGACGACCAGTGCGCGGATAGGAGACATGGTCAGACCTCCGAATTGGTGAGGAGGTTCAGCTTCTCCCGGAGAACATCCGGGGTGAAGGGCTTCATGAGGTACTCATCGGCTCCGCATGCCAGCGCCTCCTGGATCCGGTCGGCCCCTGTTTCCGAGGTCACCATCATGATACGGAGGCCGGCGAAACGGGGATCGGCCCGCACCGCCTGAACCAACTCCACACCGGTCATACCGGGCATATTCCAGTCCACCAGGGCCACATCCGGCGTGACCCCACCGCCGAGAAGGTCCAGGGCCTGGGCTCCGTCGGCGGCTTCCTCCGCAGGCACGCCCAGTTCGCCCAGAATCCTTCGGATAACCAGCCGCATGGCTCGGGAGTCATCCACAATGAGGGCTCGCATCATCCGTCTCCTGGGGTGCCACTGCCAACCCCGATTCCAGAAATGACCCGGTCGGTATCCAGCACAAGGAGAAGGCGCCGGTCCAGCTTGAATGCTCCGGGAATGAGTTCCCTGGCAGCTCCCTTGAGCGTTTCAGGGGGTTCTTCGAAGGTCTCTTCGGCCACCTCCATCACGTCGCCGATCTCGTCCACCAACAAACTCACCGAGCCGTCGTCGGTTCGTACGACGACGTTCATGGGAGAGGCCCCTGCCGGTCTTGGCGGGAGGGCGAGGCGACGGCGAAGGTCGATGGCCGTGACGATCTGCCCACGAAGGTTGATGAGCCCTTCCACCACCTCGGGTGCCAGTGGCACCGGTGTCATGGGCTGGTAGCGAAGGACCTCCTGGACCCGGGTCACCTCCACCCCGAAGGTGTGTCCCTCCAGGAAGAAGCTGCAGAACTGTTTCGTCGCGCTCATGGCTCAGGCCGTCCTTTCCGAAAGCTCGGTCTTGCCACCGTGGACATCGCGGACGATCCGGCGGATATCCAGGAGGTCGGTGATCCGGCCCTGGATCACGGCTGAACCCAGCAGTCCGGGTCGATCCGAAGGTTTCTCCACCACCACGCGGTCCTCGACGATGTCCAGAATCCGGTCCACCACGATGCCCACCTCCCGGCCGTCGTCGTTGTAGACCACGAGCTGGAGGCTCTCCGGATCGTCGCCCGTGCCCTCCGCGCCCAGCAGACGAGAAAGCCGCAGCAGGGGCAGAATGGAATCGCGGTACTGGATGACCTCCTGCTCACCCGCCGTCTCCAGGGCCCGGCGAGGCACCTCCTCCAGGCGGGCAACCATCCCGATGGGGATGGCCACACGTTGCGCATCACCAACCCCGAGAATGAGGAGGGTGTCAAGGTCCTGTTCCAGCGCCTGAGCCGCCGCGGCCCGACCTGAGACGTGCCGCTCCCTGCCGACGGCGCTGACCACGCTGGCCTCCTGCGCCAGCCCCAGAACGTCGAGGATGAGAGCGACCCGACCATCGCCCATGACGGTGGCCCCGGCGAAGACGGGGATACCCTTGAGCTGTTTACCCAGAGGCTTCACCACGATCTCGGTGGTTTCGTTGACTTCCGCCACCACCAGGCCAAAGCTCCGATCATCGGCGCGAAGCACCACGATGGTGGCATCCTGGAAGGAGAGGGTTGCGTCGCGGAGCTTCTCGATGTCCGACACCGTCTCCCGGATGAGGCCATCCACCGTGGCCAGATGCCCCTTGGCCAACGCGGTCTCTCCGGCCTCCACCTCGTCGATGACGAGCCCGAGACTCTCGTGCATCCGCCGGTGGATGCCCTCCAGGAGACGCCATTCGGCGAGCTGCCCGAAGCGGTCCTTCCCCACCCCGTAGAGCCATTTGCCCAGCGCGCACTTGGCCGGATCGGTCACCACCCCCCGATCCACCTCCTCTTCGCCTGCGATGATGCGGTCCAGGCGGCCTCGCCAGGCATGGTGAGCGGCGATGAGCGCGTCGAAGTCCACCTTGTCCGACTCGGACCGGGAATGGTCGAGATGCAGCACCTGGTCCAGATGGACGATGGGGAGGAGCTCACCGCGGAGCCGGTATACGGGGACTCCGTGGATCTCTTCCAGTCCGTCGATGCCTTCCTCGAGGCGAACCAGTTCCAGGAGGTTGACCTGGGGAATGGCGAAACGCTCGCCCTCGGAGGTCACCACCAGCGCGGGGATGATGGCCAGGGTCAGGGGAATCTTGATCTTCAGGGTGGTGCCTTCGCCCCGGACACTCTGGAGGTCCACCATGCCACCGATCTTCTCGATGTTGGTCTTGACCACATCCATGCCCACGCCCCGGCCCGAGACGTTGGTCACCGTCTTGGCGGTGCTGAGGCCGGGGAGGAAGAGGAGCTGTTGCATCTCCCGCTCGCTCATGCGGCTCACCTGGTCGGGGGTAACCAGCCCCTTGTCCAGCGCCTTCTGCTTGATGGCCTCGGTGTCGATCCCCGCCCCGTCGTCGGCGATCTCGATGTTCACCTGGCCGCCTTCGTGGAAGGCGCGGAGGCGCAGCAACCCCTCACGGGGTTTCCCGGCGGCCTCCCGCACCTCCGGTGACTCGATGCCGTGATCGACGGAGTTGCGGATGAGGTGGGTGAGGGGATCCTTGATGGCCTCGATGATGGTCTTGTCCAGTTCGGTGTCCCTACCGAGCATCTCGATCCGGACCTCCTTGCCGAAGCTCACCGACAGATCGCGAACCACCCGGGGGAATTTCTGCCAGATATTCCCGATAGGCTGCATCCGGGTCTTCATGACCCCTTCCTGCAGCTCCGTGGTGATGAGGTTGAGACGCTGGCTCGCCGCCTGGAAGGCGGTGTCCTTGACGTCCATGGCATACTGGAGGATCTGGTTCCGCGACAGAACCAGCTCTCCCACCTGCGTCATGAGGCGGTCCAGGAGCTCTACATCCACGCGGATGGTGCTGTCGGTAACCGCCGACCCCATCTCTGAGGCAGGGGACGCTGCCACCGGCGCCGATTCCGCAGCCTCAACCGTGGCCGGCTCCGCAGCCTCCACCTTGGTCGGTTCGGGAGCCTCCACCTTGGTCGGTTCGGGATCGGCAGGTGGCCCCTGCCCCTCCCCCTTCCGTCGCCCATGTTCCCGGATCGCCTCTTCCAGAGCGGCGATGAGGTCCGCGTGGTCCTCTTTTCCGTCGTGCCCCTCGGCTTCGATGGTGGCCATGATCCCCCGCACCGTGTCCACGGTCCGCAGAAGCAGGCTCGTCACCTCGGGGGTGAGCTTCATGAGGCCGTCCCGAAGGAGGGCCAGCAGGCTCTCGCCATGATGGGTGACCGACTCCAGGCGGGTGAACCCGAGGAAGCCGCACGTTCCCTTGATGGTATGGATCGACCGGAAGATGGCCTTGAGCAGCTCCTTGTCATCGGGCTGCTGCTCCAGCTCGACCAGATGGCGCTCCATCTGGTCGAGCCCCTCGTGGCTTTCCGTCAGGAATTCCCGAACGATCTCGTCGATCTCGTCCATGCCGCCTCCTGGATGGGGGCTCGAAGTTCCGGTGGTGGTCAGAACCGACGGGTGCTGGAATGCCCGCGTCCGTTCGTCGACTTCCCGTTCCCGGCGCCGGCCGGGACGGCGGCGGTAGCCGCCACCCCGCGCCCACTTCCCGCCTCAGTCTCGAACTTGAACTGACCCACCAGGGTCTGGAGTTCAGCCGCCATCCGGGCCAGTTCGCTGGAAGCCTGCTGACCCTGCTGTGCGCCGGCGGACGTCTGTCCGGCGGCCTCGGCCACGCCCGTGATGTTCTGGGCGATCTCGGTGCTTCCCTGCGCCGCCTCGGAGACGTTGCGTCCGATCTCGTTGGTGGTGGCGGTCTGCTCTTCCACCGCGCTGGCGATGGTGGTCTGGATGTCGTTGATCTGGGTGATGATCTGCCCGATCTGCTGGATGGCCGAGACGGCGCCCTGACTGTCCACCTGGATGGCTTCGATCTTACGACCGATGTCTTCGGTGGCCTCGGCCGTCTCCTTGGCCAGCTCCTTCACCTCGTTGGCCACGACGGCAAAGCCCTTCCCTGCCTCGCCGGCCCGAGCCGCCTCGATGGTGGCATTCAGCGCCAGGATGTTGGTCTGCTGGGCAATGGCGGTGATGGTCTTCACCACCTCACCGATCTCTGCCGACGAGTCACCAAGCTTGCCCACCGTGGAATTGGTGCTATCGGCCATGGTCACGGCCTGACCTGCCACGCGAGCGGCGTCGGAAGCATTCTTGGCGATCTCCTTGATGGAGGCCGACATCTCTTCGGTCCCCGTGGAGACGGTCTGGACGTTCTTGGAAACCTGTTCGGCAGCCGCAGAGACCACCCCGGCCTGGGCCGTGGTCTCTTCGGAGTTGCTGCCGATCTGGGTGGAGACCGCCGAGAGTTCCTCGCTGGAGGCGGCCAGGGCATGGGCCGACTGGGCCAGCGTCTGGAGCGCCGAACGGACCTCGGAGACGGCGGTGTTGAGGGAGTCCTTGATCTTGGCGTGGTCGCCTCGGTAATCGCCCGTCACCTGAACGGTGAAGTCGCGCTGGGCGACCCGGTCCAGCGCGGCGGCGGCCTCGTCGATGGGATCGAGAACGGCGTCGAGGGTATCGTTGATGCCCTGGACGATCCTCTGGAAGTCCCCGTGATGGCGAGCGGCGTCCGCCCTGGTGCTGAGGCGCCCCTCCACGGCGGCTTCCGCCAGGCCGGCGCTGTCGTCCACCATGGCCTGGATCTGGACCCGGCAGGTGTCATAGGAGGTGATGGCCTGCTTCACCTGGGTGATCATCCCGTTCACGGTCCCGGCCAGCTGACCGAGTTCGTCCTTGCCCAGGATCTGAAGAGGCTGGGTCTTGGGGATGACGTCCTGGGTCAGATCACCGCGGGACAGGGCGGTGATTCCGCCTTCGAGCCCGGTGATGCAGACCGCCCGCAGGGATTCGGCCCGTTCTCCGCACTCCCGGATCTGGGTGGCCATGAGGCCCGAGAGCCACCAGGCAAGGCCGAGACCCAGGAGGACGGCGAACCCCAGCACCACCACGACCATGAGAGACGCACGCTGGGAGGTCGCGAGGCCATCGGCGCCGACGCCTGCCGCGTAGGTCGTCTTCCACTCGGCCATCTGGTAGGCCATTTGGTCAAGGTCTCCGGCAATGGCCGCCAACTCCGGGGACAGGAGGAGCTCCAGGGCGGCTTCGCCCTGCGTTCTGGCGGCCAGATCGAAGATCTGCTCGTTCAGGACACGCCACTGAGCGAAGAGGGTCTCGCTATTGGCGTGCATGGCGATCCCCTCGTCGGAGACCATGGCACCACCTACGATGGCGAGCTCCCGTTGGGCCTGGTCCATGGAGGTACGGAAGCTCTCCTGCCAGGCTGTATCGGAACCGTCCAGAAGAATTCCCGTCCGCACATCGCGCTGGACAGTGTGGACGTAGTTCTGGAACCCCACAGCGGCCACTGCGCCCGGGAGTTCCCGGTTCACTACCACGTCCAGGCCCTCGTCGACGGATTTCAGGGAAAAGAGGCCTACTCCCCCCAGGATTACCGCAAGGGCGATCATAAGCCCAAAGGAGAGGAGAAGCTTCGGCCGGATTTTCAGATCATGGAACCATTGCATGGAAGGACTCCGGTATCGTTTACGGGGAAGCCTCGCACCGTCTCGATCGGCGTATCGTCAACCCCAGGGGGCGGTGGGGCCCCACCCATTCCGCAAATGAGGGCCCAGGTACCGTTGATAGGGGTATCGACCGGGTTCACGAATGCTGTAGTCAACAACTTCAGCCGGCTTGGGCGCTCCCGCGAAGGCACAAAACAACGGCCCCGCCGCCCGGAGGGAGCGACGGGGCCGGAGACCCTTTCCCGGAGGTTGACGCCCCGCGACGCTCCTGAACGCCGCGGGACGCTGCTGTCCGTCAGATGGGGAGCATGGGGGCAATGACCAACGACACGATGGCCATGACGTTGATGAGAATGTTCATGGAGGGTCCGGAGGTGTCCTTCAGCGGATCCCCCACCGTGTCCCCCACCACGGTGGCCTTGTGGGCATCGGAGTTCTTGCCTCCATAATTGCCCTGCTCCACGAACTTCTTGGCGTTGTCCCAGGCCCCTCCGGCGTTGGCCATGAAGAGGGCCAGGAGCACCGCCCCGAGGAGCGTTCCCACGAGCATTCCCCCGAGGATGGTGGCCCCCAGGGTGAACCCCACCAGAACCGGCGACCCAACCGCGATGAGTGCCGGGAGGATCATCTTCTTCAGCGCCGCATCGGTGGCGATCTCCACACACCGTTCCGAGTCGGGCTTGGCGGTCCCCTCCAGGAGTCCGGGGATCTCCCGGAACTGCCTGCGGATCTCCTCGATCATCTCCCCGGCGGCGTCTCCCACCGCCGTCATGGTGATGGAGGCCACCAGGAAGGGCGTCAGCCCACCCAGGAACATCCCCACCAACACCTGGGGATCGGAGAGGAGCAGCTGGAAATCCGGATCCCTCACCGTGATGGTGTTGATGTAGGCGGCGATGATGGCCAGGGCCGCCAGGGAGGCGGCACCGATGGCGAATCCCTTCCCGATGGCCGCCGTAGTGTTCCCCACCTCGTCCAGGGAGTCGGTGATCTTCCGGGTGGCTTCCCCGAAGCCCGCCATCTCGGCGATTCCGCCGGCGTTGTCGGCGACGGGGCCGTAGGCATCGATGCTCATGGTGATGCCGATGGTGGCCAGCATGCCCACCGCCGCGATCCCCACGCCATAGAGACCGGCCAGATAGCTGGCACCCATGATGACCCCGGAAATGATCAGGAGCGGAATCACCACCGACATGAGTCCCACCGAAAGCCCGCTGATCATGACGGTGGCCACGCCGGTCTGGGACGAGGCGGCGATGCTCCGCATGGGCTTCCCGCCGGTGTAGTACTCGGTGGAGAGGCCGATGCCGATGCCGCCGATGGTCCCCACCAGAACGGCCAACCAGACGTTGGTGGAGACATCCAGATAGGTGATCACCCCGAAGGCCGCCCCGATGAAGAGGACGGCGGCGCCGATGGTCCCGATCCGGAGCGCCTTGGCCGGCTCCTGGGACGACACCAGCTTCACGATGAGAAGCCCGAGCGCGGCACAGACCAGCCCTACCGTGGTCAGGGCCAGGGGAAGGTACATGAGATTCCCCCGGTCACCGCCCAGGTCCACCAGCTGGGTGGCGGCCAGGGTAGCTGCAATGGCAATGGTGGCGATCTGGGCGTTGCAGTAGGACTCGAAGAGATCCGACCCCATCCCGGCCACGTCGCCGACATTGTCCCCCACGTTGTCGGCGATGACGCCCGGGTTCCGGGGGTCGTCTTCCGGGATCCCCGACTCCAACTTGCCCACCAGGTCGGCCCCTACGTCGGCGGCTTTGGTGAAGATCCCGCCCCCGACCCGGTAGAAGATGGCCACCAGGGAGGCACCCATGGCGAAACCTTCGATGACGTGGGCGTCCTCGGCGGTCTCACCGAAGAAGAGGAAGAGCCCACCCACTCCCAGGAGCCCCATGGAGGCCACGGTGAGGCCCATGATGGATCCGCCCAGGAAGGCGGTGGTCAGGGCCGCGGCCGGCCCCTCGTAGTGGGCGGCCAGTGTGGTCCGGACGTTGGACTTGGTGGCCGTATACATCCCGATGAAGCCCGCCAGCCCGGAGGCCAGCGCCCCCAGGAAGAAGGCCACCGAAGTGAAGGGCTGGTAGAGCGCCAGGAGCCCGCCCACGATCACCGAGAAGATGACCAGGAGCTTGGCCTCTCGACGCATGAACACCATGGCTCCACGGTGGATCTGGTCGGCGATGTCGGCCACGTTCCCGTCGCCACCGGGTTTTTTGAGGATATTGCGGAAGATGAGGGCGGCGAGGGCGAGGCCCAGGAGACCCACGATGGGCGTGATGAGCGGCAATCCGGTCTGCATGGCAGGCCTGTCTCCATTGGGTTACAGGGTGGCGGTCCGACTCGCGGAGTTCCACCAGGAAGTATTCTCCCGGCGGAGGACGTCTTCCTCCGGCATCGGGTAGAAGGCGAAGTCCGTCTGGTCTCCCACGTAGAATCCCCCCTCGACGAGGGGGAAGTGAATATCCTGCCGGATATCCCGATTGATGATCCTGGTCCGCTTCTCAGGGCTCCGCTTGAGCGATGAAAGGGTCTCCCGGATGTGAGGGATCCCGCTGTAGGGAAGGTTATCGGCCGAGGCTCCGGCCGGGTCCCGAGCCAACCCCTCCAGGCGAAGGTCGGCGAAGGCGATGCGGGGCATGCTTACGGGCTGGGTGGGATCGGTGACGTGTCGGGCGAACCCCAGGGGTCCCAGCGAGCTAGCGACCTTGGGGAAGACCGGTGCAAGCTCCTGGAACATGTAGAGGCGGTCATCCTGGTCGCCGTGGTAGTCTCCGCGGGTCAACTCCAATGTGAGGCCCACCCGCGTGGTGAGGAACAGACTCCCCAGGGCCGAGACCGGGATGTGCTCCAGCACCCGGTAGACCGAGACATAGGTGGAGCGTCGCGTCGACCCGTCAGCGTGGGGGCGACAGCGGGCCAGGCCCTGCTCCAGGGGGAAGTACTGGCTGGTGAACTCCGGATCCACCTCGAAGAAGATGGATTGATTGCTCTTCAGCTTCTGCGAGCCGATGGAGAGGTACTTCCCGAACTCCTGCGGGGGAAGCATGGAGTAGATGAGGGTTTCGGGAATGGCGGTGAAATACAGGTGAGGTCGTTGCATGGCAGCCCGGGGTAGGGGTTGGAGGAATCCCGATACGGCGCCTCGCGAAAGGTGTAGTGGAAGGTAGGAGGGGCACCGGGGGTCGGCAATCTCGAATGCCCTCATTGTGCTGGATGGAGCCTCAATCCCTTTCGCAAACCGCTCCAGCCCGCCATCATTTCAATCTGAAACCACCTACCCGACCCGGAACCTGAGAAGCCCATGTCTTCACACGCCCGCAGACTCCCTGCAGTGACCCTTGCCCTGGCCGGTGCTCTCCTTCTTTCGGCCTGTGAGACGCCCGATGCCGAGGCCGCCCGTGAGACCGGCGATACCGTTTTCCAGTCCGAACATCACGCCTATCGCCTGGCCACCGTGGTGGACGGGCTCCAGCACCCCTGGGCCCTGGCCTTCCTCCCCGGCGGAGACATGCTGGTGACCGAACGCGGCGAACGGGCACCGGACGGGCGCCCCGGACAGTTGAGGATCGTCCGGGACGGCCGACTCCTCCCGGATCCGGTTCCAGGCCTTCCCACCATCCGGGTCGGAGGACAGGGCGGACTGCTGGACGTGATCCTGCACCCGGACTTCGAGACCAACCAGTTCGTCTACCTGAGCTACTCCAAGCCCAACGATGACGACTCCATGGGCACCACCGCCGTGGCCCGGGGGCGGCTCGAGAACGATGCCCTCCACGATGTGGAGGATATCCTGATAGCCGAAGCCTGGGTCGAGGGACGGGGTCACCATGGCTCACGGCTCGCCTTCGACGCCGACGGCTACCTCTTCGTGACGGTAGGCGATCGGCAGGTCCGCCCCGTCGGCGACCTGGAAGCGCATCCGGCGCAGGATCCCGCCGATCACATCGGGACCACCCTCCGGATCCATGACGATGGTGGCGTGCCGGCGGACAATCCCTTCGTGGGTGAGGAAGGGGTCCTTCCGGAGATCTGGAGTTGGGGACATCGGAACGCCCAGGGGATGGCGATTCACCCCGAGACCAATGAGGTGTGGCAGAACGAGCACGGCCCCCAGGGCGGTGATGAGCTCAACCTCATCAAGCCCGGGGTCAATTACGGATGGCCGGTGGTGGGGTTCGGCGTGAACTACGGCCCGGGTACCCCCATCCACGAGGCGGTGCGGATGCAGGGGATGGAAGATCCCGTCCATCACTGGACGCCCTCCATTGCTACATCGGGGCTCATGATCTACACCGGCGACGCCTTCCCCCGCTGGCAGGGTGACTTCTTCAGTGGTGGGCTCGCGGGCCAGCAGCTCTCCCGCGTCCGGGTGGTGGATGGACGGGCCGTCACCGTGGAGACCCTGGTGCCGGAGCAGGGCCGCATCCGGGACGTGCGCCAGGGACCGGACGGCCTCATCTACCTGGTGATGGAAGACCGGGTTGGTGAGCCGACGCCCATCCTGCGCATGGAGCCTGCCGATCAGGACTGACCTCCCCGGGGCCGGCCCATGATCCAGGGGGCCGTGGCGTGCGGCCATCCAGCCACCCTCGAGGCGGCCGAGGAGGTCCTGAGAGCGGGGGGGAATGCCTATGACGCCGTCGTAGCGGCGCTCTGGGCCGCGTGTGTGGCGGAACCGCTGCTCGTGTCTCCCGGTGGAGGCGGCTTCCTCCTGGCCCGGCCCGAGACCGGTCCGACCCGGGTCTACGACTTCTTCTGTCAGACACCGGGTCGGCGACTCGGGCCGGATCAGGAGGATTTTCGCAAGATCGAGGCGGACTTCGGCTCGGCCCGACAGGCTTTCCACATCGGGTTGGGCGCAGCGGCGGTACCCGGGCTCCCCGCCGGAGCCTTTCGGATCCTGGACGAACTGGGCCGCATGTCCATGGCCGACGTGGTGCAGCCGGCGCGGCGCATGGCCAGGGAGGGGGTCCGGGTCAATGAACTGCAGGCCCGCCTGGCCCGGGTGCTCCTCCCCATCCTGGTGGACACCCCCGAAGTGGAGGCCCTGTTCAGCCAGGAGGGTCGGCTCCTTGACCAGGGGGACATCCACCCTCTCCGTGAGCTGGGCGACTTCATGGATGTGCTGGCTCTGGAGGGGCCGGACCTCTTCTACCGTGGCGAGATCTCCGCGTCTCTGGATGCGTTGGCCCGGAGCGGGGGTGGGCACCTCCGCCGGAGCGACCTGGAGTCGTACCAGGTGCAGGTCCGACGCCCCCTGGAGATATCCTTCCGGGACCATCGATTCCTCACCAACCCACCCCCCTCGTCCGGAGGGCTCCTGGTGGCGTTCGGGTTGGCGCTCCTGGATGAGGACCAGCCCCCTTCCACCCCACCGGCCCGAGCGGCGCGTATCGCCGCGACCCTTGAGGCCATGCGGCTCGCCCGGCGTCGGGAAAACCTGGAGTCCGAGGTACCTGTCGATGCCCACCGACGGGTCCTGAGCACCGATCTCATCCAGCGGTACCGGAACGTCCTCGCCGCCTACGCCCCCGGTCGGAGCGGGACGACCCACATCAGCATTCTGGATCGATGGGGAAATGCCGCAGCCCTCACCGCGAGCAATGGGGAGGGGTGCGGCCGGCTGATCCCGGGGGTGGGGGCCATGCTGAACAACATGCTCGGCGAAGAGGACCTTCAACCAGCGGGGTTCGGGCGGTGGCCCACCGATACCCGCCTCACCTCCATGATGGCTCCCTCCATCCTGGTGGGACAGGAGGGAGCGGCCCTGGATGAGGAGCGTCTGGTGGTTCTGGGATCGGGGGGATCGAACCGCATCCGCTCCGCCATCCTCCAGGTGGCTGCCGCCCTGGTGGAAGAGGGGCTGACTGCGGAGGAAGCCGTGGCTCTCCCGCGCCTCCACGTGGAAGGCCGGCAGCTTGAGATCGAAGGGGGATTCTCACCGGAGGTACTGGAGACCCTCACCGCCATCTGGTCGGAGAGTCGGGCCTGGGACGGGTACAACCTCTTCTTCGGTGGCGTCCACCTGGTGGAGCGGTCAACCCGAGGGTGGGCCGGGGCCGGGGACCCCCGACGGGACGGCGTCGCCCGGGTACTGGCCGGCGCCTAGTCGTTGCCCTTCGGGACCTCAGCGGAGGGGAGTGCGGGACAGGATCCGGCGCCGTGCGTCGCCCCTCCGCTGGGCCGACCCCAGCTCCCCTGCCCCCACCGATGCCGAGGACCCACCACCGGCCACCTTCCTGGTCAGGGTCCGTACAGTGGAGAATTCGAACAGATCCACCGGACAGAGCACCGGTCCGAAACGTTCGTTGGCTCGACCCACGATCCGGAGCGCGGCGAGGCTCGTCCCTCCCAGATCGAAGAAGTTGGCCTCCTTGGGCACCTGATCCAGATCCAGTACCGCACCCCAGATCTCCGCCATCTCCCGCTCAAGCCCGGACAGGGCGGGCTCGGACAGGGCGGGCTCGGCGAAGGGGTATGATGGTCCATCGGTTCCCCGGCGCCCTTCCACCACCCGGGCGGGCTCGGCGAAGACGGTGGCGCCGGCCGGGACATCATCCACCACCGTGACCCCGGCACCGATGGTCACATCGTCTCCCACGGTGACTTCCGGGAGGATGGTGGCGTTGGTTCCCACGTAGACCCGGTCACCGATACGAACCCGGGCGTTGAGGACGGCGTTTGCCCCCACCACACAGTGCCTCCCAAGCCGGGAGCCATGGCCCACCGCCGCGCCCATGAACACCACGCACCCCGGTTCGATTCGAGCCTCGGGTCCAATGGTGGCGTTCTGATAGACCACCAAGTCCGGCGCCGTCTGGGCGCCCCAAAGGTCCACATCGGAGCTCACCAGCCCGGTCCAGGGGATCCCCCACTCCTCGATCCGGGCAGCCACGTCGGCACGGCCTCTGGTGGTGCGAGCCACCAGGCTCACCACCTCGGCCCGGGCCCGGTCCACCGAGGCCAGGTGGGAGAAGGGGCCCTCCACCGCCACACCCACCTTCCGCACCCCAAGGAGCTTGGGATCGTCATCCAGGAGGGCCAGCCGACTCCACCGACCGGTGCTCCGGGCCAACCTGAGTGCCAGCCGCACCCCTTCCGGGTTTCCGGCTCCACACAGGTAGAGGGTTGGGGACGGACCGGTTCCCGCCGAAGAACGGACCCCAATGGACGAGTTCATGGCGCAGGTGGTCGCACGTCGGCACGCCGGACGATCTGGGACGGAGGCGACTTGACGGAGACCAGCGCTCGCCCTGCGCCGGACACCGGCACGGGAAGGGGGCGCTTCCGGCGACGGCGCTCCAGTCGGTCCAACTGGCCATCCCGGACGCGCTCGGCGGCTCCGCTCATCCAGTCCCGGCAGTCGTGGCAGCGATCAGGAAGCTCGTCGAACCGCCGGTCCAGATGGAGTTGCCGGTAGGGGGCCAGACGCCCCCAGATCTCGGTGAGGGGAGCGTGCCACGCGTTGTCCTGGAAGTCTTCGCCCTCCACGTCGCCGGAACAGCGAGGGACCCGTCCATCCCAGAACACGTGCATCATGGTGAGGGCCCACGGGCAGGGGATGCGGTCGTCCGCCGCCTGATGGGCCGGGGTGTCCAGTCGCCCTCCCCAACTGAGCTTGTTCCTGACCTTCACGGTGGCGCCGCGCTCGAGCCAGTACTCGGCGAAGGCCCGCATCTCATGCTCATTCTCGTCCATCTCGATGAACTGAACCTGGATCTCCGGGCCGTCGTCCATGGCCCGGCGGAGTTCGAGAAGATGCTCAACATTCCGGTAGACCACGTCCCGATCACCGTTCACCCGGACCGAGGCGTACACGGGGCTCGAGAATCCGTCGATGCCGATGACGATGGTCCCCACCCCACTGGTCAGGAGCGGACCGGCGACCTCAGGCACCAGGAGTTGACCATTGGTATTCACGTTCAACGAACGCAGCCCCACCTGCCTGCCGTAGCGGAGGAAGGCGACCAGGAGATCCGGCTCCATGAGGGGCTCCCCGCAGAAGGAGAACCAGACCTCCGTGTCCGGATCGACCCGGGCCACTTCATCCGCACACTTCTTCCAGAGGAGGAAGGGCATCACGCCCTTGGGTCGGCGCATCTCCGGATGATGGCACATGGAGCACGCCAGGTTGCAGTCGGCGCAGAGTTCCAGGGCCAGCTTCCTGGGGAAGCGGCTTGGGCCCAGGGTACGGGCGATTCGCTCCAGTTGCGGATCGAGCATGAAAACTCCTGCGTTGGAGGGGAGATCCCGGCCTCTCTCCCCATTTCCCGGAATTTCCATGCCAAACTAGAGAATGTCCCCACGCTCTTGCCGGGGTATCTCCATCATGGGTTTCCTTTCGCAAAGACTCCAATGAGCGGTAGGGACACTCTCCCTCCAGTGGAGCGAAGGGGACGCGCCTCTGAAGCCTGACCCCAACCTCCCCGCGTCCCCACCGCCCTGCAGGACGTGTGCATCACCTGTGGCCACCAGGCACGCACAGACTACGAGGTGGCGCGGGCGGCCGGCAATGCCTAATTTGACACTTTAATGGAGGGACGGCGTGTTCCTGCTCCGCTGAAGGTTCACCCCTTGACCATTCTTGCCCTCCTTCTTCCCCACTTCGGACTGCGCCGAACGCATGATCTATTCCTCCGCCTGCGAATACGCAATCCGCGCCGCGACCCATCTTGCCCGTCGGTACAGGGACTCGCCGGAAATGGTCAAGCTTCGCGATATCGCCGAGGCGGAGGGTCTCCCCTCCCCATTCCTCTCCACCATCCTCACCCGGCTTGTGGATGCTGGCATCCTGGGCTCGGCCCGGGGCCCCACCGGTGGGTATTATCTGCAGCGCCCGCCGGCGGAGATCAGCCTCTTCGAGATCCGTCACGCCATGGATGGATCAGCCGATCTGGAGTCGTGCGCCGTGGGACTGGCGGTGTGCTCCGATACCTCTCCCTGCCCTCTCCATGAGACGTGGAAGCCCATCCGGGAAGGGATCCGCCGGTATCTGGAGTCCACCACTCTTGAGTCCATGGCGGCAGCGGTGGAGCGAAAGCAGCCGGACAGGATGGAGACCGACCCATCGGCAACGCTCCTGCCACGCCAGAATGATGGAAGGGTCGAGGGCGCGGGCGGCGCCTCCTGAACGGATCGTCTCCCGGACCGACCCTCCAGTCCTTCCGCAGCGCTCCACTGAGCGGCCCCGGCCCGCTCCCGGCCCTCCCCATCCTCTCGCACCTCGAGTGCATGCTGGACTCCAGATATTCGAGACATCTCCGGGCGTACCTCAAGTGCACCCTTGGGACTTTGTTCCGGGATCGTGTTGGCGGCGGGTCCCCATGGAGCATCACCTTCCGCCTCGCATTTGGGGAAGTGCTGGGGAGGTCCCGAGGAGGTGCGCGCGGCACCAACAGCGACCCAGAACAAACGCTGAGGGCCCGCAATTCGTGTGATCAGAACCTCAGCAAATGCCCCACCCACCGGGGTGGAGGACCCTCCGGAGCCCCGCCACGGTGCTACGATGGCCCTTCGTGCGTGCCAGACCAGTCCGTTTCCTCGTCCTCGGCGCTACTCGCCGCAGAAATAGAACGTGGATTCTAATTTTGCGGGAGGGGAGAGGCAGGAGGGAGGAGAGGGCGCACTGGGAACCGGGTCCAGGTGGGGGTTGGGAATGGCTGCCTCGCTTCCCTCGGCACGTCCGTGAAGGATTTCTCCCGGATGTGAACCAGAAGTCTGCACGGAGCCGCCGGCCCCTCATCTCCGGTGATCCCAGTCGCCGCGGTCGGTCCCGCGTTCCCCACATCCCCCATGCCCTCAGCTCCACAACCACCAGTCACCTGCACGTACGGAGGCGGGAAACCCGAAATTAGAATCCCGGTTCTAATTTTTCATGGGCGAGGCTTCAGCCCGCTGGGCAGGCCTGGGTAAGAAGCGGCTCGGGAGAACGGAGGCGGCCTCCCGTCAACGGTGGCCTCCCACCAACGGGGGCTTGACCACCCCCGGGCCACTGGGGATTCCCCTCAAGGAATGGTTCCTGTCAG
>REEG01000025.1 GCA_007695195.1 Gemmatimonadales bacterium | reverse complement strand
GGGGGGACGACCCCTCCGATGCCATCCCGGCCTCCTCAGTACGCGGCAAGACCCGTTACGGCCTGCCCCAGGATGAGGCCGTGGATGTCGTGGGTGCCTTCGTACGTGTAGACCGACTCCAGATTGGCCATGTGGCGCATGGCCGAGTACTCCACCAGGATCCCGTTCCCTCCCAGGAGCCGGCGCGCCTCCCGGGCCACCTCGCACGCCATGTCCACGTTGGCCCGCTTGGCCATGGACACCTGCTGGGGAGTCATGGTCCCCTCGTCCTTCATGCGGCCCAGATGGTAGGCCATGAGCTGCCCCTGAGTGATGCCGGTGACCATATCGGCCAGCCGCACCTGCTGGATCTGCTTTCCGGCGATGGGGCCGTCGAACATGACCCGCTCCCCGGCGTACTCCAGCGCCTCGACGTAGCAGGCCATGGCGGCACCCACGGCGCCCCAGGCGATGCCGTACCGGGCCTGGGTCAGGCACATGAGCGGCCCCTTGAGGCCGCGGGTGCCCGGGAGGAGGGCCGACTCGGGCACCTCCACATCTTCCAGGTGCAGCTCGCTCGTGTCCGAGGCCAGGAGCGACAGCTTGCCCTTCTGGTCCCGGGCCGTGAAGCCGGGGATGTCGGTGGGCACCACGAAGCCGCGGATTCCCTTGGTGTCACCGATCTCTTCGGTCTGGGCCCAGATGATGGCCACATCGGCCATGGACCCGTTGGTGATCCACATCTTGGTGCCGTTCAGCACCCACCCGTCGTCGGTGCGGCGGGCGGTGGTGATCATGCCACCGGGATTCGACCCGTAGTCGGGCTCGGTGAGGCCGAAGCAGCCGATCTTCTCGCCGGAGGCCAGCGCCGGGAGCCACGTCTCCTTGTGCTCGTCGCTTCCGAAGGCGTGGATGGGATACATCACCAGGGCGCCCTGCACCGAGGCGAAGGACCGAATCCCCGAGTCCCCGCGCTCCAGCTCCTGCATGATGAGCCCGTACGAAACGTTGTTCAGCCCGGCGCATCCGTACTCTTCCGGCAGGTTCGCGCCCAGCATGCCCAGCTCGCCCATCTCCGTGGCCAGCTCCCGGGGGAAGTGCCGCCCGATGTAGGCCTCCTCGATGACGGGGAGTACTCGTTCGTCGACCCATCCACGGACGGTGTCACGGATCATCCGCTCCTCGTCGGAGAAGAGCGAATCGAGATCGTAGAAATCCACTCCCTTGAACTTCGGTGCCATGAGTGTGTTGTCCTCGGGTGAAGGGTGTAGTGATGGAAGTTCAGATGGGCTCAATCCCGGCGGCGAGGCCGTCGTCGTTCCTTGCCGTCTTCGGGCCCTGCGCCCGAGTCGGCGTCCGGCGAAGGAGGGCGGGCCTCCACGGCTCGGCGATTGGCCAGCCGCTCCCAGCCCAGGAACAGTTCCCGGGCCACCCGCGCCCCCAGGTACAGAGCCACCAGGATGGTGGCGGCCCATCCCGTGGGGATGAGGCTGAAGTCCGGCTGGATACCGAACCAGATGTAGAGCGCCAGGACCACGGCCAGGGCAACTCCGGCCATCCAGCCGCGGATGGTGGCACGCCGCTTCGCCGCCGCCTGACACTCCTCGCACCAGAGAAGCCGGTCCAACTCTTCGATGGAGCGTTTCCGGAGGCAGCGGACGCAGGTCACCTCTCCGGGAAACCGGTCCCGCCAATTGACCGCGTCCTGTGCCATACTCGCCGTCTCCTCAACCCAGTTCGTTCAGGACGGCGCGCGTGAACTCGGAGGTCGACGCAGAGCCGCCGAGATCGCGGGTGCGTCGGGTCGGGTCTTCCAGCACCCGCCCCAGCGCTGCCCGAACCCTCGCCGCCACCGGCGCCTGCCCGATGTGCTCCATCATCATGGCTCCGGAGAGGATGAGGGAGCTGGGATTCGCCACTCCGAGCCCGGCGATGTCAGGAGCGGAGCCATGAACCGCCTCGAACATGGCGGCCTCCTTCCCGATATTGGCCGCCGGCGCCAGCCCCAGCCCTCCCACGAGTCCGGCCATGAGATCCGACAGGATGTCGCCGAACATATTCTCCATGACGAGAACGTCGAAGGAGTAGGGATCCACCACAAGCTGCATGGCGGTGGCGTCGATGATCCGGTCCTCGAAGGCCACCTGGCCCTCGAACTCCTTGGCCACCTCCCGACCCACATCCAGGAACAGCCCCTGCGTATACTTGAGGATGTTGGCCTTGTGGGCCAGCGTCACCTTCTTCCGGCCATGATCCCGGGCGTACTCGAAGGCGTAGCGAACGATGCGCTCGGAGCCATGACGGGTGATGATCATGACCGACTCCGCCGCCGCCCGCGGATCCCCCTCGAGGCCGATGTAGTGCTCCACACCGACGTAGAGACCCTCGGTGTTCTCGCGGATCAGCACCAGGTCGATGTCTTCGTACCGACCGCCCGGAACCATGGAGAGGGCGGGCCGCACATTGGCGTAGAGGTCGAAGGTCTTCCGGATGGCCACATTGATGGAACGGAAGCCCGTGCCCATGGGCGTGGTAAGGGGACCTTTCAGGCAGACGCCGTTGCGGCGGATGGAATCCAGGGTGACGTCCGGTAGCGGGCTCCTCAGGCGATCCAGACCGGCGAGCCCGGCCACCTGCTCTTCCCATTCCACCTGGGCACCCGCCGCATCCAGAACGGTCCGGGTCGCTTCGGTCACCTCAGGTCCGATCCCGTCGCCCGGGATCACCGTGATCGTCTTCGCCATATCGCCTCTTGGAGGGGGGTCACGGGTTGCGAATGTAGCTCGGATTATACTCGAAATCGGTGTGATCCTCACCCCACCGAACCAGATCCTGTACCCGACCCGGCCGCTCCGTTCCCTCCTGACGGGCATCCCGGGCGATGCGGAGGCCCCGGTTCCACGTTACCGGGGTCAACGTACCCCGACTGAGAAGGGCCTGGGAGATGGCGTCGCCGTTGGGATGTCGGGCCACGATCCGCACCCCCCCGAGGCCGGGATGATCCGACAGGGCGTCGCGAGTCGCAGGCGAGAAAAGGAAGAGATAGGGGAAGGCCTTGGCCCACAGGTCACCGCCACGGCGGTAGAGGTCGGGATCCACCGTGACGCTCACCTGGGCCACGTTCCCGCTGATCTGGGCCGACACCCCGCCCTCCCAGACGTAGTAGGCTGCGATCTCCGAGGCCGCAGGGACCGGGTGCTCCTCCTCCTCGCGCTCACAGCCCACCAGGACCAGGGCCGACGCCGACAGGAGCAGAAGGAGAATCAACCAGCCCCCGAGGGGATGGCTACGGACGGATGCGATGCGACTGAGCTTCATGGTTCGAGCTGGGG
>REEG01000078.1 GCA_007695195.1 Gemmatimonadales bacterium | reverse complement strand
CCACCCGCGACCCGGCCCTTCAGCGCGTCCTGGCCGAGCTGGAGCCCGAGATTGCCCGGGCCATGACCGACGGCCGCATCCCGTCCCTCACCATGGCCCTCACCGCCGGGGACGAGATCCTCTGGAGCCGGGGCTACGGCAACGCGAACCTCCGCACCCGCACCCCGGCGACCCCCGAGACCGTCTACATCATCGCCTCTACCCTCAAGCCCATGATCGCCACGGTGATCATGCAGCTCGTGGAAGAAGAGCTCATCGGCCTGGACGATGCGGTGAGCCCCCACCTGGGCGATCTGGCCATCCGCGGCGAGGACCCCTCCACCCCCATCACGGTGCGCCACCTTCTCACCCACACCTCGGGGCTCCGGGGCGGCTTCTCGTCGGTGCCCGTCTGGGCCGACACCGTCCCCATGCCCATGGACACCTTCCTCCGGGAACGCCTGGTGGTGGAAGGGCCTCCGGGGGAGGAGGTCCGCTACTCGAACCCGGGCTTCACCGTGCTGGGGCGCCTCATCGAGGAGCTCACCGGCAACCCCCTGCAGGAAGAGGTGCGTGCCCGCATCTGGGACCCGCTGGGGATGACCTCCACCGCCTTCGCCCCCACCCCCGTCATGGAGGAGGTGCTGGCCGTCCCCTACCGCCCCGATCCCGAGACCGGAGCGCAGGCGCCTATCGCCCGGGTGCGCTTCGCCGAGTGGCCGGCAGGAGGTGCGTGGGGGACGGTGCAGGATCAGGCCCGGTGGGTGGCAGCGTCGCTGGCCCTCACCCATCCGCCGAGCGCCGCGGGGGATTCGGCGGACGATGGAGCAGGGCAGGGGGCTGGTCAGGACGCGGAGGAAGGCGCCGACGTCACCGCCCTCCGCCCCGAGGGCCGCCTCCTCCGCCCCGAGACTGCCCGGCTCATGCAGACGCTGAACTCCCCGGACTTCACCGGACCCATGGCCGGCGGGTGGGGCGGGGCCGGCGCCGGGTACGGCCTGGCGTGGTGGACGGCGACCCTGAACGGTGACCGCTACATCGCCCACTCAGGGAGTGTGGGCGGGTACACGGCCTTCACCCACGGGAATGTGGACCGGCGCCTGGGCGTGGCCATCCTCACCAATGGCCAGCGGGCCCACCCCCACCTGGTGCGCCTCTCCATCCTGGCCACCGACCTCATGGCCCGGGAGGGGTTGGACCGGTAGGGGTTCGGCCGGTCGGGGTTGGCCGGTTGGGGTTGGACCGGGAGAGCGGGGGCGCAGGGGGCGCAGCGGGCGTAGGGGATGCGCCGGGTGGCTGCATGGGTGCGGCTGGGACGCCGAACCCCTCACCCCAGGCCGAAGAACGCCCGGAGCACCACGAAGGCAACCAGCGGAGTGAGAACGATCACCAGCAGGTTCAGGATGAGCCCGGCTCGCACCATCTCTTCCATCCGGATCACCCCGCTCCCGAACACCACGGCGTTGGGCGGCGTGGCCACCGGGAGCATGAAGGCACAGCTCGCGGCCAGGGCGGCGATGACGGTGAAGAGCAGAGGATCGTGACCCAGGGCCAGGGCCAGTCCCGCCAGGATGGGGAGGAAGGCGGCTGCGGTGGCGGTATTGCTGGTGAGCTCGGTGAGGAAGACGATGACGCCGGCCACCACCAGGAGGAGGAGGACGAACGGGATCCCCGCCACCACGGTGAGCGCTTCTCCGATCCACACCGCCAGCCCGGTCCGGGTGATGGCTCCTGCCAGGGACAGTCCGCCTCCGAAGAGAAGCAGGATCCCCCACGGAATCCCCCGCGCCCACTCCCAGTCCAGGAGTGGCCCCTGTCGCCCCCCACCGGCAGGCAGGCCGCAGAGAATGAGGGTGGCCGCAATGGCGATCCCGGCGTCGGAGAGCCCCGGAATCCAGGTGTTCAGGAGGGGGCGGAAGATCCACGCCAGCGCCGTCAGGGCGAAGATGGCGGCCACCCGTATCTCGGGCGTGGTGATGGAGCCCAGTTCGGTTCGGAGGGCCCCGAGGGACTGCTGCGACGCTTCGCCGGCCTCCGCCCCTTCGTCTCCGTCGCCCACGGGAAAGAGAACCCGGGTGAGGAGAAGCCAGGTGATGGGGAGCAGGATGAAGGTCACCGGGAGTCCTATGAGCATCCAGGCGCCGAAGCCCACATCCACCTCGAACTCCCGGGCCATATAGCCGGCCAGGAGCGCGTTGGGGGGCGTGCCGATGAGCGTCGCCACCCCACCGATGCTGGCGGCGTAGGCCACGCCCAGCAGGAGGGCCACGCCGAATGCGTCGGGACCGGGACCGGAGTGGGGTGCCGCCTCTGCCCCCGCCGCCTCCACCGTCCCCGCCGCTCCTACCTCGGCCATCGCCTCCACCGGGCCCCGCACTACCCGGATCACCGAGAGGGCGATGGGGAGCATCATGACGGCCACCGCCGTGTTGCTCACCCACATACTCAGAAACGCGGTGGCCAGCATGAAGCCGGCCACCAGACTCCGGGGCTTCGTCCCCGTCCGCAGGATGATGCCCAGGGCCAGCCTCCGATGCAGGTCCCACCGCTGCATGGCCTGGGCGATCATGAATCCACCCAGGAACAGGAAGATGATGGGGTCGGCGAAGGGGGCCGCCGCCTCCTGCATGGTGGATGTCCCCAGGAGGGGCAGCAGAGCCAGGGGAACCAGCGCCGTCACCGGGATGGGGAGGACCTCCGTGATCCACCAGGCGGCCATGACCAGACCGATTCCGGCCACGCGCCACTGGGCCGGCTCCATTCCCCCGGGCGGGGGGAGGAAGAGGGCCGCCAGGAGAAACAATCCGCCCAGGATCCATCCGAGACGGTGCTTCATGGACATGGACGCGACCTCGACCTCGACCCGTCGAGCCTCCCATCGTCGGGAGCGGAGAGCCGGAGGCGAAACGGCGAGGGATGGGGACGTTGCAAGGGGATGGCCTCGGAAATGTCGGGCTCTGGTCAGGCAAGTGAAAGATCGGAAGGGCCCAGAATAGGCGTAGCCCCTCCCCTGAAGCAACCGTGAGCAACCGTCGGTACCCGTCGGGAGGGAGAACCTTTGGCGGGGGCCAGGGCCGAGGCCGGGGATGCGGGAGACCGTCGGAGGGGTTAGTCTGCCGCCGGTCGTACAGATTTCTTTCAATTGGAGGTTGAAATCCCATGCTTCCCCCCCGGCTCGGACCATGGCGCCTGGTACTCCCGCTCATCCTTTCAGCCGTCTTATGGGCACCCCCATCCTTCCTGGAGGCTCAGGAAACGGAGGTTCTGGAGGTGCCCGGGCTCGAACGCCCGGTGGAGATCCTCATCGACGCGTGGGGGATCCCGCGCATCTTCGCGGAGACGGAGC
>REEG01000282.1 GCA_007695195.1 Gemmatimonadales bacterium | reverse complement strand
TCATGGGCCCGCCCGATGGAGATCAGGATCAGGGCGCCCATCGCCCAGTGGATTGGGGTGAGTGGCTGAACGAGACTCGTCTTTTCCTGCGAGCGTCTTGGTCGTGCGAGCGGCGGGAGGGCAGGCTGAGCAGCCCGGCCCCAGGTCTGGATTCGGTCGTCGGAGACGAGAGTTCTTTCAATTCCCCTATCCATGGGCCTTATGTGTCGTCTGGAGAAGTGATTGGAGTGGTTTCCGAGCGGCTTGTGGAGAACGGAATGAGTGTACCATAAAGATTGATGTGAAGTTGGACCCAGGGCACGGGCCCATATACTCGGTTCGTCCGTTCCTGACCTGCACCACCCCGTAGGCCTCTCTTCTGCCGATCAGCCAGCACCTCCTCGATCACCTCTGCCAACTCCTCCGGCTCCTCCGGAGGAACAACCCATCCACCGCGTGGCGCAGCCACCACTTCCGGCACTCCGCCCACTGCCGTAGCCACCACCGGCACCCCAGCCCCCATTATCTCCAGGATCGTCATGGGGGTACCCTCGGATCGGGAACTCAGGACGAAGAGATCCAGCGCCCGGGCAATTCGGGCCGCCTCGGGAACGGAGCCGGCGAAGGTGACCCGGTCCTCGATTCCCAGATGGCGCGCCTGCTCTTCCAGAGCGGCACGTTCTGGGCCGTCTCCCACCACTATCCCGTGCCACGGCGGGGCGTTCGGGCCCAGTCGGGTCAGCGCTTCCAGGAACACATCACACCCCTTGATGGGGATGAGGCGGCCGATCCAGCCGATGATGAGCCGGTCCTGGGGCAGCTTCAACTCCCGCCGGGCCTCTTCCCGGTCCAGGTACCGTTCCGGCGGCACCCACCCGTTGGGGATCAGGTGGACGCGGTCAGCCCGTACCCCCTTGGTAAGGAGGCTCTGCCGCAGCGGCTCCGAGACGGCCACCACCCCGTCGAACCGGGCCAGGGCCCGCTCCTGCAACCATTCGAAGAGGTGGGAGAGCCCCCCCATCCGGCTCGATCCGTGGAGGGTGCTCACCGTGGCGATTCCCAGCCGCCGGGCCGGACCCCCGTGGAGGAGGTCGCAGCGGTAACCGTGGGTGTGAAGCACGTCGGGCCTCATCCGCCGGAGGTGCTTCTGCACCACTCGTCGCTCCGCCAGATAACGCCGACCGGAACTCTCGACCCGCACCACCGGAACCTGCGCCCGCTCCAGCGGCGCCAGGAACTCTCCCAGGTCAGCGCCCGGTCCACTCACGGCCATGACGGTGACCTGGTGGCCGGCCCGGGCCGTCCAGACGGCCAGCCCCTGAACCACCCGCTCGAGCCCCCCCACCCGGGCGGGAGTGCAGAGGTGGACCACTGACAGGGGCCGCGGCGACGGGTCGCCACCCTCGCTGGGGCGATTCGCCCCCTCAGCCGGCGCGCCGGTAGTCGCCTTCATGGAGCAGCCACTGGGCTGACGCGTTGATGCCTTCTTGAGCGGTCACTGCGGGCCGGTACCCGAGTTCCGCTTCGGCTCGCTCGGTAGGGAAGTGAACCTCCCGGCCGTAGAGATCGTATTCGGCCGGCGAAGGGACCCGCTGCAGCGTGGTCTGGACCTTCTTGATCACAGCTCGCGCTGCGGGGGACTTCTTGTAGAGGGCCTGCACCGGCTTCTCGAACTGGAAATAGGCCGCCTTCACCACACTCCGCACCGGCTGGGTCAGCTTGGAGCGGAGTCGTGCCGGCGCCGGAGGGGGCGGTTCCAGAGGGGGATATCCCAGCGCACGGTTCAGCCCTTCCACGTACTCCTGCCAGGTCACGGCGTCGGGGCCGTTCACATTGTACGCCCGGCCTGATGCCCCTGGGGCGTCCAGCGCCAGGAGCATGGCCCGAACCACGTCGTCCACATGCACCAGATTGCACGTTCCCTGGCACGCCTCGGCCGGAAGGAGCCAGGCCCGCTCCCGGAGCCGGTCGGCGAAGGCCACGGTCCAGGTGTCGCTGAAGGGGCCGTAGACAATGGTGGGACGGAGGATCACCACCTCGAGCCCCCGATCCACGAACTCCCGGACGAGCTCTTCCGCCTCGATCTTGGAGTCCCCGTATTCCCGTTCCGTGATCTCGAACGGGTGCTCTTCCGTCACGCGCCCCGTGGCCCTTCCGTACACGTCGATGGTGCTTGTGTGCACCACCCGTCGCACCCCTGCAGCCAGGGCCGCCTCCAGGAGATTCCGCGTCCCTTCCACCGTGGCCCGGCGTCCACCTACGGCGCAGTGGACCACCGAGTCCATCCCCTCCACGGCGCGGGCCACCTGCTCCGGCTCCAGGAGGTCGCACCCCACCGCCTCTACCGGAGATCGCCCGATCCGAGCCAGCGTGGACCACCGACGCACCGTGGGCACCACGGTGCCCAGCTCCGGGGTCTGAAGAAGGGCTTCCACAACCCGCCCGCCGATGAACCCGCCGGCGCCGGTCACCAGAATACGCCGATCAGCGGACATGGGCCGGCTCCATCTGGAAGGCGTGCCAGGGCATGGCGAGGCGCTCCCGCCGGGCGTAGCACCCCTCGATGAGGGCCATGGAGGCCAGGGCGTCCTCCACCGAGGCCACCGGCGGGGTGGGCCCGGAGGCGGCGGCCAGGAAGTTCTCCACCACCCGAGGGGCCAGGTCGGCGAAGGCGCCGGGGGCGCCCCGGATCCGCCGAACCTCCGGATTCGCCGCCGCGTTCCGGCGAATGCGAACCCGGTCCAGGTCGTAGATGGACCACTCCAGCGTTCCCCGGCTCCCTTGGAAGGTGTACCGGTTCGCCTGACGGGCGAGCCAGCTCAGTCGCAGCTCCACCGTCAGGTCTTCGCGGTGGAAGGTGGCTCGGACCGCCGCCTCGGACCCCCCGAGGCTGTCGTCCTGGTAGGTGTCCACCGCCAGCCCTTCACCGAGCCACCACACGGCCAGGTCCAGGGCGTGGACCCCGATGTCCAGAAGGACTCCCCGCCCACCGGAGCGGGCCCCGAACATGGAGGGAGTGGCGGCGGGCCATCCGAACTTGTCCCCTTCGGCCATCTCCACGCGCACCAGATCACCCAGCTCGCCGGCGTCCAGGATTCGCTTGATCTCCTGGCAGGCCGGGATGAAGCGCCGGGTCTGGTTCACCGCCACGGCTACGCCTGCGGCGGCCGCCCGGTCCCGAAGCTCCCGGATCTCGGCCACACTCACCCCCAGAGGCTTCTCCGAGAGAACCGGCACGCCGGCGTCCACCAACTCCAGGGCGATGGGCACGTGAAGGTGATGAGGGGTGGCCAGGATGGCCCCGTCCAACCGGCCCAGCACGTGGCTGTGGTGGGCCGCCACGTCGCC
>REEG01000026.1 GCA_007695195.1 Gemmatimonadales bacterium | reverse complement strand
AGGCTGAAGAGGTGATCCAGCGAGGCACGGTCGTCGGACATGGGTGATGCCAGGGAGAGGCGTGGCAGCAGCACGAGCAGGGAACTTCAGGATACGCCCGAGTGGACGGTCTCGGAAAGAGGGGCCGTGGCGGCGGACGTGGAGTTCCCCATACGAACCGGAAACGGGCCACCCCGGTCCACTTCTGCGAAAGGAAAGGAAGGGGACCAGGCGAATCAGAGTCCTACGTCGAAGGTGCCGGTCATCCGCGTGGCTGTGATAGCAGTAACCGTGACGCTCCCGGTGGAGCCGACGAAGGCCCCGTTCCAGCAACAGAGTGGACCGGTGACGGGCTCGCCTGGCGGAGCGCCGACCTGGACCGAACTGAGGATGCCGCCCCCGATGGCGTAGGTCCCGGGTCCGGGAATGTTGCTCATGGCGATGTTGATGGAGTACCGGGTGTTGCTGCCACCGAAAACGAAGATGGTACTCGGTGCTCCGGTGGCCGAAGGGCAATCCGAGGGCGCTTCGGCGTGGGCGGTCGATGAAGCCTGTTGCCGGTGTCGGTGCTCCGGCCACCGCGTCGCAGTGGGATCCTACGGATTGGACCGGCCAAATGGCTAACGTACGAACGCCCCGGCCCGTTCGGGACAGGGGACTTCTGCGGCACTGTACCAGCTAGGGGGAGGGCATGTCGGACGATCCGGGAAGACACGGAAACGACGGGAACCAGGGAAACCACGAGAACCACGGCGACCACGACCAGCATGAAGGCCATTCGGCCGGGATGTTCCGGGAGCGATTCTGGCTCTCCCTGGTCCTCACCCTTCCTGTGGTCTTCTGGTCCGGCCACATCCAGGAGCTCCTGGGCTATGACGCGCCCGAGTTCCCGGGCTCCCGGTGGATTCCCCCGGTCCTGGGAACTGTGGTCTTCCTCTACGGGGGGCTGGTCTTTCTCAAGGGGGCCTGGGCCGAGCTGAAGGACCGCCTCCCAGGGATGATGACCCTCATCTCCCTGGCCATCGTGGTGGCCTTCACCTTCTCGTGGGTGGTGGAGCTGGGGATCATTGAGGCAGCGCCCCTCTGGTGGGAGCTGGCGACCCTGGTCACCGTCATGCTCCTGGGTCACTGGATCGAGATGAACTCCATCTCCCGGGCCCAGGGCGCCCTGGGAGAGCTGGCCAAGCTCCTTCCGGACACGGCCACTCGAGTCACCGATTCCGGTGAGGAAGAGGTGCCGGTGGACGAACTCCGGGACGGGGATGTGATCCTGGTGCGCCCGGGAGAGAGCTTCCCCGCCGACGGCATAGTGCGGAAGGGCTCCGGTAGCGTGGACGAGTCTGCCATCACCGGAGAATCCACCCCCGTCCGGAAGGACGACGGGGACGAGGTGGTGGCGGGTACCCTGAACGGAGAGAATTCCCTTCGGGTGGAGGTCACCGGCACCGGCGACGACACCAAGCTCTCGGGGATCATGCGCCTGGTCTCCGACGCCCAGGAGTCAAGCTCCCGGGCGCAGCACCTGGCCGACCGAGCCGCCCGCATCCTTACCGGGGTGGCCCTGGTCTCTGCCGTCCTCACCATCGCCGGGTGGCAGCTCGCCGGGGCGGAACTGGACTTTTCGGTGGTCCGGATGGTCACCGTGCTGGTCATCGCCTGCCCCCATGCTCTTGGCCTTGCCGTCCCCCTGGTGGTGGCCATCTCCACCACCAAGGGAGCCCAGGCGGGGCTCCTGGTTCGGGACCGGAGGGGGCTGGAAGAGGCCCGGAAGCTGGACGTGGTCATCTTCGACAAGACGGGGACCCTCACCCTGGGGGCGCACCGGGTGGTGGAGATGACGGTGCACGAGGGCATGGACGCGGACGAGGCTCTTCGCATTGCCGCCTCGGTGGAGTCGGACTCGGAGCATCCCATCGCTCGGGGCATCGTGGAATCGGCTCGGGAGAAGGAGCTGGAGATCCCCTCCGCCGACGATTTCGAGGCGCTCACCGGGAAGGGGGTCAGTGCCTCCGTGGATGGAACCCGGTACCTCATGGGCGGACCGTCCCTTCTGGAGGAAGTGGACGCTGGGGTTCCTTCCGCGCTCCGGGAGGCGGCGGAGAGGGCGGGCGCGCAGGGGCGCGCTGCCATCTACCTCCTCCGCGATAGAGAGGCGCTGGCGGTGTTCGCCGTGGCCGACGCCGTCCGGGACGAGAGCCGGGAGGCGGTGAGTCGCCTGAAGGACCAGGGGCTCGAGGTGGCCATGCTCACCGGGGACTCCCAGGAGGTGGCCCGGGCCGTGGCGGATGAGTTGGGGATCGAGACCGTCTTCGCCCAGGTCCTCCCCGAGGACAAGGCCTCCAAGGTCAAGGAAATGCAGGCCCAGGGGAAGCGGGTGGCCATGGTGGGAGATGGGGTGAACGACGCCCCGGCTCTGGCCACGGCCGACCTGGGCATCGCCATCGGCGCGGGAACCGACGTGGCCGTGGAGGCGGGGCACATCGTGCTGGTCCGCTCCGACCCCCGGGACATCCCCCGCATCCTCACCCTCTCCAAGGCCACCTACCGGAAGATGCTCCAGAATCTCTGGTGGGCGGCGGGCTACAACATCGTCGCCATCCCCCTGGCCGCCGGCGTCGCGGCGGGGTGGGGGATCCTCCTCTCTCCCGCGGTGGGGGCGGTCCTCATGTCGGCCAGTACGGTCATCGCGGCGCTGAACGCCCAGCTTCTGCGGCGAGTGGAGATCTGACTACGCCGATCTGACCTTCAGGACCCGGGAGGCCGGCCGAGCCAGGCCTCCATGGCCCCCATTCCGAAGCCGAAGGTGACTCCAAGGAGGGCAAAGTCGAGGAGGGCCACCACCACTCCCCCCATCAGCGCCACCGGCCACGTGCGCCGCCAGAGGACACGGATTCCCACAGTTAGCCAGGTGGCTACCAGGCATCGCTCCACCCCGAAATGCACAAATTCAAACGCCCCCGATGTGGTTACCGTCGCCTCGAATCCGAAGACCGCGTACCCGAGCCTGAGCAGCACGATGAGGAGGAAGTTCACCGTGTACAGGTGCATGGCCAGCACCAGAGCCGGGGCCACGCGGGGTCCGGAGCGGGGAGCGAATCCGGCGAGAAGAAACCCGATGGGGATGAGGGTGAGGAAGCGGAGCAGCGCGATCCAGCCCATGGTCTGTCCCCGGATGGCCGATCGCACTCCATCGGCGGAGAGCCCCACGACGCCGGCATCGGGGAGAAGCTCCACAAGGTCTGCCTGGACCCGGGCCGAGAGGAAGGGGTCCCCTCCCACCACGAAGTAGAGGGCGCTGGCGGGGCTCCTCATCCTCACCCGGGGACTGGAAGATAGTGGTGCCCTCCAC
>REEG01000119.1 GCA_007695195.1 Gemmatimonadales bacterium | reverse complement strand
CGGAACCTGAACCTCAGGGATGCCCAGTTCACCATCGCCGGCGAGGGTGGACGCCAGGTGTACGTGCCGGAGAGCCTCTTCGACCCGTCCTCTTCGGCGGGGGCCAACAACCGGCGGAACACGGACTTCGCCGACATCTACGTGAACTACAATGACGGGCTCTCCCGGGCCTTCATCGGGACGGTGGAGCTGGATCACCGGTTCGGCACCACCTCCAATGTGCGGGCGTCGTACACCTTCTCCCGGTCGTACGACAACTCGTCCTACTCGTGCTGCACCGCGAATGCCGGGTGGACAAACCCCCGGGTGGGGGAGAGCAGCCCCAACGAGCTGGGGGGCGTGGACGGCCAGGCCTGGGGTCCCAGCGACTTCAACCGGCGGCACACCTTCGTCTTCTCCACCTCCACGGAGCTGCCTCTGGGGGTTCGGGCCTCAGCCATCTGGCGGGTCAACTCCGGAGCCCCGTGGACGCCGGAGCAGAGTGGGGACCTGAACGCCGACGGGGTGAACTTCAACGACCGGGTTTTCATCTTCGCGCCGGAGGATCTGCCTCTGGCCACCGACGACCCGGTGCTGGCCCAGGAGCAGCGGGACCTCTACGCCGGCTACCTGGAGGAGTGGGAGTGCGTGGGCAACTACGTGGGGCAGATCATCCCCCGGAACACCTGCACCCAGCCCACCTTCAACCGGCTGGACCTGCGTCTGAATCGGAGCTTCGAGACCATTCGCGGGCAGCGCTTCGATCTGGAGGTGGACCTGTTCAACGTCCTGAACGGGCTCAACTCGGATTGGGGTCGGTATGTATCGGTCGCTGGCCCGCGGCGAAACCTCATGGTCCCCCGGAACTACAACCAGGCGACCAACCAGATCGAGTACTCCATCCCCACCACGTTCGGAAACGAGACCATCCTGGGATCGAATCTGCTCCTCCAGTTCCAGGCGCAGGTGGGGGTGCGCTACCGGTTCTGATCCTCGGCCGGGCCGTCCAGGCACAGTGAGCCCTCCGGGCTGCGGGGCAGGGCCCTGGAGGATGAACGGACGGGCCAGACAGATAGGCATATGGTGATCGTGGACAGATGACGGGTTCACTAGTAGAATCCATCGAGTCCCGCTTCGTTTCGGCACGCCGCCTGAGTCCTTGGACCCAGGCGGCGTGCGCGCTCACCCGTCCCGTCTTCTGTTGAGGTCCCGGTATGACCGCCACCCCCGGCTCCCACGACTGGCGTTTCTTCCGCTCCGGCGGGTTCGATCAGGTTGCCCTGGACCGGGGCGTCGATCTGCTTCACCTGGATGAGCTGGATCCCAAGCTCTGGACGGTGCTGAACTGCCCTACCCAGGGTCTGGAGTTCGATGCCCGGACTGCGGCGCTGGTGGACACGGACGGCGACGGACAGATCCGGGTGCCGGAGATCCGGGCCGCGGTGGCGTGGGCCCGGGCACGCCTCACCTCTCCCGATGTGCTTCTGGCCGATGCGGGGCTCGCGCCCGACAGCATCTCCACCGAGGCGCCGGAAGGGCCGCGTCTCCGGTCCGCCGCCGTGAAGATCTTGGAGTACCTGGACCGATCCCCGGACTCGGCCCTCCAGGTCTCGGATTTCGCCGACATGACCCGACTCTTTCCCGACGCCAAGCCCAACGGGGACGGGGTGGTGCCGGCGACCATGACCGACGATGAGGAGCTGGCGGCGGTCATCGGCGAGGTAGTGGAGACTCTGGGGGGGAAGGAAGACCGGAGCGGGAACCCCGGTGTGGACGCCGCCCTGGTGGAGACCTTCTTCAAGGAGGCCCGAGCCGTTCTGGCCTGGCACGAGGCCGGCGAGGAGGGGGGCGAGGAGATCCGGCCCCTGGGGGCGGATACGGCGGTGGCGGCGGCGGCGCTGGACGCGGTTCGCACCAAGGTGGAGGACTACTTCGCCCGTTGCCGGCTGGCCGCCTTCGACCCCCGGGCCGCCGGTCCACTGAATCCCGCTGAATCCGTCTATGGCGCCCTGGCGGATCGGGCCATCGCGACGGATGAGGCCGATGTGGCGGCGCTCCCCCTGGCCGCCGTGGAGGCGGATCAGCCCCTCCCTCTCCGCGACGGGCTGAACCCGGCCTGGGTCGGGGCCATGGAGCGATTCCGGGCTTCGGCGGTGGAGCCACTGCTGGGAGAGGTGGAGGAACTCAGCGAGGAGGCGTGGCAGGAACTCACCCACCGCTTCGACCCGTGGGCCGCCTGGCAGGCCCAGCGTCCGGATACTCCGGTCCATGCTCTTCCGGTGGAGCGCCTCCGCGAGTTGGTGGACGGCGAGGCGGAGGCGGAGCTGGGACGGCTCATCGAACGGGACCTGGAGGCGGAGACGTCGGCGGCAACCATCGACGCCGTGGAGCGACTGGTGCGGTACCAGGCCCACCTGGTGACCCTCCTCCGCAACTTCGTCACCATGAGCGACTTCTACCGCGACGACCGGAAGGCCGTGTTCCAGGCAGGGACGCTCTACCTGGATCAACGGAGTTGCGAACTTGTGATGCATGTGGCCGACATGGGGCGCCACGCCACCATGGCGCCCTTCAGCGGGTGCTACCTGGTCTACTGCACCTGCGTCCGTCAGGGAGCCGCGCCCATCAGCATCGTGGCCGCCCTCACCGGGGGGGAGGTGGACGAGCTCATGGTCCCGGGTCGGAACGGCGTGTTCTGGGACCGGGAGGGGAGGGACTGGAAGGCCACGGTCGTGAAAGTGGTGGAGCAACCGGTGAGCATCCGGCAGGCCTTCTGGGCTCCCTACCGTCGGGTGGCCCGGTTCGTGGAAGAGCAGCTCCGGAAGTTCGCCGCCTCCCGGGACGAGGCGGTAGAGGCCCGGGGGCAGGCCGGCGTCGGCGATGCCGCCGCCCGGGCTCAGGCCGGGGGTGAGGGAGGCGGGGCCGCAGCCCAGTCCGCCGGGGCCCAGGCCTTCGACATCGCCAAGTTCGCCGGGATCTTCGCCGCCATCGGGTTGGCCATCGGCGCCATCGGGACGGCGCTGGCGGCCATGGTGGCCGGGCTCTTCACCCTCCCCCTCTGGCAGGTTCCACTGGTCATCGCCGGGGTGATCCTCCTCATCTCGGGCCCGTCCATGCTCCTGGCCTTTCTGACGCTCCGGCGCCGGAGTCTGGGACCGCTCCTGGACGCCAACGGCTGGGCGGTGAACGCCCGGGCCCGGATCAATGTGCCCTTCGGCGCCGCCCTTACCGGCGTGGCGGCCCTTCCTCCCGGTTCCAGTCGGAGCATGGTGGATCCCTACGCCGAGAAGCGGCGGCCCTGGCGTCTCTGGCTGACGCTGGCGGTGCTGTTGTTCATCGCCCTCTTCCTCT
>REEG01000028.1 GCA_007695195.1 Gemmatimonadales bacterium | reverse complement strand
GCCCTCCTTCTCCTGGTGGCGGGCATCGGTCTATGGCTCATCACCCGTCCCGCCGACGGAGCTGTCCGTGAGATCGACAACCGGGAGCTGGCACGCCTCATCGACGATGGGGTCATGGTGGTGGACATCCGCGAACCGTGGGAGTGGGAGCAGACCGGTGTCATCGAGGGGAGCCACCTCATCACCGCCTTCGATCCCCAGGGCCGCCTCGAACCCGAGTTCCTCCCCTCCTTTGCCTCACTGGTGGGGCCGGAGGACGAGGTGGTCCTCATCTGTCGTACCGGAAACCGGACGTCCTTCCTGGCCTTGGCCCTGTCGGAACAGTTGGGCTACGAGCGGATCCGGAACGTCACCCACGGCATCCTCCCCTGGATCCAGTCGGGGGGCCCGGTGGTGGCCTGTCGCGTGGACGGCGGTGTGCCTGTATGCTGAGGGCCATGTCTCCCTGAACCGTCCCAGGAGGAGGACCCATGGCCGAACACGACAGCGTCTCCGGAGCAGACTCCACACCCCGAACCTCCTCCTCGGACGCATCGGCGGCCGGGGCCTCTGCTTCCTCGGCCGGAGCGGGGTCTCCCGGAGCGTCTGGAAGGGGTCCTGCAGCCAGGGGAGGTTCCGGGGGAAACGGGTGCGCCAAGGGTCTCCTGGGGTGCGGCTGCTTCGGGGCTGCGGGACTGGTGGTGCTCCTGGCGGTGGGTGGGGCGCTGGCCTGGTACCAGATCCCCCGATCCATGGGGGCGGGGTCGTGGTCCGAGGTGGGAGAGGTGGTGCAGGTGGCGGAGCGGGCCGCCAGGGCAGGCAACGTGGCCCGCAGCTCCGGGGGCGACCCCACCGCCGGGGAGCCGCCCCGGGATGCGGCCCGGGCCTTCGACGACTTCTTCGATGAACTGGAGGCCACCACTCTCAGCCGGGCCGATGTGTCCCGCGTGGGCGAACGCCTCTCCCGGTGGGATGACTCCCGGGAGGTGAGGGAGTTCAACGAGGTCTACGAGCGGGTCCGGGAGCTGGAGAACACCGACGAGATGAGCCTCCAGACCCTCATGAGCCTCCGATACATCACCCGGGTGGCCTTCCGGGCCAATGATCTGGGCCGGGCCTACCGGCAGGAGGTGGAGGACGCCATGGGCCCCGAGTACCGGCAGGTGCTGGCCCTGGCCCGGGTGAGTCGGCTCGGCTCCGGGCGGAATGTGGAGCCCTGGGATCAATCCGTGGCCGACGCACTCCTCCGGGATCACGACGAGAACCGGGAGCGCTACCGGGAGGCCCGGTCCCTCCTGGACCGGATCCGGGCCGAAGAGGTGGATCCAGAGGAACTCAGCGAACAGGAGCGGGCGCGGCTCACCGAAGCCTACGCCGACCACGCGCTCCTGGTGACCTCCGCTCTGAATCGCCGGAGCCTGGTGGCGTGGGCCCAGCTCGGCAATGACGAGCGCCGGGAGATCATGGAGCGCCTGGATGCCCCCCACAACTGGGTGGCCCGGGTCAGCGCCGCCATCCTCCACGGAGATCCGGAAGAGGAGCACATGACCTTCATCCGGATGCTTGGGTTCTGAGAGGCGGCGGGTCTCCGGGGCACCGGATCCCACATCCCACATCCCACCGGCACCACCCTCAGTACACAGAGCACAGACGGGGATCAAGATCCGAAGGGGCGGCGCTCACTCTCCGGATTCACTACCTCCTGTAGGGTGGCGAAGTGGATCCGGGCTTCCTCGTCGAGTCCCGCAGCTTCGGCTGCGGTGGCTGCCCCCAGCAGGCTCCGGTATCGCTTGGGCCACACCTCGAGCCCGGCCTCGAACGCCTCCAGGGCCTCGGCCGGCCGATCCATGTCCTGCAGCAGTTCGCCCAGCGCCTCGTAGGGGGGAAGAAGGGCGCCGGGGGTGATGGGATGCTTCTGCACCGTCCCTTCCAGCTCGGCCGCCTCCCGCGTCAGGGCCAGGGCCCCCTCGTCGTCTCCCGCCGCCCAGGCGATCCGCCCGGAGAGGATGAGACGATCCACCTCGATGTAGGTCCGGTAAGCGTCTTCCCCTGCGGCCTCGGCCCGGTCGCGGAGATGCATCAGTTCGCCCTCGGCGGCCTGCGCGGCCTCCATGTCCCCGGTCATGACGGCACCCATCCCCCGGGCAAACCATGAGAGGGCCTGAGGCCACTCGTATCGGGCCCAGTCCAGGTAGTCGGGATTACCTACACGGATCCGTGCGGCCTCGTCCCAGTCCCGGCGCTCCAGGGCCACACGGGCGGGCATGACGGCCAGGTGGAAGGCGCTGGCGAAGTCTTCCTGGTACGGACCGGTCACGAGGCTTCGCCTGAGGATCTCGTCGGCCCGGGCATCTTCCCCTCGCTGCAGATGCCCGTAGAGCTTGTAGTCCATGGCGTGGATGTAGTGGAACGAGACCTTCCCGTCCGTCGGATGATCCAGCGCCGCCTCGGCGGAGCGCCGGTTCCACTGGATCACCTCGGGCCAGTCGCCCAGGCGAACATAGATGTGACTCGGCATGTGGAGGGCGTGGGGTACATGGGGAGCCACCTCCCCGTACCGCTCCACCACGTGGAGATGCTCCTCGGCCCGGCCCGTGGCGTCATCGGCGTGGATGATGTAGTGGATGGCACCAGGGTGCAGGGGCTCCTCCCGGTGAACCGAATACAGGATCTCGGCGGCCCGCGCATTCTCGGCCAACTGGTCCTCGGCCACCTGTCCGGCGGCCAGGACAGCCAGGCCGTGGAACGCCGCGATCTCCAGATCGTCGGGGCGCTCCCCATGGGCCCCTTCCATGGCCTCGGCCCACCGCTGGATGCGCGGCCACCACTCATCCTCGTCGGGATTCTCCCAGAAGGCTGCGGTAGCGTCCAGCAGCAAGCGTTCCCGCTCGTTTCCGGGGCCCAGCTCACCGGCTCGTTCCACCGCCTCCCACCCCCGGGTCCGGGTTTCCAGGTCCGGGCGTCCGGGCCAGAGGGGCTGGAACAGGCTCGTGGCGATGCCCCAATGGGCCATGGCGCAGCCGGGCTCCTGTGCCGCGATGGCCTGGAATTCGGCCCGTGCCTGCTGGTACATCATGTGGTGGAGCAAGGCCACGGCCCTATCGAAGTCGGCCTGTACGTCGGCGGCACAGGTTACCTGGAAGTCCACCTCGCCCAGGTCATCGCCGTGGGTTGAAGCCTCGGTGCTTCCTGAGGCCACTGGGGTCGCGGTGTCCGGCGTGTGCGCCGTGTCCGTCGCCGTCGCCGTCGCGCCGGAGGGTGTCTGGTCGGTTGCCTCCGTGGCGGCTTCTCCCTGTTCGGGGACTCCGCATGCCGTGCTCAGGAACAACAGGATCGGAAGAAGGAATAGCGTCC
>REEG01000128.1 GCA_007695195.1 Gemmatimonadales bacterium | reverse complement strand
GCCACCAGCAGGGCCGTGACATTGGCGATGAAGGCCACCGAGATCCATCCCAGATAGACGCCGAAGGCGAAGCGTGCCGACTCCGGGGCGGGGCCGCGCAATCGTTCCGGGGCCCACCCTCCGAGACGGGCGTTCAGCCCCAGGAGGGTGACGAGGAGCGCGGCCATGATCACGACGGAGATCTCCACCTGTCCGTAGTGCCAGGCGAAGAGCCACCCGGCATTGAGCACCGAGGTCAGGGCAAATCCCGGCGCGAGCATCCGCCCCACCTCACGTCGCCCGGGGACGAACTGCATCACGGCCCACGTCATGAGCCCCAGGTAGATCACACCCCAGATGGAGAAGGTCACCCCGGCAGGGACGAAGAGGTTGGGGTACTCGGCGGCCAGCTCACCGGTGGTTCGTCCGCCCAGGGGGAGGCTGTTGGCGAGCCAGTTGACCACCAGGGTGACCAGGAGGAAGAGGGCGGCCGTGATGCGCATGTGGAGCTCGTCAACCCTTACCGGGCTGCTTCGCGCCTCTTCCACTCCCCTTCCCGCCGCCACCTCTCCGTCCCCCATCTCCGGCGCCGTTGCGCTGGATGAGGAGGGAAACCAGAAGACCCAGGGCGAATCCCCCGACGCTGGTGAGGAATAGGAGGATGACCACCGGTGTCTCCGTGGTCATCCAGAGGAAGCGCGCCTCCACCACGGCGGTGTTCTGGACCACCGCCGTTACCAGCGCGAAGCTGAGAACCAGAATGAGCACCGTCTTGACCGTCCTCATGTTCCGTCGGCCTCCGATCTGAAAGGGGAAGGGGAAGGGGGAATGTGAAAGGCGCGGGCCCGGAGCTTCATGGACACCCTGGGAATCTAACGGATTGCCTGCGGCCGGGACGGACACGGACCCGGCGATGGGCAGGGGAAGCGGGGCACCGTGGCAACATCCGGTGAGCGGCTCCCCGAAGGCCGAGGGGCTGGCGTGGGTCACCCGTCGGTGACAGGATAACGGGCGATGGTTCCGAGCCCACCCTCCACCCCCCGGAAGACGTCCATGCGCCCCCCATGCCGCTCCCTGCTCCCCACGGCCTCCGGCCACCCCCGTGTCCTGGGAGTGATTCTGCTGACCCTCGCCGCGGTTAGCTGCCTTCTCCCGGCCCAGCCCGCCGAGGCCCGACAGAGCCAGGAGGTGACCCTTGAAGCCCTTCTGGCCCCACCCTTCCCGTACGGTATCCGTGCGGCCCCGGCCGGGGGAGCCGTGGCCTGGATCCAGAACGACCGGGGTGAGCGAAACATCTGGGTGGCCGAGGCCCCGGCCTACACCGGCCGGCCCCTCACCCGCTACCGGGGCGATGACGGCCAGGAGCTCTCCATCGCCGACTGGACCCCCGACGGACGTAGCCTTCTCTTCGTCCGGGGCGGCGGCCCCAACCGCCAGGGCGAGATCCCCAATCCCACCAGCGATCCGGCAGGGGCCGAGCAGGCCCTCTGGTTCATCTCGCTGGACGGGGACGAACCCCGGCGTCTCACCAACGTGGGCAACGCCGTGGTGGCCCCGGATGGGGAGCGCTACGCCTTCACTCGAGGCGGCGACATCTGGGTGGGCGCAGTGGAGGGCGGGGATCCGGAACGGGTCGCCACGGTTCGCGGCGGGCCAGGGCAGCTCGCCTGGTCTCCCGACGGAAGCCGTCTGGCCTTCACCAGCAGCCGGGGGACCCACGCCTTCGTGGGCGTACTGGAACTGGAGGAAGGGGTGATCCGGTGGATGGATCCCGGTGTGGACGGTGACCGGCACCCGGTGTGGTCGCCGGATGGAGACCGCCTGGCCTTCGCCCGAATCGCGGCTTCGTCGGCCTCTACCAGCTTCCGGCCTCTCCGGGAGACCCACCCCTGGTCCATCCGTGTGGCCGACCCCGCCACCGGCGAATCCCGGGAGGTCTGGCGCGCCCGCGCCGGCGTGGGGAGCCGGTTCTGGGGCGGGGTGAACATGCCCAACCAGCTCCTCTGGGGAGATGGGGACCGACTGGTCTTCGCCTGGGAGGGGAGCGGGTGGTTGAACCTGTACGCCGTCTCCGTTGCCGGCGGTGAGGCGGTGGCCCTGGCCACGGGGCCCTTCGAGGTGGCCGACGCCATCCTCTCGCCGGATGGGCGGTATGTGGTCTACAGTTCGAACCAGGACGACATTGACCGACGGCACCTCTGGCGCGTCCCGGTGGCGGGGGGCACCCCTGAGTTCCTCACCGCCGGCGAAGGGATTGAATGGGAGCCGGTGCCGCTAAGTGAGGGCGGGATCGCCTTCCTCCGGTCGGGAGCTCGGACACCGGGCCATGCCGCCATCCTGGACGCCTCCGATGTGGGGGCGGGGAGCGGGGACCGGGCCCGGCCCCTGATCCCCCGCGGTGCGCCGGGCGGCGTCCCGGACGACTTCCCCGACCACCGCCTGGTGGTCCCGGAACCGGTCATGATCCCCGCCCAGGACGGAATGGTGGTCCCGGGCCAGCTCTTCCTTCCCCCGGATCTGGCGCCGGGAGAGCGCCGGCCCGCCATTGCCTACTTCCACGGCGGCTCCCGCCGTCAGATGCTCCTGGGCTTCCACGACCGCATCTACTACCACCACGCCTACGCCCTGAACCAGTACCTGGCCCTGCAGGGGTATGTGGTCCTCTCGGTGAATTTCCGGAGCGGGACCGGCTACGGGATGGAGTTCCGCGAGGCGCTGAACTACGGGGCGGCGGGGGGGAGCGAATTCCAGGACGTGACCGGCGCCGGCCTCTGGCTCCGGGCCCGCCCCGACGTGGATCCGGACCGCATCGGGCTCTGGGGCGGCTCCTACGGGGGGTACCTCACCGCTCTCGGGTTGGCCCGGGCGTCGGAGCTCTTCGCAGCCGGGGTGGATGTCCACGGGGTCCACGACTGGAACGTGGGGATCGCCACCTTCCGACCCGACTACAACCCCCTGGCCGACCCCGAGAAGACCCGCATCGCCTTCGAGGCGTCACCCATGGCGCACCTGGACAGCTGGCGCTCGCCGGTCCTTCTCATCCACGGCGACGATGATCGCAACGTGCGCTTCGTGGAGACGGTGGATCTGGTGGAAGCGCTCCGGGAGCGGGAGGTGGAGACGGAGGTCCTGGTCTTCCCCGACGAGGTCCACTCCTTCCTCCTCCACACCAACTGGCTCAGGGCCTACGAGGCCACCGCCGACTTCTTTGGCCGCCGGCTCTCGCCCTAGGCACTCCCCCGTGACTGGGGTCCGGCCACGCGGCGCTGGACCCCGGTCACGGGAAGCCGGGGGCCGGTGACGGCGCAGGACCCCCATGCCGGGAAGTGGGATTCAGCCGCCCGGAGCCGCCTCCCTCAGT
>REEG01000285.1 GCA_007695195.1 Gemmatimonadales bacterium | reverse complement strand
CTCCTGGCCGAGCTGGGCGCCGGAGAAGAGGCCCAGCGGCTCTCGGAGCTCATGGAGTCTCTTGAGTCCGGCCGCCGCATGGACGCCGCTGAAGAACTCGGGCGGATGGCCGATGCCCGTGAAGCCCTTCAGGATAATTTGGAGGCGGTGCTGGAGCGGTTCCGCCGTGCGGCGCTGGAAGAGTCGTTCCTGGGGGCGGAAGAGGACCTCCGGACGCTGGCTGAGGAGCAGGAAGAACTGGCACGGATCCTGGCAGGCGAGAACGGTCGGGATGACGCGGGGGAGCCGGGTGCCACCGAACCCGGAACCAGGGAGCACGACGCTGGATCACCGGATGCCGAGTCTCCGGAGGAGCAGGCCGGCGCCACGGATCCGGTGGCAAGCCAGGAGAGCCTTCTGGCCGGAGTCGACCCGGTTCGCGAGCGGCTACAGGATCTGGAGCGACGCCTCGGGCGGGAGGGGGAAGAGGCGGCCTCACAGGCCGCCGGCGAGGCCGGCCGGCAGCTCGAGCAGGCCAAGGAAGCCATGGAGCGCGCGGCCGAGGCTGCTCGGAGCGGGGATTCCGATGGCGCCGCCGGAGAGGCGGGCGAGGCCGGTGAGATGGCCCAGCGCGCGCTGGACGAGTTGGAGGAGGCCCGCCGTGACTGGATGGAGGCGTTCGAGGAGGCGCTCCGAGCGACGCTCCGCCAGGGCGCGGAAGAGGCGCTGGCTCTGGCGCGCCGGCAGGATGACCTCCGGGCGCGGATGGAAAGAGCCGGGCGAGTGGAGCGAGGCGAACTCCGGAGCGACGAGGCGGCGCTGGTTCAGGGGGTCCGGAACCTGGCCAACCGACTGGAAGCGGTGAACCGGCAACTCCCCGAGGTGGGACGGGAGTTGGCAAGAGCCCTGGGCGACGCTCTCGCCGCCGGTGAGCGGACGGTGGACCAACTGGGCCGCTCCGGCCTCTGGGGTGGGGGCCGCTTCGACGAAGCAGCGGCCCGCACCGCGGAGGCGCTGAACCGGGCGGCGGTGCTGGCCCTCTCCGGGATGGAACAGGTGGGGCAGGGAGGCGAGGGGTCTGCCATGGAACAGCTCATGGAAGAGCTTGAGGCGCTGGCTGAGGCCCAGGAGGCGGCGAACCAGCAGGCCCAGGCGTCGTCGGGCGAGGGTTCCGAAGAGGGGCAGGGGGCCAGTACCATGGAAGAGGCCGCCTCCGCACAGCGGGATGTGGCCGACGCGGCCCGCAATCTGGCGAGTGGGGAAGCCGGTGAGTGGAGTCCCGGCGATCTGGATGAGATGGCTCAGGAGGCCGAGGCCCTGGCCGAGGCGCTGGAGTCGGGTACGCTGGACCGAGAGCTCATCCGCCGACAGGAAGAGCTCCTGGAGCGGTTCCTGGACGCCGGGCGGATGCTTGAGCGGGACGGCCCCACCGAAGAGCGGGAAGGAACCCCCGCCGGCGTGGTGGAGCGGCCCCTGATCCCGTCGCTGGACCCCGACCTCCTACGGGACGGGCGGCTTGCCCCACCCTCCCCGGAAGAGCTGCGTCACCTCACTCCGGCGGAACGTCGCCTCGTCCTTGAGTACTTCGAGGCGCTGAACCGGTCGACGTCCCCCGGCGACGGAAACGGGGGGCAGCCATGAGGAGCGCAAAGGCGTCCGTTGTCATCTTCATGGCGCTCGCTGCCGTCCTCCCGGCTGCGGGGGAATCCGGGCTTTCTGCCCAGACGCCGGACTCGGCGGTCGCCGTGGGCCAGGTGGGCGCCCCCGCGGGCACCCCGGCCGGGATTCCCGACGAACTCCGGGATCCGGACACCCGATCCCAGGCGCTGGCCAGGATCCTGGAGGTGGCGGACTCCCGGGACGGTCCCATCCGGACCCTCTGGGTGCAGGGGCTGGCGGTGGCTGAGAAGACCACGCCGGAGACCGGCGCCCGGGCCATTGAGGCACTCCTCCGAGCCGAGGCCGGTGAAGCTCAGGCGGGGGCCTGGGCCCTGGCCGAGTGGCCCGGACACGACGAAATGAAGGGCGATGACTGGGCGGCGCTTTTGGCGCTGGCCGCCCGACTCCTGGACGCGGATGATCCTGAGGGCGGGGCTGAGCTCCGGGAGCGGCTTCTGGCCGCCTACCCCGCCGCCCCCGAAGCGGTGGAGACCCGGCTACGACTGGCACGATACCTGGCGGATCAGGGTTCCGACGAAGACCGGGCACGGGCCCTCACCCTGGTGGAGGATCTCATCGTCGAGGCGCCGGACCATCCCCTGGCGCCGGAGGCCCGGCGCTTTCTGGCCGAACTCCGACGGGGGGCGTGAAGTGACGGACCGACAGGCTGGACCGCGGAACGGGGGGAGGAGAACCGAGAGAAACAGGAGGATCGAGGTGGACAGGAGGATCGGATTCAAAGGGAAGGACGGAATGCACCGGATGCGCGGAAAAGGAAGGCGAATGGCTGCAGCGGGAAGGAAACGAACCCACACCCCGGTTCCAAGATCCGCCTCCGTCCCCCCGTCGGCGCTGCGGTGGCGGGCCGCGGCGTTGGTTGCGGCCATCGCACTCCTCCTCCTCTCCGCCCCGGGCTCCCTTCTGGCCCAGCACCTCCTGGTCCCCATGGACGGTCAACAGACGAACCATCTCAAAGCGTACGGTCTGACCTTCTGGGTTCTCCAGGAGGGGGACACGGCCGAGTGGCTCCTGAACTATCGGGACGGTGCCTTCCTCCTCCCGGACCGGGAGGCGGTGCGCCGGGAGGCGGCCCTCCGGGGTGTCCGGGTCGAGGCGCTGGACGGGGCGGGGGTGGCGGCGCTCAGGAACCGGATGCGGGAGGGCAACCGCGAGACGGTGCCCCTGGAGACGGCCCCCTCCATCGCCGTCTACACGCCACCCAACGCCCAGCCCTGGGACGACGCCGTGACGCTGGCGCTGGAGTACGCCGAGATCCCCTACGAGACCCTCTGGGATCCCGAGGTGCTGCAGGGCGAACTGGACCGGTACGACTGGCTCCACCTCCACCACGAGGACTTCACCGGTCAGTACTCCAAGTTCTATCCCACCTACGCCAACGCCCCCTGGATGCAGGACGAGGTGGCCCGGAACCAGGAGGTGGTGGCTCGCTTCGGCTTCTCCGACGTCCCCACGGCGAAGCGGGCGGTGGCCGAGGAGATCCGCTCCTTCGTGGAGCGCGGGGGCTTCCTCTTCGCCATGTGCTCGGCCACGGAAACGCTGGATCTGGCGCTGGCCAGCCACTCCACCGACATCACGGCGGCATGGGCCAACGGCCGGAGTCCCGATCCCGACGCCGCCGACCGTATGGACTGGAGCCGGACCTTCGCCTTCCAGGGGGCCCAGCCCCAGCTCTCGGCCTCGGTGAACGCCTTCTCCGACATCGACGTCCACCAGGTGAACACGGCGTGGCGCCAGCCCCTGGGGTCGTTTCGCCTCTTCGAGTTCTCCGCCACCATCGACCCGGTGGCCACCATGCTGGTGCAGAACCACGAGACGGTCCTCTCGGATTTCTACGGACTCACCACCGCCTTCGATGTGGATCGCCTCAAGCCCGGGGTCACCATCCTGGCCCAGGAAGGGGACCGGGCCAAGTACATCCACGGCTCGCTGGGCGAAGGCACCTTCACCTTCTTCGGAGGCCATGATCCGGAAGACCCGGAGCACCAGATCGGCGATGCGCCCACCAATCTGGATCTTCATCCCCACTCGCCGGGGTACCGCCTGATCCTGAACAACGTTCTCTTCCCGTCGGCCCGCCCCTCTCCGCTGAAAACGTGACCTCCACCGTCCCCCACCTGGCCCTGCACCCCGACGCGGCCCGCCGCATCCGCGACGAGATCCAGCGCGCCGGTGGTCGCGAGGTCTGCTTCCTGGCCCGGGTCGACGCCGAGCGCCGCCTGGTGGAGCCCCGGGCGGTGGCCCGGGGGAACCGGGGCGCCGTGCTGGCGGCGGCTCGGGACGCGGAGGCGGGTGAGGTGCTGGTCCACAACCACCCGTCGGGGCTCCTGGACCCCTCCGACGCCGACCTGGTCATGGCGGCCCGCCTCTACGAGGAGGGGCTCGGCACCGCCATCGTGGACAACGAGGCCCGGCGCCTCTACGTGGTAGTGGAGCCCCCCCTGCCGCGAACCCGGACGCCGCTGGAGGTGGCGGAGGTGGAGGCCGTCCTGGCGCCGGGCGGTCCCCTGGCCGGCCTGCATCCGGGGTTCGAGGACCGGCCCGGGCAGCGAACCATGGCCGGCGCCGTGGCGAAGCGCTTCAACGAAGGCGGGGTCCTGGTGGTGGAAGCGGGTACCGGGACGGGAAAGTCCCTGGCCTACCTTCTCCCCTCGGCACTCTGGGCGCTCCGGAACGGCGAGCGCACCGTCATCTCCACCAACACCATCAACCTGCAGGAGCAGTTGGTGGGGAAGGACCTCCCCCTGGTGCGGCGCCTCACCGACAAGGCCCTTTCCTGGTCGCTGGTGAAGGGGCGCGGCAACTACGTCTCCATCCGGCGCCTCCTCCTGGCCGCCGAGAGCTCGCCCACCCTCTTCGAGACGGACCGGAGCGCCGAACTGGAGGCGCTGGTGGAGTGGAGCCGGAATACCCGGGACGGCTCCCTCTCCGACCTCCCGGTCATGCCGTCGTCCCCGGTGTGGGAGGAGGTGCGCTCCGACAGTGACATCTGTCTCAAGGCCCGCTGCCCCCACTTCCAGGAGTGCTTCTACCAGCAGGCCCGCCGCCGCGCCGCCGCCGCCGACCTCCTGGTGGTGAACCACGCGCTCCTCTTCTCGGATCTGGCGCTCCGGGAGGCCATGGAGAACTGGTCCCAGTCGGCGGTGCTCCCGCCCTACCGCCACGTCATCCTGGACGAGGGGCACAATGTGGAAGACGCCGCCACCTCCCACCTGGGAACGGAGGTGACCCGCACCGGCCTCTTCCGCACCCTCTCGCGCCTGGACCGGAACGGGAAGGGGGTTCTGGCCAGCGTGGAGGGGATCCTGGAGCGTCGCGGCGGCGGGGGGGAAGTGCCCCGGATCCTGGCCCGCATCCGGGACCGGGTGCGCCCCGGAGTGGCCCGGGCCCGGCAGGCGCTGGACGCCTTCTTCGACGCCCTGGAGCCCCGGGTTCCCCAGCCTGGCGACGAGCCCCTCCGGCTGGGTCGAGGCGACGCCCGGGATCCGTCGGACTCCCCGGAGGTCCTCACCCGCCTGGACGCCCTCACCGCCGCCTTCGCCCGGCTGGGGCGGGAGGTGGAGGATCTCCGGATCCGCCTGGAAGACGACGAGAGCCTCCGCGACGCGACCCAGGGGCGGATCCTGGATCTGGGCGCCATGGAGCGGCGCCTGGAGTCGGGGCGGCTGGGGCTCGGCCTGGTGCTGGACCCCGGCGACGAGGCAGACACCTACGTGCGGTGGATCGAGGCCCGGGGCGGAGACGGCGACGGCCGGGGCAATATCCGCCTGGCGGCGGCTCCGGTGGAGCCGGGCCGCCGCCTCCGGAAGGTCCTCTACGAGCAGGTGGACACTACCGTGGTGGCCTCGGCCACCCTCACGGTGGGGCGCGACGGCTTCGGGTTCATCCGGGACCGGCTGGGGCTGACGGATCCGGCGGTGACCCCCGCCGCCGGCCCCGGCGGTGGGGGGCGATCCGGTCTGGGGCAGCGCCGCGACCCGGCCCACGACCCCACCTTCCCCGAACTGGCCCTCCACGATGCCCTCCCTGACGCCCTCCCCGTCTACCAGATGGACGCCGGCGACGAGCCGGAGCCCCTGGAGATCCAGGAGACGGTGGTCCCCTCCACCTTCCAGTATCCAGAGCAGGCCCTCTTCGCCGTCCCCACCGACCTCCCCGGCACCGGAGCGGGATCGGCCTTCCAGGAGGCCACGGCCCGGATCGTGGAAGATGTGACGGCCCTCACCGACGGCGGCGTCTTCGTCCTCTTTACCTCGCATCACGCGCTCCGGACCGTAGCCGGGCTCCTTCGCCGTGCCGGGGTGAACCGGAGCCGCCCCCTCCTGGTCCACGGGGAAGGACCCCGGCACCGGCTCCTGGCGGACTTCGCCGGGTCCGGCCGGGGGATCCTCCTGGGGACGTCCTCGTTCTGGGAGGGTGTGGATGTCCCCGGTGACCCCCTCCGGGCCCTCATCCTCCAGAAGCTGCCCTTCCGGGTGCCGTCGGAGCCCATCACCCAGGCCCGCATGGAGGCGCTGGAGGCCCGGGGACAGAGCCCCTTCGGCCAGTACCTCCTCCCCCTGGCCGCCCTCCGGCTGAAGCAGGGGTTCGGCCGATTGATCCGCTCCCGGCGGGACCGGGGCGCGGTCCTCCTCCTGGATGACCGTATCCTCACCCGGGGGTACGGGCGGGTGCTCCGAGCCGGACTCCCGCCGGCGCCTCTGGTGAAGGGGCCCTGGGCTGAACTGCGCCCTCGCCTTGAGGCCTTCTACCGGGCAGAGTGAGCGGCGAGGCGCCGCCGGCGTTGCCATGGTTGCCCCGGCGGAGCCAGGGCGTAGATTATGGCGGCCGTGCCCCCCGTTGTGGTGGGGCCGGTCCCGGAACCCCCCGGTCGGGTGCGAGTAAGCCCGGCCTTCCGAGCACCCATTTCCACCTTCATCCCGACCCCCATGGCTCGCATCTTCGGCTTCGGCGTGACCGCCCTCTGGATCATCTTTACCCTCATGGCCTTCCGTGCCGCCTCCATCCATGCGGCGGCGGACCAGGGCGATGCCGCCTTCTGGTACGTGGTCATCGGGGTCTTCCTGGCCCTGGCCACGGGGGTCGCACTCGTCGGGACCCTCCGCTACCGTCCGGAAGGACCCCGGAAGCCGTAAGGTGGGGGACAACTCGTTGCACCCCCACCTTGCCCCCGGGAAGATCGTCTGCGTCGGCCGGAACTACCGGGCCCACGCGTCGGAGTTGGGCAATGACGTCCCCCAAGAGCCACTCCTCTTCCTGAAGCCGCCCTCGAGCCTCATCCCCGGGGGCGAGTCCATCCTGCAGCCGCCGGGTGTGGGTCGGGTGGACTTCGAGGGGGAAGTGGCCTTCGTGGTGGGCCGCAGGGGGCGTCTGATCCGGGAGGAAGAGGCGTGGACATTCGTCTCCCACGTGGTGCCGGCCAACGACGTCACCGCCCGGGACCTGCAGCGCTCCGACGCCCAGTGGACCCGGGCCAAGGGGTTCGACACCTTCTGCGCCGTGGGAACCCCGGTTCCCCTGGAGCAGGTGGACCTGGACGGGCTCCGGGTCAGGACCCGGGTGAACGGAGAGATCCGCCAGGACGCGCCCATCTCCGACATGGCCTTCCCGCCCCCGGTCCTTTTGAGCTACATCTCCCGGATCATGACCCTGGAGCCCGGCGATCTCATCCTCACCGGGACGCCGGAGGGGGTGGGGCCCCTGGTTCCGTGGGACGAGGTGGAGGTGGAGATCCCCGGCGTGGGGGCAGTGATGAACCCGGTTCGGGCCGCTCCCGGCGCTCCGTGGCCCCGGCCCCGACCCAGGTAACCCCGACGCTCCGGTGGCCACCCCCACCCATGTGACCCCCACCTCCCGGCCCCGACCCCGAACCCCGTGACTCCCACCTTCCCCCCCCACTCCCGTGCCCTGGACTCCCTCCCGGGCTATCCCGGTGCCGGGGTGCCCGAACGTCGTCGGGCGCTGGAGGCCGCCGGGGTGGACGTCATCGACCTGGGGGCCGGAGACGCCGATCTGGCGCCGCCCCCCGCTGCCGTGGCCCGCCTGGGCGAGGCCGCCCGGACGCCGTCCTTCTCCCGGTACCCCTTCCAGCTCGGCCTTCCGGCCTTCCGGGAGGCGGCGGCGGCGTGGATGGGTGGGCGCTTCGGCATCGAGGTGGATCCGTACCGGGAACTCCTCCCCGTCATCGGATCCAAGGAGGGGATCGCCCACCTCCTCCTGTCCCTTCTGAACCCCGGCGATGTGGCGGTCTTCCCGGATCCGGGCTATCAGGCGTACCGGGGCGGGACGGTGCTGGCCGGGGCCACCCCCCACCCGGTGCCCCTCCGCCCCGAAGACGACTTCCTCCTCCCCTTCCGCCGCCTTCCCGCCGATGTGGTGGCCCGGACCCGGGTCCTCATCCTGAACTACCCCAACAACCCCACCGCGGCGTCGGCGCCCCGGGAGTATCTGGACGACGCGGTGGCCTTCTGCCGGGAGCACGACATTGTCCTCCTCCACGACCACGCCTACTCGGAGATGGCCTTCGACGGGTATCGCCCGCCCTCCATCCTGGAGGTGGAGGGCGCCCGGGAGGTGGCGGTGGAGTTCCACTCCCTCTCCAAGAGCTACAACATGACGGGGTGGCGTCTGGGGTGGGCGGCGGGAAATGCCCAGGTCATCGCCGGCCTGGCCCGCCTCAAGACCTTCGTGGACACCGGCGCCTTCCTGGCGGTGCAGGCGGCGGGGGTGGCGGCCCTGGAGTCGGCGGAGGACTGGCTTCCGGGGAATGTGGAGGTGTTCCGGCGACGCCGCGACGCCGCAGTGGCGGCCTTCCAGGCGGCGGGGTTCCAGGTGGAGGCGCCCCGGGCCACCATGTACCTCTGGATCCCGGTGCCGGCCGGGCTCACAAGCCGCGCCTTCGCCGACCGGGCGCTGGATGAACAGGGGGTGGTCATCCTGGCGGGGTCGGCGCTGGGCGCCGGAGGGGAGGGGTTCTTCCGGGTGGCCCTCACCGTGTCGGAGGAGCGCCTGGCGGAGGGAGCCCGGCGTTTGGCGGCGCTGGCCGGTGGCTGACGGGCCGCCCCCCCGGAACCGCCCTATCCGGAGGGGTTACTACCCGGCGCGATGAACCCTTCCGCCCCCTCCTCCGGCCCGGACGCCCGTCCGCCCTCCCCGGTCCCCCAATCCGGGCCCGAGGCACACCGCCGGCGGCGACGGAAGGTTCTTCTCTGGAGCGCTGGGATCTCGGTGGGTGTCCACCTCGTCCTCCTGGCCCTCTACCCCCTCTTCATGGCCTCGTGGACGCCGCCCCTCCGGGATGCGCCGGACCGGGACCGACCCGATCCGGGGATGGAGTTCGTCTTCTTCGACGAGCGTCCCGACCTTCCGGACCCGGAGCCCCTGGAGGACGTGGTTCCGGAGGAGGAGCCCCCCCCTGAGCTTCCCGAACCGGAGCCCGACCCCGATCCCGATCCGGATCCGGATCCTGCCCCGGACCCTGCGGCGGACCCGGCCGCGCCCGCCGCCCCCCTCCCGGCCGAGGACGAGGAGGAGGGCGTGCCCGGCGAGATGACGGAGGAAGAGGTCCGCCGGCATGTGGCCGAGCTCCTCCAGCCCCAGATTCCCGACTCCCGCCTCTGGCGATTCGGCGATCAGCCCTACATGGAGCTCAGCGATGAGGAGCGCGCACAGCTCATGCTCGCCGGGATGCTCCGGGACTGGAACGACTCGGTGGCGGTGGCGGCGGCCCTCTCGGAGCGGGCCATGGACTGGACCTACACCGACGACGAAGGGCGGCGATGGGGCCTCTCGCCGGGCCGCCTCCACCTGGGCGACTACGCCATCCCGCTCCCCTTCACCTTCGGCACCCCGCCGGGGCTCCGGGACCGGGCCGACCAGCAGCGGTGGATCAACGAGGACCTGGCCAGGGGCGCCGCCTCCCAGATGATGCGGGATACGTGGGCCGAGCGGGCCCGGGAGATCCGGCGCCGCATGGACGAGGAGCGAGCCCGGGAACGGGGCGGGGGATAGCTAGGCCCCCGCCGATTGACGCCCTCCGCCGCCCCGGGTAAGCTTCGGACCCGGTTCCACTTCCCACCTGCGGCCCCCCGGTCCGCCCTTCGTTCACCGCCAGAGGCACGCCGTGTCCGACGCACTTCCTCCCCGCTTGGACCCCCACGCCATCGAAGGCCCCCTGTACCGGAGAGCCCGGGACGAGGGGCACTTCCACTGCTCGGCCGAGCGGGTCCTGGATGCGGGGGCCGACCCCTACGTCATCGTCATCCCGCCCCCCAACGTCACCGCCGTCCTCCACATGGGGCACGGGCTGAACAACACGGTGCAGGATGTGCTCATCCGGTGGCGCCGCATGCAGGGGCGGGCCGCCGTGTGGGTGCCGGGGACGGACCATGCGGGCATCGCCACCCAGAATGTGGTGGAGCGGCGGCTGGCCGAGGCCGAGGGCGCCACCCGCTTCGACCTGGGGCGGGAGCCCTTCGTGGAGAAGGTGTGGGAGTTCGTGGACGAGACGGGGGGGCGGATCCTGGATCAGCTCGCCGCCATCGGGGCGTCGTGCGACTGGGACCGGACCCGGTTCACCCTGGATCCCGAGCTCTCCCGGGCGGTGCGGGAGGTCTTCGTCCGTCTCTACGAGAAGGGGCTCATCTACCGGGGCGAGTACATCATCAACTGGTGCCCCCGGTGCGGCACCGCCCTCTCCAATGAAGAGGCGGAAGGGGTGGAGTCGGACGGACGCCTCACCCACCTCCGCTACCTCCTGCCGGAAGACGCCTGGGCCGCCGCCGAGGCCGCCCGGGACGCCGGGGCCGAGGCGGTGGGCCGGCTGGACGACGGCCGCTGGTACCTCACCGTCTCCACCACCCGCCCCGAGACCATGCTGGGCGACACGGGGGTGGCGGTGCACCCCGACGACGAACGCTACCGCCCGCTGGTGGGGAAGGATGTGATCCTCCCCCTGGCCGACCGGCCCATCCCCATCGTGGCCGACGAGTGGGTCGATCCGGAGTTCGGGACCGGGATGGTGAAGGTGACGCCGGCCCACGACCCCAACGACTTCGACATCGCCCAGCGCGCCGGCCTCGAGGTGCTGAACATCCTCACCCCCGAGGCGGTGACCAACGAGGCGGTGCCCGAGGCGTTCCAGGGGCTGGACCGCTTCGACGCCCGGCGCCGTGTGGTGGAAGCGCTGGAAGGGCTCGGCCTGGTGGCCGGCTCCGAGGCCCACCGCCACGCCGTCCCCCGGTGCTACCGGTGCGAGACGGTGGTGGAGCCCCGGCTGTCGGATCAGTGGTTCGTCCGCATGGAGCCCCTGGCCCGACCGGCGCTGGCGGCGGCCCGGGACGGCACCATCCGCCTGCACCCCCAGCGCTGGACCAAGGTCTACGAGGAGTGGCTCGAGAACATCCGGGACTGGTGCATCTCGCGCCAGCTCTGGTGGGGGCACCGGATCCCGGTGTGGTACTGCCAGGACTGCGACGGACTCACCGTGGTCCGGGACGACCCCGACGCCTGCGTCCACTGCGGGAGCGACCGCATCGAGCAGGACCCCGACGTCCTGGACACCTGGTTCAGCTCGTGGCTCTGGCCATTCTCGGTGTTCGGGTGGCCCCAGGAGACGGACGATCTCAAGGCCTTCTACCCGGGGCACGCCCTGGTGACGGCGCCGGAGATCCTCTTCTTCTGGGTGGCGCGGATGATCATGGCGGGGTACGAGTTCCACGGCGAACCTCCCTTCCGCGACGTCTTCCTCCACGGCACGGTGCGCGACGCCCAGGGGCGGAAGATGTCCAAGTCGCTGGGGAACGGCATCGACCCCATGGAGGTGGTGGACCGGTTCGGCGCCGACGCGCTCCGCTACACCGTCCTCTCCATGTGCGGGGTGGGCACCGACATCCACCTGGACCACCAGGATCTGGAGTCGGCCTTCGCCCCGGGGCGGAATTTCGCCAACAAGCTCTGGAACGCCGGGCGCTTCACCCTCATGTCGGTGGGTGACGAGCCGGTGCACCGTTTGGACGAGGTCATGGGCGAGCTGGAGGTAGGGGACCGCTGGATCCTCTCGCGCCTCTTCCACACCTCCCGGGAGATGACCCGGGCGCTGGAGCGGTTCCGGCTGCACGAGGCGGTGGAGCGGGTCCATCACTTCTTCTGGGGCGAGTTCGCCGACTGGTACCTGGAGCTGGTGAAGAGCCGGATCCGGGGCGATGCCGGCGAGGCGTCCCGGCAGGCGGCCCGGGCCGTCCTGGTCCACGTCTTCGACCAGATCCTCCGCCTCCTCCACCCGCTGGTGCCCTTCGTCACCGAGCACCTCTGGGACCGGATCCCCTGGCCCCGGGATCGGGAGCGGCCGGCGCGCCTCCTGGTGGCGCCGTGGCCCGAGGCGGATCCGTCCCGGGAAGATCCCGAGGCCGAGGCGGCCATGGCGGCCTTCCAGGAGTTGGTGACGGCGGTGCGCCGACTCCGGAAGGAGTACGGCGTGGGGGAGGGTACGCCGGTGGAGGTGGTCCTGGCCGGCGCCTCCCGGGCCTTCCGGGGGCGGATTTCCGGGCAGGGGCCCCAGCTCCAGCAGCTCGCCCGCATCGAGGGGATCCGCTTCGAAGGGCCCGAGGAAGGTGAGGTGGGGGCCACCGCCGTGCTCACCAGCGGGGTGGAGGTCTTCCTCCCCCTGGCCGGCCTGGTGGATCTGGACCACGAGCGGGAGCGTCTCCGGGAGCAGATCCAGCGCCTGGACGGACAGCTCACCGGGGTGCGGAAGAAGCTGGCCAACGAGCAGTTCGTGAGCCGGGCGCCGGCGGATGTGGTGGACAAGGAGCGGCGGAAGGAGGCCACCTTCCTGGACCAGCGCGACAAGCTGGCGGCCAAGCTCTCGGCGCTGGAGGGGGTGTGAGGCGAGCGGCGGTCTTTGCGGTCCTCCTCCTCCTGGTGTCGGCGTGGGGGTGCGCCCGGGCGACCCAGCCCCGGGGCGGCCCGGTGCCGGAGACGCCCATGCAGGTGGTGGAGACGTCGCCGGGCGCCTTCGAGACCATCGAGCCCTTCGATGACGGGATCCGCTTCACCTTCGACCGTCGTCCCAGCGAGCGGCCCGCCGACGGCCAGCTCCGGGACGCGGTGGTGGTGTCGCCCCGCACCGGCGAGGTGAGCGTCCGGCACCGGCGGGGCGGGATCGAGGTCCGGATGGAGGGCGGGTTCACCGAGGAGGCGGTGTACCGCATCACGCTCCGGCCCACCCTCCAGGACCTCTGGCGGAACCGCCTGGAGGAGGGGTTCGAACTCTTCTTCTCCACCGGACCCGAGTTCGAGCCCAATGTGCTGGCGGGGATCGTGACGGACCGGCTCACGGGGCGGGAGGTGCGGGACATCCGGGTCGATGCCGAGCCCCTGGACGGCGGGCTCATCCACTCCACCGTCACCGATTCCATCGGGCTCTTCACCTTCCCCTTCCTCCCGGCCGATGAGTACCGGGTGCGGGCGTACGACGACCTGAACCGCAACCGGGAGCCCGACTTCATGGAGCGGCAGGATTCCACCGCGGTGCGGGTGGCCCGGGGGGATACGGTGATCGTGATGGATCTGGAGCTCCTGACCCCGGACACCACGGCGGCTATCCTGAGCGAGGTGGAGGTGGTGGATTCGGTGACGCTCCGCCTGGAGTTCGACGACCATCTGGATCCGGAGCTGCCGCTGGAGGGAGTTCGGGTGGCGCTGGCTCGGGAGCCCGAGGGGCCGGCGCCGGCGGTGCGCCAGGTGCTCCACGTCCATGAGTGGGAGGCGCTCCGGGAAGAGGAGGCGGCGCGGGAAGCGGAAGCGGAGCCAGGCGACCCGGATGATCCAGGTGACCCCGATGCCGCCGACCCCGACGCCGGTCCGCCGCCCGGGGACCCCGACACCGGTCCGCCGCCCCAGGCAGCTGGGGAGCCGGGCGCTCCGGCTCCCGGCGCCGACGCCGATGCCCCGGCCACCGAGCCGGAGGATCCCCTCCCGGCCACCGCGCTCTACGTGCGCCTGGACGCCCCCCTTCTTCCGGAAACCGCCTACCTGGTGACGGTGGAAGAGGTGACCAACATCAACGGGGTGCCCGGGGGCGGAGGCGAACTCCCCTTCGAAACCCCGCCGGAGCCCGAGGAGGAGCCGGAGCCGGACGATCCGGACGATCCCGACGATCCGGACGATCCGGATGACCCGACCGACCCGACCGATCCCGCCGATCCGGATGACCCGACCGATCCGGGTGACCCGGCCGACCCTGGCGCACGAGACCACCGAGCCGACCCCCGTGCCCCCATGGCTTCGGCCCCCTCGCCCACCGGCGCGGATCCGCTGGATCCATAGCGGGTAGGAACGCTCACCAAATGAGCCAACGTTACGAATCCTTGACCCTTCTCCGGCCTGCGGCCTACCTTCACAGGTGAAGCCGCGCCCGGGGCCACCGGGACGGGCGGTTCGACAACTCAGAGGACCAGAGGAATCGCATGCAGACCAGTCTCAATATCCAGATCTCCAGCGCCGCCGCCGATAAGGTCCAGTCCTTCATGGACGACCACGGAGCCGGAGAGGGCGCCGGGCTGCGGGTGGCCGTGCTCCCGGGCGGGTGTTCCGGATTCCAGTACGGACTGAACATCGAGGACACGCCGGAAGAGGACGACGAGATCTTCGACCTCCAGAACGGGATCCGGCTCTTCGTGGACCCGTTCAGCGCCCAGTATCTGGAAGGCGTACAGATCGACTACGTGACCACCATGATGGGCTCGGGCTTCACCTTCAATAACCCCGCCGCCGCCGGCGGTTGTGGGTGCGGAAGCTCGTTCACCGTCTGATGTCCGCGGGAATTCAGCCTCCCCCGTCCCGGCCCCGCCGCCGGCCGGGGGAGGCCTCGCTTTTTCCCGGAGTGCGCTCCGGGCTATCTCGACCCAGGCCCCCACTGGCCCCATGACCCTGAAGACCCGGGACCCGCTTCCCACCCCCCTGGACTACACGACCCTCCCCCGGGAGGAGCTTCGGGACCGCATCCTGGCCCGGAAGGCGGCTCGGAATGCCGTGATCCTGGGGCACAACTACCAGCGCGTGGAGATCCAGGAGGTGAGTGACTTCCTGGGCGACTCGCTGGCCCTCTCCCAGGAGGCGGCCGCCACCGACGCCGACACCATCGTGTTCTGCGGCGTCCACTTCATGGCCGAGACCGCCAAGGTCCTCTCGCCCGAGAAGACGGTGCTCATGCCCGATCCCCGGGCCGGGTGTCCCATGGCCGACTTCGTCACCGGCGACGCCCTCCGGCGCCTTCAGGAAGAGCACCCCGATGCAGTGACGGTGGCCTACGTGAACTCCACCGCCGAGGTGAAGGCCCTCTCGGACATCTGCTGCACCTCGTCCAACGCGGTGCAGGTGGTGGAGACCATCGACCCCCATCGCACCGTGCTCTTCGTGCCGGACCGGAACCTGGCCCGGTACGTCCAGGAGAAGACCGGTCGCACCAACATCATCGCCTGGGACGGCTACTGCTACGTCCACGACGATCTGGTGCTGGAAGAGTTGGACCGGGCCCGGAAGGCGCACCCGGAGGCGCTGGTGGTGATCCACCCCGAGGCGCGTCAGGAACTCCTGGATCAGGCGGATCATGTCACCTCCACCGGCGGGATGGTTCGCATGGCGGAAGAGCATGACGCCCTCATCCTGGGCACCGAGCGCGGTCTGGTGGACCAGCTCCGGGCCCGCTATCCCGAGAAGACCTTCGTGCCCCTCTCCGGCGCCGCCGTGTGCGGGAACATGAAGTTGAACACCCTGGCCAAGCTGGCGTGGTGCCTGGACCACGGACGTCACGAAGTGGTCCTGGAAGAGGGGATCCGGTCCCGGGCCGAGCGGTCGCTTCGCCGGATGCTCGAGGTGTCCGGTGGCTGGACGGCTCCTGACGCCGAGCAGGAAGAGTTGGAGCTGGCGGGGGTGCGCCCCCGGGGATGCGGGTGCGGATGACCCCCACCGGCGGGGCCTCCGAGAAACTGGAGATTCGGAGCTTCACCGGTGGCGCCTTCTCCGAGAACGGCTACCTCGTGTGGTGTGCCGACACGAAGGAGGCTGCGGTTGTGGACCCCGGCGCGGCGGTGGGCGAACTCCTGGCCGCCGCCACCGACCAGGGACTCCAGGTGACGGCAGTCTTCCTGACCCACGCTCACCTGGATCATGTGGAAGGGCTTCCTGAACTCCGCAAGACCTTGGACGTCCCCATCTACCTCCACCCTGCCGACCGGGCCCTCTACGACCGGGCCGCCCAGCAGGCCGAGGCCTTCGGGATGCGCCTCCCCGGGCCCCTGCCGGAGCCGGATCGGGTCTTCGAACCGGGGACGTCGGTGACGGTGGGCGAGGTGGAGTTCGAGGTACGCTTCACACCGGGCCACGCGCCGGGTCATGTGACCCTGTTCGCGCCCTCCCAGGGGGTGGCGCTGGTGGGTGACGTGGTCTTCGCCGGCTCCATCGGCCGCACCGACCTTCCGGGCGGGGATATGCAGCAGCTTCTGGCCTCCATCCGTCGCGAGATCCTGTCGCTTCCCGATGATGTGCGGCTCCTCCCTGGACACGGGCCCGAAACGACGGTGGGCCGGGAGCGCACCGGCAATCCCTTCCTCATCTCCCAGTCTCCGGGCACGTGGGCCTGACCGTCCGGGCGGCGGTTTTCGCGTCGGGCCGGGGCTCCAACTTCGAGGTACTGGCCCGACACCCCGGGGACGGCTGGGAGGTGGCGCTGCTGGTCACCGACCGCGCCGACGCCGTCGCGGTAGAGCGGGCCGTTACCCTGGGGGTGCCGCACCAGGTGGTTTCGGTGTCGGGCAGGTCTTCCCAGGAGATCGCCCACGAGTTGCTCCCACTTCTGGAGACGGCCGGGATCGACCTCATCCTCCTGGCCGGATACCTGCGCCTCGTCCCCGCTCCGGTGGTGGAGGCCTTTGCCGGCCGGATCCTGAACGTGCATCCGGCCCTCCTTCCAGGCTTCGGGGGGAAGGGCATGTTCGGGCTGAACGTCCACGCGGCCGTGCTGGCTGCCGGGGTCCGCGTCACCGGGGTGACGGTTCACCGGGTGGGCCTTTCCTACGACGATGGACCCATCCTGGCCCAGTGGCCGGTTCCGGTCCACCCCGGCGATACTCCTGAGCGCTTGGCCCGGCGCGTGGCGGCGGTGGAGCACCGGCTCTTCCCGGCAGTGGTGGACCGGGTGGCGCAGGCGTTGTCGGGCAGAAGTGGGCCCCAGGCCCTCCCCGATCCCATCCCTGGCGGCGGTGCCGCCGACACCTTCATCCTGACCGCGACCCCACCCAAGGACTTCCCATGAAGCTGAAGCGCCGAGCCCTCCTCTCCGTCTCCGACAAGACCGGCATCGAGAGGCTGGGTCGTTCGCTGGCCCAGATGGGCTTCGAACTCATTTCCACCGGCGGCACGGCCAAGGTCCTTCGGGCCGAGGGGCTCCAGGTGACGGAGGTGGCGGATATCACCGGCCACCCGGAGATCATGGGCGGACGGGTG
>REEG01000029.1 GCA_007695195.1 Gemmatimonadales bacterium | reverse complement strand
TCGAGATCGGTGGGCACTCCCTCCTGGCGGTGCGGGTCCACTCCCGCATCAGCGGCCTGGTGCCCGGGAAGGTGTCGCTGGTGGACCTCTTCCGCTTCCCCACCGTCCGGGCGCTGGCCGGGCACCTGGGGGCGGCCGGGAGCGGCGCCGAAGAAGAGACCATCGAGGAGGCCCGGGACCGGGCCACATCCCGGCGGGAAGCGCTCCGGAACCGGGGCGCCCGTCGCAGAGGAGGCCGTTGAGCATGAGTCACGATCCCGAATCTCCCGCCCTGGACGCCGCCGTCGCCATCGTGGGGATGGCGTGCCGACTCCCCGGCGCCATGGACCCGGACACCTTCTGGCAGAACCTCCTGGACGGGGTGGAGTCCATCCACGACCTGGACCGGGAGGCGCTCCGGGCCGGGGGCCTGGATCCCCGCCTTCTGGACCACCCGGACTATGTGGCCCGGGGGGCGGCGCTGGAGGGGATGGCCCGGTGGGACAACGGGTTCTTCGGGATGTCGCCCCGGGAGGCGGCCATCATGGACCCGCAGCAGCGTCACTTCCTGGAGATGTCGTGGGAGGCGCTGGAGCGGGCCGGATACGCCCCGGGCACCTTCGACGGGCAGGTGGGGGTGTTCGCCGGGAGCGGGCCCAACACCTACATGATGTTCAACATCCTGGGCGACCCCACCGTGCTCCGGGAGCAGGGCTTCTTCCTGGTGCGGCACATCGGCAACGACAAGGACTTCGTGGCCACCCGGGTCTCGTACCACCTGAACCTCACCGGGCCCGGGGTCACCATCCAGACCGCCTGCTCCACCTCGCTGGCCACCGTCCACACCGCCATCCAGAGCCTCCTCTCGTACGAGTGCGACATGGCGCTGGCGGGGGCGCTCACCATCTCCTTCCCCCACATGGAGGGCTATCTGTACCGGGAAGGCGAGATCCTCTCGCCGGACGGGCACTGCCGGGCCTTCGACGCCGATTCGGCAGGGACGGTGCTGGGCGACGGCGGGGGCGTGGTGGTCCTGCGCCGGTACCGGGACGCGGTGGAGGCCGGCGACACCATCCTGGGGGTGATCCGGGGATCGGCCATGAACAACGACGGGTCGGCCAAGGTGGGGTACCTGGCGCCGTCGGTGGAAGGGCAGAGCCGGGTGGTGGCCGAGGCGCTGGCGGTGGCCGACGTCCACCCCGAGAGCATCGGCTACATCGAGGCCCACGGCACCGGGACGCCGGTGGGCGATCCCATCGAGGTCACCGCCCTGACCCGGGCCTTTCGCACCGAGACGGACCGGGTGGGCTACTGCGGCCTGGGCTCGGTGAAGACCAACATCGGGCACCTGGACACAGGGGCCGGCGTGGCCGGCCTCATGAAGGCCACCCTGGCGGTGCGCCACGGCGTCATCCCGCCGTCGCTCCACTTCAGGGCGCCGAACCCGGAGCTGGGGCTCGAGGACAGCCCCTTCCGGGTGGTGGCCCAGCGCACCGAGTGGGTCACCGAGGACGGCGGACCGCGCCGGGCCGGGGTGAACTCGCTGGGGGTGGGCGGCACCAACGTCCACGTCATCGTGGAAGAGCCTCCGGTTCTGGAGGGAGACCCGGATCCGCGCACCGGACACCTCTTCCTCCTCTCGGGGCGGTCGCGGCGGGTGGTGGAGCGGGCCTCGGCGCGGCTGGTGGATCACCTGGAGACCCACCCCGACGACGCCCTGGCCGATGTGGCCTTCACCCTTCAGGCCGGCCGGAACCACTTCAAGGAGCGCCGCCTGGTGGTGGCCCGGACCCGGGAAGAGGCCATCGACGCCCTGGTCACGGGAGACGAGGAGCGGGTGGAAGACCACACCGCCGACGGCACCCGCCGGAGCGTGGCCTTCCTCTTCGCCGGGGGCGGCGCCCAGTACCCGGGGATGGCCCGGGACCTGTACGAGGCCGAGCCCCTCTTCCGCCGGGAGGTGGACCGGGGGCTGGCCCATCTGGAGCCCGAACTGCGGCGCCGGGTGGAAGGGCTCCTGGAGCTGGGCGACGCGCCGGCCGTCCCCGAGGCGGACCGGGAGAAACCCTCCCTGGCCCTCCCGGCCCTCTTCCTGGTGCAGCACGCCCAGGCCCGGCTCTGGATGTCGTGGGGGGTCGAGCCCTCGGCCATGATCGGCCACTCCATGGGCGAGTACACCGCCGCCTGCCTGGCCGGGGTGTTCTCGCTGGAAGAGGCGCTGGAGCTGGTGGTGCTCCGGGGCGCCCTCTTCGAGACCGTGTCCGGCGGCGGGATGCTGAGCGTTCCCCTGTCGGAGGCCGAGCTGCGCCCGCTCCTGGGCGACGAGCTGTCGGTGGCGGCGGTGAACGGCCCCGAGCTCTGCGTGGCGTCGGGCCCCCGGGCCGCCATCGCCGCTCTGGAGGAGGCGCTGGCCGGGCGGGAGATCGAGGCCCGGCGCATCCACATCGACGTGGCCGCCCACTCGTCCATGCTGGAGCCCATCCTGGAGCCCTTCCGGGCGCGGTTCCAGCGGGCGCGGCTGAACCCCCCCACCCTCCCCTTCGCCTCGAACCTCACCGGGTCGTGGATCACGGCGGCCGAGGCCACCGATCCGGAGTACTGGGTCCGGCAGCTCCGGCAGACGGTGCGGTTCAGCGACGGGTTGAAGGAGCTCCTGGCCGATCCGGATCGGGTGCTCCTGGAGGTGGGGCCGGGACGGACGCTGGCCACGCTGAGCCGCCTCCACCCGGACCGGGATCCGGGGCAGGAGACGTTCACCTCGCTCCGGCACCCCGACGAGACGGTGAATGACGAGATCTTCCAGCTCCGCATGCTGGGGCGGCTCTGGCAGCGGGGGGTGACGGTGGACTGGAGCGGGGTGCACGGAGGCGCGCGGCGCCGCCGGATCCCCCTTCCCACCTACCCGTTCGAGTGGGAAGAGCACCTGATCCGCCCTCGCTACCGGCTGGACGCGGCGGCGAACCCGGCGCTGACGCCGGATCTGGGTGGGGCGGGGGTGGCCCCGGGGGAGGGCGCCGCAGGGGCGGTGGAGGCGACTGTGGGGGTCGGCGTGGAGGGGGTTGGGGCGTCCGGCGCCTCCCGGGGTGTGGGGGCCGGCGCCACCGGGCCCGACGACGCGGCGGAGTGGCTCCACCACATCCGGTGGCGGGCGGCGGCGCTGGCCGACGAGCCCGATGGGGCGGCGGCGCCCCCTCTGGAGAACGGCTTGGTTCTGGTGCTGGCGGGTTCCCAGGAGGATCCGGCCGAAGCGGTGGCTATCGACGCCCTGGAGAAGCGCCACGGCGAGGTGCGGGTGGTGCGGGACGAGCCGTCGGAGGCGGCGCTGAACGCCCTCCTGGACGAGGTGGGGATGCCCACCGGGATCCTCTGGACCCGGTCGCTCTCGCCGGCGCCGGAGAGCGGG
>REEG01000030.1 GCA_007695195.1 Gemmatimonadales bacterium | reverse complement strand
AGGGCGAACTCGCCATCGCGGCCATCGGAATCCGGCCCAGCGGCGATGCGCTCCTCTCGCAGGTATCGGGCGTTCCGTCGGAGTTCCGGATCACCTTCGGCCCTGGACCCTTCGAACCGCAGATTGGTGGAGACCCCGTGGACCTTCCGGTTCTCCTGGCGCCCGGCGCCTCCCCCGGCGACTTCGAAGTGGAACAGTGCCGATTCCTGAACGCGGATGGAGAGCCGCGGACCTTCCCGCCGGCGGGCCTTTCCATTGAGGTTGTAGCGGGCGAGGGGTGCCGGATCGTGGTAGGTGAGGGAGCTGAGCCCGGTGAGATCCAGGTCCGGGCGGATGCGGTTCGGGGCGATGAGCGGGACTTCACCATCACCACGGTGTCTATCCAGCCCTTCGGCTTCCAGGTGACCCTGTCCCCCTCCCTGGTTCAACTTCCCGTTCCCACCGATGAGCCCGAGGTGGTGGACTTCGAACTCACGTCCAACGACGGACTGAACGCTTTCCTGTGCCGGCTTCCCACAGATCCGTCCGGCATCAGCATCGTGGAGGTCGAGGAGGCCGGCCGGACCCTCTGCCGGGTGACGATTGATGTCGGATTGGAACCGGCAGACATCCCGGTACAGGGAATCGGCCAGCGGGTGGCGACGCTGCAGGAGGCCCAGGGTGAGGCCACTCTCCGCCTCCTCCCGTCTGACCTTGGGTTTGAGGCCGAGCTCGTGCGGGACGACTCGGATCCAGAAACCCTCCTGTTCTTCGACGGCCCCCTCCCCCCCGGTAACTTTGCGGATCTCGGTGAATTCCGCCTCGGACAGCAGAACGACCGGTTCGATGTGGACTTCGAAGTGCAGGTTCGTTTCGCGAGTGGCCCCAATGCCGGCGAGCCGGCGCCTGGTGTACCTGTCGACTTCAGTTCTCTGGGGATTCGTGTGACGCTGGAAGCCCATCGTGTCCTCACAGATGGGAACGGACGGGCACGGATCGGGATCACCGGACAGGATCAGGGCGGGCAGGCGTTCGTTTCCGCTGCGGCCCCCGGTTTCCAGAGGGGTGTCACGTATCTGGTCCCCGTGACCATCACGGCGAACCTGGCTAGTTTTGACCTCTCCAGCGTCGCGGCGGATCCCACGGCCGGTCTGCTTGCGAATGCGGACGATGCATCTACCGTGGTCGTCACCATGCGGCTTCCGGACGGTACTCCCATCATTGATCAGGTTCGCTTCGAGGCCCTTAGCGATGATCCTGGGGCCATCATCAGCGCTCCGCTCTTTGACGGTGTTTCCGCTACGGCGTCGTTCCAGGTTCGGTCCAGCGAGCCGGGACCGATCACCGTGCGCGTCCGCATCATCGGATATCCGGAAGGGTTTGGCTTCCTGACGGATCAGGCTGTGATTACCTTCGATCCACTGGGAGGGATCTGACCTCATCCCGCGGGGTGGATGGCCTGTAATCGGAATGTCGCCGTTTCCCGGGCGCGTCCCTCCCCTGTGTGCTTGCAAACCCAGCGTTGCCCTCAGACAAAGCCTGGTGACTCATGCCGATGCGTAGTCTATTCCTGCTTCCAGCGCTCCTCCTGCTGGCCCTCATCCTTGTCGCCTGCGGTGACAGAACCCCTCCGCCTCCTGGTACCGAGGAACTGGCCGAGGTGGAGGAGGGCGCCTCCATGTCCGAGGTGCTGGCCCTCCTTCCGGCCGGGGATCTTCCCGAGAACGGCACCGTCCAGGGATATCAGCGGAACCGCTTCCTCATCGACGGGGCGGCCATCGAGGTGGTCTGGGTTCATGCGCCCGGCTCCGGCGGCACCTTCGCTCATCCACGATTGGAGCTGAACCCCCTCATTTTCGTGGGTGGGGCCCTGGACGGTTGGGGGTGGGCCCACTTCGACGCCCGAGCCGACGAATGGTCCCTGCCCATGCCGCAGCAGCCCATGGAAGGCTGATGCCCACCGTCGGTCTGATCCTGTCACGTCCTTTTCCGTTTCACTCATCCAGGAGGTCCACCCAGTGACCTATCGATCTCATTTTTTCTGGCTCCTCCCTGGAGCCATTCTCCTGGCGGGGTGCGGCGACGCCGCCCCGGATCCAGCCCCCGGCGACGCGCCCACCGAGGCCGCCATGCCCGCAGATAAGGAGGCATGGCTGGCCAATCTGCGTGCTCCCTGTGGTCAGGCCTTCCCCGGTCAGTTGGAGCGGGCACCGGAGACCAGCACCATGCTGCAGGGCGAGGAACTCCTCGTGGTCTACTTCGATGTCTGCGAAGACGACGAGATCCGCCTCCCCTTCCACATTGAGCAGCTCGACGGGGAGTGGGACCGGTCCAGGACCTGGATCTTCCGGCCTACGGATGACGGCCGCATCGAGCTCCGCCACGACCACCGGATGCCTGACGGTTCCGAGGACGAGGTCACCTGGTACGGGGCCTGGACCATCGCCGAGGGCACGGCGAACCAGCAGGAGTTCATCCGGGAAGACCAGGAGTGGGAAGACGGCATGACCCGGGGGTGGCGCGTCATCATCGAGCCCGGCGTCCGGTACGTGTACGGCACCATCCGGGACGGGGAGTGGAACTGGCGGGTGGACTTCGACCTGTCCGAGCCCATGCCTGAGCCGCCGCCGCCGGCCTGGGGTTACGAGGACGGAGGCGGGCCCCCGCGCTGATTGCGGCACGAGGCTCGATTCCGCCGGCGCCGGGAACAGCTTCCGAAAGGCTGGAAAAGCAAAGCCCCTGGGGCGGGTCCGGATTCCGGATTACCGCCCCAGGGGCTCTGTCGTGTGGCCGTCTTTATCAGTACGCCGCCAATTCCCGGATCGCCTCCAGCACGTCGGGCGTCTGGGGAAGGATCACCTGCTCCAGATCCGGGGCGTAGGCCACCCAGGTGTCCATGGAGGCCACCCGCCGCACCGGGCCGTCGAGCCAGGGGAAGAGGTCGTCGGCGATGCGGGCGGCGATCTCCGAGCCGATCCCCCACGAGAGGGAGTCCTCGTGGGCCACGATGACCTTGTTGGTCTTCTTCACCGACTCGCCGATGCGGTCCATGTCCAGGGGGTTCAGCGTCCGGAGGTCGATGACCTCCACCTCGATCCCCTCCTGGGCCGCCAGCTTCGCCGCATCCAGCGTCCGCTTCACCAGCGCCCCGCATGTCACCACGGTGAGGTCCGATCCCTCCCGCACCACCTTGGCCTTGCCGAAGGGGATCATGAAGTCGGATCCTGGATAGCGGCCCTTGTTGTAGACCTGCCGGTAGAGGTGCTTGTGCTCCAGGAAGAGCACCGGATCCTCGCACCGGATGGCCGTCCGGAGGAGCCCGTTGGCGTCCTCGGCGTTGGACGGGAGCACGACCCGGATCCCCGGCGTGTGGGTGAAGAGGGTCTCACCGGTCTGGGAGTGGTAGA
>REEG01000031.1 GCA_007695195.1 Gemmatimonadales bacterium | reverse complement strand
CGGGCCAGGATATCTTTGCCGTCTGTCGCCGTTTCCATAGACGTATCCGAGGTCGGAATGCCGAATATCAAGAGTGCCAAGAAGCGCATGGAGCTGGGCCAGAAGTGGGCCGCTCGAAACCGGGTCGCCCGTTCCCGTCTCCGGACCGCTGTGAAGCGCGTCCGTCAGGCCGAGGATGCGGAGACGGCCCAGACCCGTCTCCGGGACGCTGAGTCCCTTCTGGACCGGGCCGCCCGCAAGCGGCTTCTCCACCCCAATAAGGTGGCCCGCATGAAGAGCCGTCTTCAGCAGCATGTGAAGGAATTGCAGGAGGGCTGACGCCCCCTGTGCGCAGCTCGCCTGGACGCCCCCTGCGTCGGCGAGTGGACAGAGAGCCCTGGTGACCGCAGTCATCAGGGCTCTCCTCGTATTGGAAACCGACATCCGGGAGCGCCGCCCGGGGCCACCACGAATCGACGACCGGCGGTCACGCCGGGTCAGTGGTCCCCCAGCGCCCACACCGTCCGTCCGCCCACGATGGTCCGGATCGGGCGCCCCCGCAGGCTCCACCCCGCAAAGGGGGTGTTCCGGCTTCGGGACAGGAAGGCCGATGGGTCCACCTCCCACTCCGCCTCCAGGTCCAGCACCGTCACGTCGGCGGGGCCTCCCACCTTCAGGTCCCCCCCGGGGAGGCGGAAGGCCCGGGCCGGCGCCCGGCTCATCCGGTCCACCAGCGTCGCCAGATCCATCCGTCCCTCGTGTACGAAGTGGGTCAACATGAGACCGACGCTGGTCTCGAGGCCCACCACACCGAAGGGCGCGTCGTCGAAGGCCTGCTCCTTCTCATCGTAGTGGTGTGGCGCGTGGTCCGTGGCCAGGGTATCCAGCGTTCCGTCCAGGAATCCGGCCACCACCTCCAACCGATCCTCTTCGGTCCGAAGAGGGGGATTCATCTTGGCTTCGGTCCGGTACCCCTCCACCTCCTCGTCGGTGAGGAGGAGGTGGTGGGGAGAGGCTTCGGCGGTGACCCGGACGCCTCTGGCCTTGGCATCCCGGATGGCCCGGACACCGTGACGGGTCGATACGTGCTGCAGGTGGATATGACCGCCGGTGAGCTCAGCCACCAGCAGGTCCCGGAGGATGTGCACATCTTCGGAGGCGTTGGGCTTCCCCTGGATTCCCAGCCGGGCCGACACCACGCCCTCGTTCATGGCCCCCTTCCCCGAGAGCCCCAGGTCTTCCGGGTGGTCCGCCACCGGAATGTCGAAGCTCTGGCTGTACTCCAGGGCCCGGCGCATGAGCCCGGAGTCCATCACGGGCCGCCCGTCGTCGGTGATGGCCACGGCCCCGGCTTTTACCAGTTCCCCGATCTCGGTGAGCTGCTCCCCGCGCTGACCCACGGAGATGGCACCCACCGGGTAGACGCGACTCGCCCCGGCGGCCTTCCCCGCCGCCGCCACGAACCCCACCGTGGCCGGCGAATCGATGACCGGGTCGGTGTTGGGCATGGCGCACACGGCGGTGAATCCGCCCGCCGCCGCAGCTCGGGCCCCGGTTGCGATGGTCTCCTTGTGCTCCCCGCCCGGTTCCCGGAGGTGGACGTGGACATCGATGAGACCGGGCACCACCACCTTTCCCCGGCAGTCCACCACGGAGACCCCCTCCGGCGTCTCCAGGTCGGGCCCCAGTGCCACGATCCGTCCCTCGGCCAGGAGGACATCGTGTACCCCATCGATTCCCTGCTCCGGGTCCACCACCCGTCCGCCCTGAAGAAGCACCGGTCCAGCGTCATGCCAATCCGTCATGCCAACCCTCCCGTCTTCGCCGCCTCGGCCCGCTCCGGGACCCCGCCGGCCAGTAGATAGAGCACGGCCATGCGCACGGCCACGCCGTTGGTAACCTGCTGCAGAATGACCGAGTGGGGCCCATCGGCCACATCGGAATCGATCTCCACGCCCCGGTTCATGGGCCCGGGGTGGAGGATGAGAATGTCCCGGGGCGCTCGCTCGAGTCGTGGGGTGGTGACCCCGAAGAACCGGTTGTATTCCCGAAGCGACGGCACGTATCCCGCCCGCATCCGCTCGAGCTGGAGGCGCAGGACGTTCAGCACGTCGGCCCACTCGATGGCCTCCTCGATGCGGTTGAAGCGCTCCACCCCCAGCGCCTCGATCCCGGCGGGGACCAGGGTCCGGGGTCCGCAGACCCCCACCTCGGCCCCGAGCTTCAGGAGGCCGAAGATGTTGGAGCGGGCCACCCGGGAGTGGAGGATATCGCCCACGATGCAGACCCGCAGCCCTTCAATGCGCTTGCGGTGGTCGCGGATGGTGAGGAGGTCCAGAAGGGCCTGGGTCGGGTGCTCGTGGGACCCGTCGCCGGCGTTGATGACGTTGGAGGGGATCCGTTCCGCCAGGAAGCGCGCGGCCCCGGACGAGCCGTGGCGGATCACCACCATATCGATGCGCATAGCCTCCAGGTTCCGAGCCGTGTCCACCAGCGTCTCGCCCTTCACCACGGACGACCCCGAAGCGGAGATGTTCACCGTGTCGGCGCTGAGCCGCTTCTCGGCGAACTCGAAGGAGATGCGGGTGCGTGTGGAGGGCTCCATGAAGAGGTTGACGATGGTCTTTCCACGGAGCACCGGGACCTTCTTGATCCGCCGTTCGGAGATCTCCTTGAAGGGCTCCGCCGTATCCAGGATGGCCCGGATCTGCTCGGCGCCGAGCGGCTCGATCCCGATGAGGTCCTTGCCCAGCGGCGACGAGATACGACTCACTCCTCCTCCTGTGCTCGGGGAACCAGTTCGACGCTCAGACGGCCGTCCTGCTCCGGCACCAGCACCTCCACCTCCTGCTGTGGCAGGACACTCACCGCACGCCCCACCACGTCCGGTTGGATGGGGAGTTCCCGGCCGCCCCGATCCACCAGGACGCAGAGGAGGATCCGCGCCGGGCGTCCCCAGTCCATGAGTTCGTTGAGGGCCGCCCGTGTGGTGCGTCCGGTGAAGAGGACGTCGTCCACCACCACCACGCACCGGTCGTCCACGCCGGTGAGGGGCAGGTTGGACTCCCCCACAACCGGGCGCGGCCCCACCTCCATGAGGTCGTCGCGGTACATGGTGATGTCCAGTGCGCCCGAGGCGATGGACGTACCCTCTTCGGCTTCGATAAGGGCCTGGATCCGCTGGGCCAGCTCCACGCCCCGGCGGCGGATCCCCAGGATCACAAGGCCCTCCGTCCCTTCGTTCAACTCCACGATCTCACGGGCCATGCGGGCAAGCGCCCGTTCCACGGCCGCCTCGTCCATGAGGGTGATGCGCTCGTTCAGGGTCACGGCGTTCCAGGGTGGGGGGTGGGATGGCACCGGAAGCTAGGGAAGGCCGAGCAGAGGTGTCAACGAACCCATGCCCACCC
>REEG01000032.1 GCA_007695195.1 Gemmatimonadales bacterium | reverse complement strand
CCCCCACCGCCAACTCGAAGAAGAAGTGACTCCCCCGGCCCGGCTCGCTCTCCATCTCGATGCGGCTCCCCATGCGCTGGGCCAGCCGCTGGGAGATGGTGAGCCCCAGACCCGTTCCTCCGTACCGGCGGGTGGTGGAGCTGTCGGCCTGGGTGAAGGCCAGAAAGAGCTTCTCCTTCTGCTCCCCCGTAATGCCGATCCCCGTGTCGCGCACCGAGAAGAGGATGGAGCCCGGCCGGTACTCCACCCGTAGCTCCACCTCGCCGGTTTCCGTGAACTTGACGGCGTTGCCCAGGAGGTTGCAGAGGATCTGGGTCAGGCGCACCGGATCCACCACGGCGTATCGCGGCAGCGCCGGATCGACTCGGAGAAGGAGTTCCAGATCCTTCCTGGCAGCGGCCAGCTTCACCACATCCATGCTGTTCTGGATCAGCTCCACCATGTCGGTGCGCTCCGTGTCCAGCTCCAGCATCCCGGCCTCGATCTTGGACAGATCCAGGATATCGTCGATGATCCTCAGGAGATTGTGTCCGGAGACATTGGCGTTGCGGACGTACTGACGCTGAGCCGGTGTGAGCGAGGTCTTGGTCAGTATCTCGGTAAACCCGATCACGCCGTTGAGGGGCGTACGAAGCTCATGGCTCATGACGGCCAGGAACTCGCTCTTGGCCCGACTGGCCGCTTCGGCCGCGTCCAGGGCGGCGCTCAACTCGGCCGTCCGCTCGTCCACTCGAGCCTCCAGCTCCTGCCGGTGTGAACGAAGCCTCGCCAGGAGGAGATTGAAGGCCTGACTCAGCTCCCTCACCTCATGGCGCCCCCTCACCTGGAGTCCACCCGGCAAGCTGCCTTCCTCGGCCCCTCTCGCCTCGGCGGTGAGAAGCTCCAGAGGACGGGTGACGAGGCGGTGCGCGGCCCAGACCAGGGCGAAGGTCAGGAGCAGCGCCAGCAGCAAGACCAAGCCCGAAGCCCGGAAGAAGGCATCCACGGGCTCGTACATCTCCGCGGTGTCGATCTTCACCAGGAGAGCCCAGTTCAGGGCCGGGATGTACCGCCACTCGGCCAGGACCTCATGGCCACGGGCATCCGCCAGAAAGCCTCCGCTGTGGTCTCCTGAGAGCGCCTGCTTCACCGCCTCCGAAAGGGCCTCGTGCCCGGGCTCACCTACCGCCAGATGCGGCGAGAACCTGGGAGGCGTGGTGAAGGCCAACCCACCCCCCTCACGCGCCAGGGTCAGGATCTCGCCGGTGCGACCGAGGAAGGCATTGTTGGCGGCCAACTCCAGGAGGAGGGTCTCCCGGACCTTGAGAACCACATTTCCCGCAATGAGTCCGTCTTCCAGCACCGGTGAGGTGATGAATGCGCTGGAGGCCTCAGCAGGCGGAAACCAGGAGAAGTTGGAGACCTCCGTCTGCAGGAGGGTGTTGGCGGCGTCCACACTCTCGGCGATCTCCGTGCCGAGCCGCGAACGGTCCGCCACATGAAAACCGGCCAACTCCGGATACGTCATGGAGAAGCGCACCCGGCCGTCCGGCCCGATGAGCATGAGGTCATCGTATCCCTTTTCCATCAGGTAGCTGTCCAGGAACCGGAAGAAGGGTTCGTCACCACCGTCGCCGGGCTCGCCATGAGCCAGGATCCGACTCCACTCCGGGAGGAGGGACAGGCTGTTGGCGTCGTTGATGCGAGTGGTGACAAGCCCCTCGATCTGGTCTCGGGTGCTGTTGGCCAGGGCGACCAACTCCTGGTGCTGCTGCTCGGTGATGGAGTCCCGGAAGATGCGGTTGGCCAGGAAGAACACCATGAGACTCGGTACCAGTGCCACCACCAGGATGAGCAGTCCGAGTTCGGTGCTATGCGATCGCAGCTTCTTCAACGGCCCAGGCCCTCCAGCGACTCCACGGGGCCGGGGTCCTGGTTCGCCCAGTGGCCGCCCCAGCTGTTCTGCAGCCCGTCCAGGAACTCGTGCCAGGCCTGCTGGCTCCGGTACGACGGGTAGGGGAGCGGCCGGACCGGTTTGGGCGAGCTCCAGACGATGTCGAACTGGCCGTCATCCCGGATGCGGCCGATGCGAATGGTCTTCCACAGGTGCTGGGTGCGCCCATCGATGCTCACCGGCCCATGGGGTGCTGCCAGCGAGAGGCCACCCAGGACCCTGCGAACGGCGTCGGGAGAGGTACTCCCGGCCTCCTGCGCTGCCAGCGCCCACAGATGGACCCCGGTGTAGGCGGCCTCCATGGGATCGTTGATGACGGCGTCAGCTCCGTGGGCGGACCGATACGATGCCACGAAGGCCTCGTTCCGTGCTCCCGGCACGCTCTGGAAGTAGTTCCAGGCCGCATAGTCGCCGTCGAAAGGCGCACTTCCCATGAGCTGCAGCTCGGTCTCGGCGATGCTGAAGGAGATGGTGGGGATGCGCTCCGGCGTGACCCCCCGAGCCCGGAGTGCCTCGAAGAAGGCAATGTTCGAGTCGCCGTTCAGGGTGTTCAGGATGGCGTCGGGCTCGAGCCGGGCGATGTCATCGGCGATGGCCTCCACCGCGCTGCTCCCCAGGAGCACGTACGACTCACCCACGATCTCGCCCCGAAGCGACTGCACCTGATCGCGGATGATGGCGTTGGCCGCGTGGGGGAAGACGTAGTCGGAACCCACCAGATAGAAGCGTCGGCCCAGGTGGTCCATGGCCCACTTCACCGCGGGAATGATCTGCTGATTGGGCGCCGCGCCGGTGTAGACGATGTTGGGCGAGAGCTCGAGGCCCTCGTACTGCACCGGGTAGAAGAGGAGGTGGTCGTACCGCTCGAACACCGGCCTCACGGTTCGGCGGGAAGCGGAGGTCCAGCATCCGAACACCACATCCACCCGGTCCTCGGTGATGAGGCGCTCCGCCTCCCGGGCGAAGACGATCCCATCCGACTCGCCGTCCCGGACGATGGCCTCGATCCGCCGACCGTTGACCCCACCCCGGGCGTTGACCTCATCGATGGCCATGAGGGTGGCATTCACCACGCTCCGTTCGCTGATGGCCATGGTGCCCGTCAGGGAATGCAGGACGCCCACCCGAACCGGCTGATCCCGGTCCGGTTCGGAGGGCTCCACCGAGGTCCCCGGCGGGGCCGGACTGCAGGATGAGCCCACCAGAACAAGGAGAGCAGCCACGCCTGACCGAACAAGGGATGTGGCGTTCATAGCGACGCACCCGGGAAACAGACGAACAGGTATCGCGCCATGGCTGATAGCGCCATGGCTGGACAGCCGGGTCGGTGGACCCATGCACCGAAGGGGGTGGACCCATGCACCGAAGGGGTTGGGACGCCTGTGCCCTTCGGGGCTTCCTTTCTATCGGCACCTGACTCCGAAAGGAATAGTTTCCGGGATGCACACCCTGCCTGGCCACTGGAGTCA
>REEG01000033.1 GCA_007695195.1 Gemmatimonadales bacterium | reverse complement strand
TCCACCAGCCGCAGCAGCTCGTCCACCGCCCGCTCGAGCTGCTGGTCCCGGCCCCGATCCACCACGCCCCGCTCGTTGGGCACCAGGATGTCCGGCTCGGTCTGCCAGTTCTCCAGGAAGCGGCCGCTCCGGGCATCCTTCACCCCCCGGGCCGGGATCCCGTATGAGACGCCGTCCAGAAGCCCCTGTCCGCCCCCGAAGGTGCAGGTGCCGTGGACGGGCATCCCGATGAGGGGCCCGATGCCCATCTCCTGGTAGGCCCAGGCGAAGCAGTGGCCGTCCGAGTAGTTGCCCTCGTCGGCCAGCGTCACCGAGGGGCGTGTCCACCGGAAGTTGGGCTCGAAACCCGAGCTGCGATCGTCGGTGGTGTATTCGAAGAAGTGGCGTCCGCTGAAGAACATCTCCAGGTCGGCCACCAGGTCGCCGCCCCGGTTCGAGCGGGTGTCCACCACCAGCCCATCCCGGTCGAAGAACCGGCCCAGGACCTCCTCGAAGGTGGTCCGGTACGCCGGATCGTTCATGCCGCGGATGTGGATGTAGCCCAGTCGCCCTCCGCTTCGCTCCTCCACCTCCCGCCGGTTCCGCTCGACCCAGCGATCGTACAGGAGCTGGGTCTCCTGACCTCGGGTGACGGGCTGCACCACCACGTCGCGGGTGTCTCCATTGGGATCTCTCACCCGCAGAAGCACGTTGTTCCCCGCCTTCCGGTTGAGGAGTCGCGCGGGGTCCACCTCCGCCGTGATCTCTTCGCCGTCAATGGCTTCGATGACGGCCCCGGGCTCCATGTCCAGTCCGGCCCGATCCAGCGGCCCACCGGCCAGCACCTCGGTGATGCGGAGGCCCGGCTCGCGGATGGCCTCCGGGTCCTGGGCGAAGAGGATCCCCAGCGACGCCGTGGCGTCGTCGGTGGACGAGGAGGGATTGTACCGGGCTCCGGAGTGGCTGACGTTGAGCTCGCCCAGCGCCTCGCTCAGGAGTTCGGCGAACTCGTGGTTGTTCCCCACATGGGGAACGAAGGGCTCATAGATCTCCCGCACCGCCTCCCAGTCGGCGCCGTGGAAGGTGCGGGTGTAGAAGACGTCCCGGACCCGCCGCCACATCTGGTCGAACATGGCGGCCCGTTCGGCCCGGGCGCTCACCACCATCTCGCCCTGTACCGGGATATTGGTGCGGCTCCACCCCGACGGGTTCACCACCGAAGCCGCGCCGTTGGCCACCAGGATGATCCGGTCCCGGGCGGCGTTCCATTCGATCCGAGCCGAACCGGCGTTGAGGGTGAGAACCTGTCGGGTCTCCTGGGTGCGCAGGTCCGTGGACCAGAGGTTTAGCCCCCGCTCGAACCGGGCCAGGTAGTAGAGGGTCTCTCCGTCCTTGCTGATCAGGAAGCCGCCCAGGGACGACGAGTGGATGGTGAGCCGGGCCCGACGATCCCGGGCCCCCTCGAAGTCGAGCTCAAGGGAGTCCTCATCCCCGTCCAGGCCTCCGGTGGGAACCTGTCGTGCCGAATCCGCCGGAATCCCCATGGCCTCCCGCCGGAGCTGCATCTCCTCCTTGGAGAGGCGGAATTCGTCCCACGCTTCCTGGGTGAAGAACATGGCGAACACGTCGGACTCGGTGGCGCCGCTGGCCCGGAGCGACCGCAGCCCCTCCCGGTTGCTTCGCCAGATCATGCCCCGGCCTCCCAGGATCCACTGGGCGTCGGTGTCGTTGAAGCCGCTCTGGGTGAGATTGACGATCTCGCCGGATCCGTCGGTGCGGACCACTCCGATATCGCCGGTGGCCCGACCGGGAACCGCCCAGCGGAAGAGGATCCAGTTGCCGTCGGGGCTCCACTCGAACTGCCCGCCCAGGAAGATGTGCTCCTCGGTGAGAAGCGTCATCACATCGCCGCTCTCCCGGTCCAGTACCCGGAGGGTGTGGTAGTCCTCGATGAAGGCCAGCCGGGATCCATCGGGAGAGGGAAGGGGCTGGGAGTTCTGCCTCTCGTTCACCACCACCGGCCGCTCCTCGATGAGGGTCGAGGAGAAGAAGGTGGGCTCCGCTTCGGCCCGCACCCGCCTCGCTTCATAGATCCCCCACCGGCCGTCCCGCTCCGAGGCGTAGAGGATCCCAAGGCTGTCGGGGGTGAAGTGGATCTGCGTCTCCCGGGCAGGCGTGGTGGTGATGCGCTTCGTGGTGTTGGTCTCGATGGAGGTGGCGAAGACATCGCCCCGGAAGGTGAAGGCGATCTCGCGACCCGTGGGCGACACGGCGAGTTCGCCGATCCCGCCGGAGATGGGGATCACCCGCTCGTCGTTGGCGCGCCAGTCCGAAGCGATCCGCACCGGCACCCGCACCGGGTCCGAAGCGCCCGGCGGCAGGGTATACAGGAGCCCGTCGTGGCCGAAGGCCAGGGTGCCGTCCCGGGCCCCGGAAAGGAACCGGACCGGAACGCCCCGGAAGTGGGTGACCTGCTCCGGCGCGCCACCGCCCAGCGACATCCGATGGACGTTGAACGATCCCGATACCTCACTGAGGTAGAAGACGTCATCAGTTCCAGGGACCAGCACCGGGCTCCGGTCTTCCGGGCCCTGGGTGGTCAACTGGCGGTGGGTATCCTCATCCCGATCCCACACCCAGAGGTCCCGGGTGATGGCTGAAACCTGGTACTTCCGCCACTCGTTCTCTCCCCCCTTCACGTCGTGGTAGACCATGGTCCGGCCGTCGTCGGTGAAGGCCACATCCTCGGCGGGGAGGGTCAGGAGACGGCTCACCCGTCCGCCGTCCAACGGCACCTGATAGAGTTGGGGGAGGGCGGCGCTGGGGAATTGCCGGTCATCGTCGTGGGGAAGCTGACCGGAGCCGAAAACCACATGGCTTCCGTCGGGGGTGAAGGCGAAGGGCCGCTCATCCGCCGAGTGGAAGGTGATCCGTCGAGGCTCTCCTCCCTCCGCCGGCATGACGTAGACCTGGAAATTCCCGAAGCGATCGCTGGCGAAGGCCAGGTGGCGTCCGTCCGGGCTCCAGACCGCCCGATGGTCGTGTCCCGAGTGACTGGTCAGGCGCCGGGCCTCGCCGCCGGAGGCCGGCACCCGCCAGAGGTCGCCCTGCCAGGTGAAGACGATGGCGCTGCCATCCGGCGAGATGGCCGGATACCGGATCCAGAGCGCCTCGTCCTCGGGAAGGGTCCGGTCGGCTGCCGCTCGCTGCATCTCGGCATCCTGTCCCGACACGGGCTGTGGGAACAGCGGAGCCAGGAGCAGGAATGCGAGGGAGAGGAGAATGCCGGGCCCCACTGAAGCACGGGACGGCGCGGTCGGGACGAGAGAACACGGAGGTCTGGCCATGGAGATCCGAAGGCAATGCAAGCAGGAGGCGACAGACGGCACGGACGCCGACGCGAACCCTGCGAATCTCGAATCGCCTGC
>REEG01000116.1 GCA_007695195.1 Gemmatimonadales bacterium | reverse complement strand
TCGACCGCTTCCGTGACCGGCGCGGAATCCTCAACCGGCTCGCAGGCGGCCACCGTCAGAAGAGCCAAGACCAGCACAGCGAGGGGTGGAACAGAGGCGAGACTTCCGACGCGGCGCTTCACCTTGCTTCCAGCGCCTCACGGACCCGGGCCCGGATCCGATCCAGATCGCGGAAGTGTTCCACCACCTCGGCGTCGGACCCGGAGTCGGCGCCCAGGGTGAAGGCCTCGAGAAGGGCGTCATCCACAGCCTGGATCACACCCGGAGTGAGTCGATTCACCGGGACGCTTCCAGGACCATAAGCGGATCCGGTTCTGGAGTCATCGGCGGGCATGGTCGCGGTAACCGCCTCCTCCGGGTCGCTCACGATGGCCTCGGAGCCAGGAGTCTCCGGGCGGGCTGCGTCGGGGCGCGTCGCGTCGGAGCGCGATACCAGGGGGTTCGTGGCCGCCCGGTTCAGCGTTCCCCGGTGACCCATCCGGATACGGTTCAGCGCCGGTTCCCTCACGAGGCGCTCCACCCGGGTAACGGGAATCAGCGCCGTCACTTCAGCGCCCAACTCAAGGGCAAGGCGCTGAAGGATTTCCACATTGCTCATTTCCGGATGGGATTCCAGAAGGCGAGCTGCGGATTCGATCACAACGGTGGGGACGGAGCTGCGGCGGGCAAGGAGCATACGTCATGTCCAGGGTTGAACCCGGACGCACGCCGCCCAATCCGGTACACCGAAGGGGGACTCGACCCGGGTCAATGAAGAATATGGATCAGTCCTTCACAATCGCCTGATTCAAGGGAAATGTCCAGCATCGGTCAGTGGGACGATTGACAGACGAGGCCATGGTCCGGCCACTCCCCATGGTCCGGCCACTCCCCATCATCCCGTCACTCCCCATCGTCCTCCATGACCCGGGTGCGGGTGCGAACGGCCTTCCTCCGAGGTTCGAAGCCCGCGCCTCGCCTCAGGGTCGAGACCCGTGTGTATGCGGCGCCGAACAGGAGGAGAAGAGATGAGCAATAGACCCACAGAAGGATCATGACGAGGGAGCCGGCCGCCCCATAGGCCGAAGCCGGAGCCGTTCGGGTCAGGTATAGGGAAACCAGGAATTGCCCCAGGACAAACAGGGTTCCCGTCAAGAGCGCCCCGCGACCCACATCGCGCCAGGCGATACGAACATCCGGAAGGACCTTGAAGACCAGAGCGAAGAGTCCTGAGGCGAGAACCACCGAGAGCCCCAGTTCGGCCGCGAAGCTCAGCACCCCGCCGGGGAGCGGGAGCCATTCCTGGCCATATCGCAGTAGGGTGGCCATGACTGTTGTGGCGACAAACGACACCAGGAGAACCAGTCCCATGAGGAGGACCAGAAGGAGCGAGAGGCCCCGGGAAACGGCCATGTTCACCAGGCCGCTCCGGGTGGCTCGGGTGGTCACGTCCCAGATGCGGTTCAGCGCCTTCTGGAGCTGGGCGAAGAGGGTTGTGGCACCAAAGAGCATGGCCCCCACCCCTAGCAGGGTGGGAAGAATCCCCGCCTCCTCGATCCGGGAACGACGGACGGCATCCTGCACCGCCTCGGCGGCGGCGGGGCCAATCAGATGCTCGATGCCTCCGGCGATCTCACCCCGGACCGCTTCCTCCCCCAGGAACACCCCCACAAGGGTGATGATGATGAGAAGGACCGGGGCCAGCGAGAAGAGGGTGTAGAAGGCGAGCGCGGCGGCAAGCTGGAAGGCGTCGCGGTTGAGCCAGAGAGTCACTGAATCCCGCAAGGTCCGGAACCCGTCCCGTAGCCGGTCCCTCACAGGCGGCCCCTGTCCCGTCCCCGTCCGGCTTGCTCCGCGGCTCGAGACGGGTAGAATGCCCCGGTGGCCGTTTCGTCGGAGTTGCCGCATGCAGCCGGCTTCCGCCGGGTCGGTTCCCGGCGTCCAAGCCCCAACCACGCGCGTCGTCGGCCCGCTGCCGTGCCGTGCCCAGCGAGCCCGTCCCCTTGCCCGAGGATCTCCTTAGGATGTCCATCAAGTTCCGGATGCCGCATACCCTGGCGCTCCTCTTCTTCATCATGGTGGCGGCGCTGGTGGCCACCTGGATCATTCCCCAGGGGCAGTTCGCCACTGAGGTGTCTCCCGCTACCGGTGCCACCGTGGTCGTCCCTGGAACCTATGAGGTGAGCGACGATCGGGAGATCCTGGGGCCGTGGCAGCTCTTCACCGCCATCCCCCGGGCGTTCGCCGCAGCCCAGGACATCATCTTCTTCCTCTTCATTATCGGGGGTGTGCTGGCCATCATCCGGGGCACCGGAACCATCGACGCCCTGTTGGGGCAACTGCTCCGTCGTTTCAGTACCCGCCCGGCAGCCCTCATCTTCGTGGTGGTGTTCGTCTTTGCCCTCACCTCCAGCGTCATGGGGGCGTCGGGCGAATATATTCCCTTCGTCCTCATTCTGGTGGCCCTCTGTCGGGCCATGCGAATGGACGCTATGACGGCGGTGGGGATGATTGTGGCGGGCTACGGAATCGGCTACGGCGTGGCGGCCTTCAATCAATATACCGTCTTCATCGCCCAGGGTGTGGCCGAGATCCCCATCTATTCCGGGTGGCCGGTGCGACTGGGGCTCACCTTCCCCTTTGTCCTCATTGGTGTGCACCACGTCTGGGGATACGCGCGCCGGGTACGGGACGATCCGGAGAGGAGCCTGGTCCGGGACATCTCCATCACCGGCGAAGGCACCGAGCCACCGGCCGAGTATCCGGCCATGACCGTGCGCCACGTCCTGGTCCTGCTGGGGTTCCTGGCGGCCATCGGCATCGCCATCTGGGGGATCCGCACCCGCGGCTGGTACCTCACCGAGTTGGGCGCCGCCTTCCTTGTGTTGGGCCTGGCTACCACCATCGTCTTCCGCCAGAGTGCCAGCGAGGCGGCACGGCGGTTCGTCCAGGGCGCCGGGGATCTGACCGAGACCGCTCTCCTGGTGGGAGTGGCCCGGGGAATCGCCCTGGTCATGGAGGACGGGCAGATCCTTCACACCATCGTCCACGGGCTCTCCGTGCCCCTGTCCACTGTGGGTCCGGAGTTGGCGGCTGTGGGGATGCTTGTAATGCAGGCGGTGCTGAATCTCTTCGTACCCTCCGGGAGTGGCCAGGCCTTCGTCACCATGCCCATCATGGCGCCCCTGGGCGACATTGTCGGGGTCACCCGGCAGGTCTCGGTGCTGGCCTTCCAGTTTGGTGACGGGCTCGCCAACATGATCATCCCCACCAACGCCGTGCTCATGGGGATCCTGGGGATGGCGGGGATCCCCTACGACCGGTGGTTCCGGTTCTGCCTTCCCCTCTTTTTGAAGCTCATGGCGGCGGCGGCGGTGACCATGGTGGCGGCGGTGGTACTGGGCTTCTCGTAGGTGGGCTGGGGGGTGCTGGGGGG
>REEG01000133.1 GCA_007695195.1 Gemmatimonadales bacterium | reverse complement strand
TGGCCGATGGCGCCTCGAGCCCGTGATACTGGAAAGAGGGGGGAGTGGCGCCCCCATCTGCCCCATGTAGCTCCCCATCAGCCCCGCGAGCCCCCCCGGCCCGCCTGGCGGCGCCCCTCCGGCCCGACTTTCCCGGATGCTGCGATCCCTGCTTTCGCACGGCCCGCTCCACCCCGTTAATTTCCGGGAACGAAAGAACCGTTTCGCGTCGGGTGCCCCCCGCAAGCCCTTCCTCCGTTTTTCGGCATGGATCTCCCGCCCATATGACCTTCGCTCCGCCCGTCGATGCCCTGAACCACGGTCATCCCACGCTGTGGGGAAACCTTGGAGACTGGAGCCACACCTCGGAGTATGTGGAGGCCGCGCGGGCGCTGGCGCGGCGTCTCGGAGATGCGGCGGGACTGGGTCCCGGCCACCGGATGGTGGATCTGGGGTCGGGGGCAGGAGACCAGCTCAGGATGTGGGTCGAGTCGTTCGGCGTGGAGCATGTCACGGCTGTGGAGCTGGACCCCGGCCTGGCCCGTCGAGCGGCGGAGCGGGTCACCGCGTGGGGCCTGGACTCGTGCATCGACATGGTCGTGGGAGAGGCCACGACGGCCCGCTGGACCGACACCGCCGTGGACCGGGTGGTGGCGCTGGACTCGGCCTACTTCTTCGAGTCCCGGGAGTCTTTCCTTCGGCGGTGTCGCTGGGCGTTGCGGCCGGAGGGCGTACTGGCCGTGACGGACCTTCTCCTTGGCGAGGGTGTCCCGGCTCGTATGGCCGGCGCTGTGGCCCCCATCTTCGGGATCTCGAGGGGTGACTTCCTGACCGAGCTCCGCTACCGTGCATTGCTCACCGAGAACGGCTTCCACCACATCCATGTTCATGACTGCACAGACCAGGTGCTGGGAGGCTTCTCCCGGTGGATTCGGAGCGGGGGACACCGACGCGGCCGGGCTTCGGCTGTGACGACCCGTATGGGACTCTCCATGACCGCCTGGGCCGCCTGGTTGCTGGCTCGGCCAACCGGTCTTCGGTACGTCGTGACCACGGCCTGTCGAAGGAGCCCATGAGGGGAGAGCGTGGGGCCGAAGGCGACGAGGGCCAGCTTCATGTGGCTGTGGTGGGCTCGGGACTGGCGGGCCTGGCGGCCACCTGGCTCCTGGGGCGTCGCGCTCACGTCACGGTCTACGAGGCCCATCCGACGCCCGGCATGGGGGCCCACAGTGTTCGCCTCGGCGGCGGCGGGGGTCCGCTGGTAGACGTCCCGCTGCGGGTCCTCACCCCGGCGTACTACCCGACACTTCTGTCCCTCTACGAGCAGGCGGGGGTAGAGGTCGCGTCGGTGGACTATGCGGCCTCCTTCTCGCGCCTGCAGGACCGGACGTACTTCCGCTACCGCAACGTGCACATCAGCGGGCGTTCGCTCCCCTGGATGCCACCCTCCGGGCTCCTCAAGGCGGAAGTGCGCGGGATCACCCGCGACATCCTCCGTCTGCACCGTAGAGGTCCGGTAGACCTGAGGGAGGGTCGCCTGGCCGGCCGGACGCTGGGGGCGTACCTGGAGTCCGAGAGGTATGGACGGGCGTTCATCGAGGGCTTCCTTCTCCCGGCGTATGCCTCGATCTGCACCTGCACCACCCGGACGGTGCGCGACTATCCTGCGGAGCTCATTGTCGACTACTTCTGCTCCGGTGTGACCACCCTCGGCGTCATGCGTGCCGTGGGTGGGTCCGCGGACGTCGTCGGGCGACTTCTGGCCCCGGCGGCCGAGGTGCGCACCGGCGTGGCAGTCCAGCGGATCACTCCGGAGGACGATGGCGTCCGGGTCGTGGACCAGGCGGGTGGGGTCGGTCACTACGATCAGGTAATCCTGGCCACCCCGGCCGATCGTGGGGCCGAACTCCTTGAAGGAGACGACCTGCTTCGGAGCGAGCTTTCCCGGGTCCCCCACGAGTCCAGTCGTGTAGTCGTGCACCGGGATGCACGGCTGGCCCCTCGGGATCCGTCATCGTGGCGTCCGGTCAACTTCATCGTGTCCGACCACCACCCGGCTCCCATGGCCACCATCTGGTTGAACCGAGTTCAGGACGGACTCGAAGAGGGGACGGACATCTTCCAGACCTGGAATCCGGTGGTGGAACCCGACCCGGCGCTGGTCATTACCGAGGCCGTGGTTTCGCGTCCTGTGGTGACCCTGGCCACACAGGACGTTCCGGCGCGGTTGGCCGCACTTCAGCACCAACCGGATCGGCGGATCTGGCCCGTGGGGTCCTACGCGGAGGAAGGGATCCCCCTGTTGGAGGCGGCGGCCGCCTCCGCCATGAGGGTGGCGGACAGGCTGACGAGGGATCGCATCGGGGTCGGGTAGGGGCGTCGCAATCTCCCCCCGGCTCACCCCTCCGCATCCACCACCACGGCCCGGATGATCCGCGTCAGCTCCGGATACTCCTCGTCCAGATACTCATTGCCTCGGGCGTGGGCCATGGCGGCGTAGGGGCCCTCTCCGCGAGGCGGCCCGTCGCCGTACCCGGCGTGGAAGGCATCCACCACCTCCATCCCCTCCACCACTTCGCCGAAGGGGGCAAAGCCGTCGGCGTCCAGGCGGGCGTTCTCCACGGTGGAGATGAAGACCTCAGCCGTGCGGCTATTGGGACCTGCCTTGGCGAAGGTCACCCGGCCCCGGCTGTTCGATTCCACCACCGGGTCATCCCGCAGGAGGGCGCGCGCCCAGGCCCGGTGGATGAAGGGGTCGCCATGGATCCCGAACTGGGCCATGAAGCCCGGCACCACCCGGTAGATGCGCGTGTCGTCGTAGTACCCGGCTTGCACCAGGTTGTAGAAGCGGTCCGCGCCGATGGGAGCCCACTCCCGGCGGACTTCCACCACGAACTCCCCGGCCGTGGTCTCGAAGCGGACGGCGAAGCGGGGTGGGGCCGTCTCGGTGAACTGCGCCGGACGGAGGAGGGGGTCGCGAGGCTCGGCCGATCCCCGGTCCGGAGCCTCACCGCAGGCCGCCGCCGCTGCGGCCGGCAGGACGAAGGCGAGAGCCAGAAGGCCGCGTCGCATCCAGGACAAGCGACAGGTCATGATGGGCATTAGGGGGTGGGAGGAACGTGTCACGGTGGTCAATCCGGCTCCGGCCCCACCTACCCCGCGCCGATCTGACGGATACCGCGCAGGGCCGCCTGATGGATCCCGTTGATGAAGGCGGGGGCCCCCTCGTGCTCGCGTCGGGAATCGTGGCGGCGGGCCGAATCCATGGCCAGATCGGCCACCTTCAGCGTGAGATTCCGGAAGGCCTGGGGTGAGCCATACGCCTCCAGTACGATAGGCCCGGTAATCCCGGCCACCGGGACGAATTCCGTCAGGAGAGGGCGATCACCGGCCGGCCCTTCGTCCGACGTGCGATATCCGAAGACCACCCGCCCGACCCACTCGAAGTCGGGAAT
>REEG01000202.1 GCA_007695195.1 Gemmatimonadales bacterium | reverse complement strand
GCGGCCCGAACCCGCCTCCTAATCTACCCATCCCCAACGCAGGGGTGGACCCCGACTTCAGGCCCGGCGGGGAAAGTCCCCCCGGCGGGGAAAGCCCCCACAGCAGGGGCAGTCCCCTCCAGCGGGGGCAGTCCCCCATCACGTCATCCCCCCAATCAGAGGAGGCGCCTCATGTTCGACGAGTTCGAAGCGACCACGCGGGACGTCCTGGTCCGGCAAGCCGCCCCGGCACTGTCCGTTGGACAACTCCGGGATCTGGTGGCCCGGGAACGCCCCGGATTCACACCGCCCCCAGTCTCCCTGGCCGCGGCGCTGAGGCGGAGCGATGGATCCATCCGAATTCTGGCCACCGACGAACGCCGGCTGGGTTGGATGGTGCCGGTGGGGTGGGTCATTCCTCCCCCCGGCGAGCCCGTCCCCCGGACATTGGCGGAGCGCCTCCGCCGGAGCCTTCGCCAACTCGGGCAACGCATCGAGCCGGGATCGAGCCTGGCCCTGGCGCGCTGGGCCCGGATGCTGCGCGAGGAGGAACGGGTGCGCCCGGCACTGGAAAGGCTGGCGAAGGCTAGATCGCCTCGTTCCGGTATCGGGCGAGACCGGTCCACCACTCGCCCTCCCCATCCTCGGCCGTCACGTCGAACCCGTGCCTCCCAAGGGCCTCCCGCATGGAGCTCTCCTCGGTCCGGAGGATCCCCGAGACGATGAGCCATCCCCCCGGGACCAGGGATTCGCGGAAGGCGGAGAGGAGGGGAAGCAGGATGAAGGCCTGCATATTGGCCAGGATCCCGTGGAACGGCCCGGCCTCCACCAGTTCCGGACCCGAGACCTCGCCCGGGTGGATGTCCACCCGGGCGAGGACGCCGTTGGCTTCGAGATTCTCGCGAAGTGCCTCGCAGGACCACTCATCGGACTCATAGGCCAGGACCCTCCGGGCGCCCAGACAGGCGGCCGCGATGGCCAGGATCCCGGACCCCGAACCGACATCGGCCACGAGATCTCCTGACGCCACCACGGTCTGCACCAGGCGAAGGCAGCCGCGGGTGGTGGCGTGCTCCGCCGTTCCGAAGGCCATCCCGGGATCGATGGTGATCCGGATCTCTGCGTCCGTCAGCTCGCCCGGAGCCCAGGACGGTGCGATGACCAGGCGGGGCGGGATGCGCCGAGGCCCCAGTCCCTGCCGCCAACACTCAGCCCAGTCCCGGTGCTCCTGCCAACGGGTGGCAACGGGCCACGGGTCAGCCGAACCCATAAGCGCCCCGAGCTTCCGGGCGAGGGCCTCGGCCCAGGCCCCGGGATCGGCAGACAGCCCCTCAAGCGAATCGGGAAGGTGCACACGGAGTCCAGAGGGAGTCTCTTGCACCCCGCCCGCCGGGAGTTCCAGCAACGCCTCCACCATGAACGCCGCCATCTCCGGGTCGTCGGGCTGATCCACCGTCACTTCGAGCCACCGGGCCGGGGCGGGGAGCGCACTCATCCGACGGTGAAGGCCTCCTTCACCCTCGACCAGAAGCCCTTGCGCTCTCCCGCTTCGTCCACCCTCACCGGCGCGTCTTCTTCCACCTCCCGGAGCCGCCTGAAGAGGTCTTCCTGCTCCCGGGACAGGGAGGTGGGGGTCCAGACCCGGACACGGATCAGGAGGTCACCCCGACCGCGCCCGTTCAGGTCGGGAATCCCCTCTCCCCGCAGGCGCAGGGCCTCCCCACTCTGGGTGCCGGCGGGAATGGCCACGCGGGCCTTGCCGGTCACGGTCTCCAACTCCACCTCATCGCCCAGCGCCGCCTGGCAGAAGGTGATGGGAAGATCCGTGATGAGGTGGTTGTCCTGACGGGTGAAGCGTGGATCCTCCTCCACCTCCAGAAGGACCATGATGTCACCTGGAGGACCACCCCTGCTTCCAGAATTCCCCTTTCCACGCAGGGTAATGAAGTTCTCGCTGGACACCCCGGCCGGAACCTCCACCTCCACCTCACGCTGCTCCCGGACCCGCCCCTCGCCGTGGCAGGTTCCGCACGGCGTGCGAATGGTCGACCCCTCGCCGCCGCAAGCCCGGCAGGTGGTCACCGAGACGAACTGTCCGAAAACGGACCGCTGCGCCACCCGTTCCTGCCCCGAACCTCCGCACTGTCCGCAGGTGGTGGGTGATGAGCCCTTGGCCGCTCCGGAGCCGTCACAGTCCGGGCACGGCGCCAGCACGGCGACCCGGAGGCGCTTCGTGGCCCCCTTCACCACCTCCTCCAGGGTCAGGGGCAGACGGACCCGAACCGACTCCCCCTTTCGCCGGCCACCACCCCCACGCCGGCCCCGGGCACCGCCTCCGAAGAGGTCCTCGAAGCCGCCACCACCGCCGCCGAAGTCACGCATGAAGATCTCGATGGCGTCGTGGAGATCGAAGCCTCCGCCGAAGGGTCCGCCGGCTCCACCCTTCAGGCCCTGCTCACCGTAGCGGTCGAACGCGGCCCTCCGCTGCGGATCCTTCAGGACCTCGTAGGCGGCGGAGATCTCCTTGAAGCGCGCCTCGGCCTCGGCCGATCCCTGGTTTCGGTCCGGGTGGTACTTCATGGCCAGCTTGCGATAGGCCTTCTTGATCTGTTCGGCGTCGGCGTCCCGGGGAACGCCCAGGGTCTCGTAGTAGTCTGCCATTCGGCTCGCTGTTGTGCGTCGTGTGGTGTCGAGCTTCCTACCGTAGGATGCGGTTGACCAGGGCGGAGGTGTGCTCCACGATGGCGATGACCTTTTCGTAGGGCATTCGAGTAGGACCGATCACGCCGATCACCCCCTTCAGGCCACCGACCCGGTACTCGGCCGTGACCAGCGTGAAGTCGGACAGCTTCTGGTCCGGATTCTCCGATCCAATGGTGATCTGGAGCCCGGGCACGTGCACCCGGCTCCCCAGGACCCGCGAGAAGAGCTCCCGTTCCTCCGTAAGCTGCAGCAGCCCCTTGAGCTGTTCCCCCGAGGTGAATTCGGGCTGCGACGCCAACACGCTGGTATTCCCCAGGTGGACCTCTGAACCCTCGAGTTCCGGCCAGTCGAAGAGCTCCGGACCGGACTGCATGAAGATATTCAGGACCTCCTCGGCCGCCGGATCGTCGGGAGGCGCGGCATCCCGAACCCGCTCCGACACGGAGTCCCGGATCTCGGCCAGGGTCAGGCCGGCCAGACGCTCGTTCAGCAGGAGGGCCAGGGTCACCACCGTGTCTTCGGGGATCTGACAAGGAAGGTCCACATAGACGGTGCGAACAAACCCGCTTCGGATCTGCGCCACCAGAAGCACCTTGGTGGACGAAACCCGAAAGAGATCCAGCCGTTCGAGAACGGCCCCCTCCAGGCGCGGTGCCGCCGCCACGCCCAGTTCACGCGACAGAAGCCCGAGAGCCCGGATCGCCTGGCGCACCAGGCGATCCACAGGCGACGCCCCCACCTCTTGCAGGGCTGCGGCGATCTGGTCCTTTTCCTGATTGGTCAGGGCCTGGGGTCGCATGAGCTGGTTCACGAAGATCCGGTAAGCCAGATCCGTGGGCACACGACCGGCCGAGGTGTGCGGATGAAGCAGATAGCCCTTGTCCTCCAGGTCGCTCATGGTGTTTCGGACCGTCGCCGGCGATACCCCCAGATCGAATCGACGGGTCACGTTCCGGCTCCCGGCCGGCTCCGCCGTTTCCACGTAGATCCGCACCACGGCTTCGAGCACCCGACGTTCCCGTTCGGAGAGCTCACTGCCGTCCGGGCGATCGAGGCGCCCGTCCATGGGATCTGTCACCATTGGTCCCTCCCAGCCTGAAGAAACAGCCCCTACGTCCCTGGTCGGATCGGCGGAGTCCGGTTGGACCCCGCTCCCGCAGGCATCACACCTCGAGGCCAGTATCCGGCCAGCTCCGGAATCAGTGTATCGAGCAGTAGCCACCCCGCCGGGGTCAGCCCAAGCCGGCCGGCCGCCGATCTGGCCCACCCTTCGGAGACCCATCGATCTCGGATGCGTCTGGCATCATGGAGCCCGGAGTCCCTCAGGTCCAGCCCCTCCTCCAGGGAAAGCAGTCCCCAGAGCCTGTGGAAGAGCTGCTCCGCCGGCGCCGGGCGTTGGTCCCCGGCACGCGCATCAAGACCGGACTCCAACCTGATGAAGTATGCGGTGGGGTCGTCCAGGTTCCAGAATCGACGACCCCGGGCATGGGAGTGAGCGCCTGGACCCAGACCCAGATAGGCTTCCCCCTCCAGCACGGCCCGCTGGTGGCGGGGCTCCGATCCGGGTCGGGCGAAGGCCGTGAACGACCACTGTCGGTATCCCGCTTCTTCCAGTCGCCGCGTCAGGTCCAGATAGAGATCCGCCAGTTGATCCTCCTGGTCCGGATCCGGCTCCCGGACCTCCAGGGGCCCTTCGTCACCTGCCTGCACCCTTTCCACCAGACTCACCTGCGGCGGGGCCCAGCGGTGGATCACGGCCTCGAGGATCTGCATAGCGTTGGCCGGCGACGACCCCACCGCATCTCCGCCATCAACCCCTCCCTTAGCCCCGCCGGCTCCAGATGAATCCCCGAAACCATGGTCAGGCCCCTTTCGCTGGATGGCGAAGGGGACATCCACACCCCACGACGAAAGGCGGGACACCCCGGCTCGGTCCGGCCACCCCTCGGGAACTCCCGACGCGGGACACCGAAAGCTCAGACGCGTCACCCCCGCCTGGACCCACCGGTCCACAAGGCGCTCGTCCACCTCATCCGGATGGAGTTCAAGGGCGACCTCCGCCCCGGGGTTCGGTGAAAGCCGGCTAAGCTCCAGGAAGCGTGTCAGCTCCCGAGGCGAGGGAGGGACGGTGTCGAGGCCTCCGATGTGGAGGGAATCGAACCCCCTCGAAGGACCCAGCCCCTGGCGACGACGAAGCGCCACCTCCCGGGCCAGGGACCCAGCCCAGTGGGGACCGCCTTCCCCCATCCCGGGCCGGGGACCGGCGGTGTAGATATGCCGCGGACCATCCGGATCACCGGCGGCAGGTGACGTGCGGGCTGGACGGGGCTTCCCGGACGCGGTCCACGTCATGGCGCCGAATCCGGAGGGTGGGGGCGGGGGCGGGGGCGGAACCCGGTACGTCGGACCCTGCCTCCTCCATCGCCGCCCTTCCCCCCGTCGGCGGCACCGGAGGAGGTGTGGGCCGGCGGGTGCGCCAGTCGCCACCCGTCCGTCCCTCGGGACACCGAACCATCCAGTTCGAGGTCGGAGAGGATCTCCAGAACCCGGGCCACGGGGACACCCAGGTCATCCGCCAGGAGGCCTGAAAGCTGAGGCTGTCGGGCGAGGGCATCCAGGATCCGGGCGGAATCGGCCGCAACCCCGTCAGCCGCCGCCTCTGCATCTTGCCCATCTCCTCTGTCGTCGTCGCTCCCGCCCCTCCCGGGTCCCGGGCTCGTCCTGATGTTCGAGCACTCCAGGATCTCCCGTGGATGGGTAAGGAGCCAGGCCCCGTCCAGAAGAAGTTCGTTCGTCCCTCTGCACTGCTCCCACTCCACGGGACCGGGAACGGCGTAGATATCCAGTCCCAGGTCCAGGGCGTGATCCACTGTGATGAAGGCCCCGCTGCGCCTGCCTGCCTCCACCACCACCACGGCCCGGGCCAGTGCCGCCAGGATTCGGTTCCGTCGCGGAAAGTGGTGGCTCCGGGCCGCTTCGCCCGGCAGGAACTCACTCACCAGCAGCCCCCCGCCATCCACCACAGCCCGCTGCAGGCGCCGGTGGGACGGCGGATGCACCCGGTCCACCCCCGTTCCCAGGACGGCGATGGTTCCCCCGGGACCCTGCAGCGCTCCTCGATGGGCCGCGGCATCGATGCCCAGGGCCAAGCCGCTCACAATCGGGACGCCGACGCTGGACAGCTCCCGCCCCAGGTTCTCGGAGAAGCGTCGCCCCGGGGCGCTGGCCCGCCGGGTGCCCACTACGGCCACCGCGTCCCGTTCCAGGAGGTCGGTACGCCCCAGGAAGAAGAGCACCGGCGGAGGGTCATGGAGTTGGCGGAGAGCAGGCGGGTACCCTGGAAGCCCCATCCCCGTCACCTGGATCCCCTGGCGGCGGCACCAGCGCAGGAGATCCTGAGCGTCCCTCAATCCCTGCGCCCGCCCCACCCCGGCGGGCCTTGCTCGATCCGTGATCCGACGCCAGTCCTCGGCCGGGCATCGCCATACCTCTTCGGGGTCGGACAACTTGCCCAGAAGAAGGGAGACACTCCGGTCTCCCACTCCCTCGGTAGCCCTCAGGGCAAGAAGGAACGTGAGCTGCTCCTGGTCCCAGGACGCGCCGGGCTCCCGAACCACCCACCTGGGAGCCGGAAGCCGCGTCGGCGCCCGGGGCGTCAGAGTTCCTGATCCACCTCGTCCCACCACGCTGCCTCCTCGGGATCGATCTCTCCCTCCCTCTCCACGCCGGCCGATGCCGCCGACGTGACCGACCCGGGAACATCCCGGGGAAGTTGGGAGATGTGGGTCCAGAGCCGCTCCAGGAGTTCACCCTTCCCCTCTCCGGTCACGGACGAGAGCCGATGGATGCCCCAGGCCTCGGGAGCCTCCACAGCCGGTGGCGGTTCATCCGGCGGCAGAAGATCCGCCTTGGTGAGAACGAGACAGTGGGGTCTCAGGGCCAGTTCCGATGAGTATTCGGCCAACTCGGTCCGGAGCCGCTCGTAGGTCTCCTGGGGGGCTGGATCGTCCAGGGGAACCAGGATCGCCAGCGTCCGGGTGCGCTCAATGTGCTGCAGGAATCGATGTCCAAGGCCCCGTCCCTCGTGGGCGCCTTCCACCAATCCGGGGATGTCGGCCATGACGAAGGACCGATATCCCGACAGCTCCACCACGCCCAGGTTCGGCACCAGAGTGGTGAAGGGATAGTCGGCCACCCGAGGCCGGGCCGCGGACACCACCGAGAGGAGGGTGGATTTCCCGGCGTTGGGTTCCCCCACCAGCCCCACGTCGGCCATGAGCTTCAGGGTCAGCTCCACCTTACGGACCTCCCCCTCCTCACCGGGCTCCCAGCGTCGGGGAGCCTGGTGCGTGGCGGTGGCGAACCGGACGTTGCCCCGCCCACCTCGTCCGCCCCTGGCCACCACCAGTCGGGCACCCTCTTCCAGGAGTTCACCGAGAAACTCGCCCGAATCCACATCGCGGACCTGGGTCCCCGGGGGAACCCGGAGGACCCGGTCGCCTCCACTCCGGCCCGTGCGATTGCTGCCTTGCCCGTGTTGGCCCCGTTCGGCGCGATACCGGGCCTGGTAGCGGAAGTCGGTGAGGGTAGAGAGCTGGGGGTCCGCCTCGAGGATCACACTCCCCCCGTGGCCTCCGTCTCCCCCGGCGGGACCGCCCCGGGGAACGCCGGATTCCCGACGGAAGGCCTCGGAGCCGGAGCCGCCCACGCCACCCTCCACTTCAATGACCACTTGGTCTACAAACACGTCTGCCTCCAGAAATCAACTGTCGGGGGCCGCGCTTCGGCCTGCCCGTTCCCGCACCCGTCGCCACACGTGACGGACCTCCTCCATCTCCGTGGGCGGCATCACGTCGGCCACCTCCCGGAGCATGGCCTCCACCTCGTCCGGTCCCACGCCCACCTCCAGGGCACCTCGCAGGTGGGAGTAGAGCTGCACCGGAGCCCCCAGTACCGCCAGGAGTGCGGCGATGCAGAGCTCCCGTTCGGGAAGATCCAGCCCCGGCCGACCCAGAACCTTTCCGTACCCCTCCTCCACCATCCACCGGTCGAGATCCGGATGGAGTTCCCGCACATTTCGCCGAAGCCGCTCATACTGCCCGCCGTAGACCTGACGACACACCGCCTCACCCCGGCGGGCCCGGGTGAGGGGGTCGTCTTCCATGGGTGGTGACGCCGGCCAGCCCGAGAACTCACGCCACACGGAAAGGGCGTTGAGAGCACCAGGGAACCCGATGAAGAGGTAGCTCTGCACCAGTACCTCCTCCACCTCTTCCGCCGCCGCTTCGTCCCGAACCTGCGCCATCGCCGACCGCAGGCAGGATTCCTTCCGGGTGGCCAGCGCCGCGCTGACCCGGACCAGCGCGCGGAGGGCAGGCGTCAACCGATGCGGATTCCCGGGATCGAGGCGGGAGATGGGGTGCTCCTTCGGCTCAGAGTACATGACGCTCTCCTGTGGACTCCAGGGATCCGACGCAGGCCAGGGTGGCCGCATCCTCTCCCAGCGTGTTGGGGACCGACCGCTCCCGCCAGGGGGCCAGCCCATGACCAGACGCTCCATCCAGCATCTCCATGCGGTCCAGAAGACCCACCAGCGCCACCTCGCACGCTCGGCGGGCGCCATCCTCAACCTTGAGTGCAAACCCCAGTCCGGACCTCCGGTCGACCCCTGCGTACACCCCCTCCGCGCCCAGCTTCGCCACAACCCGGCCGTCGGTGGCCTCCATGACGGCGGTGCATAGACGTCCGGTCCCGGCCACCTGGAAGGGATGGCGCGCCATGGCCTCCAGGATCACCGAGGGCCCCGATCCATCCCGGGACGCGGCGTGGGCGAAGCGAGCGAAGGCCCCCGCCAGCGCCGAGAGGGGAAGGGCGAAGCAGAGTACGCCGCATCCATCGACCCCGGTCCGCACCCGCTGGGTGGGAATCCCGGTCCACCGGGCCACCTCCGCCATCATCCGTTGCTGGACGGGGTGATCCCGGAACCGGTATCCCCGGGGATCCCAGCCCATCCGTCGAGCCAGCAGAAGCATCCCGCCGTGCTTTCCTGAACAGTTGTTGTGGATCCTGGAGGGGGGCTCCCCCTGAGCCGCCAGTTGCCGCGCCGCCTCCCGGTTCAGGGGCGGATGTGGACCGCATTCCAGATCCTCTTCGGTGAATCCGCCCCGGGTCAGGAGCGACCGGACCCGTTCCAGGTGAGCCGGCTCCCCCCCGTGGGAGGCACAACAGACGGCCAACTCTTCCTCGGTCAGTCCAAGTACCTCCGGCACCCCTTCCTCCACCAGCGGCAGCGCCTGGAACGGCTTCGCAGCCGACCGGATGAAGGTGATCAGGTCCGGGGCACCGGCCCAGGCCGCCAGTTGACCGGCGGGGTCGGCCACAGCCATGTGAACCCGGTGACGGGATTCCACCAGCCCGGCCCGGGTCAGGATCACGTCCATCTCGGCACCCCCTCATCCATGCGCGCAACCAAGGATATGCGCCACCGATGGGCGAACCCATGGCCCGATGGGTCGGCGGCCCGTGGAGTCTGTGGACTCATGGATCCCGGGGGCCGACGGATCCGGCCGACAGGCCCCGGAGCGGCACATCCACGACAGATCACCACCCCCAGGCGGCGACCTCGAGCCAGAGGACCCGGATTCCCACCAGGAGGAGGAGGATCCCGAACACCCGCCGGAGCACCGCCACCGGCATTCGCCGATTCCAGGCGGCGCCCAGGGGCGCCAGGAGAACGGCTCCGGGAAGCATGGCCGCCAGGACCGGGAGGTGGACGTACCCCAGAGCTCCCGCCGGAAGCCCCTCCACCCCACTCCCCGCCAGGGCGTATCCGCCCGTACCCGCCAGCGACGCGAAGACCACCAGCACCAGGGAAACCGGCACCACCCGCTTCAGCGGAATCCCCCCCCAGCGCAGGAGGATGGGAATGGCCACCAGGCCTCCGCCCACCCCCAGCACTGCCGAAAAGAAACCGATCGTGCCGCCTCCCACCAGTCCGGGTCCCCACGCCACGCCTGGAGCATCCGCCTCGGCGCCGCCCTCCGGTGAGGGAACGAGTCCCAGCAGACGGGCAGCCATGACCAGGAGAAAGAGTCCAAAGGCAACCTTGAGAAGGACGGCCGGCGAGGAGGTGGCGACCCAGGAGCCAGTCAGGGCACCCATCCCGGCGCCCACGGCGAGGGGCCCCAGCGCAGGAAGCTCCAGGGTCCCGGCTCGGCGGAAGGCCAGGACCCCGGAAAGAGCCGTGGGAATGATGAGGGCCAGGGATGTGGCGTGGGCCATGGCGGCTTCGTGTTCCGGAAGGACCACCAGTCCGCTCCACACCGAACCGGCCATCAGCAGATACAGGAATGGAACGACGAGGACACCGCCGCCGATTCCCAGCAGACCGGACACCACACCCACCATCCCGCCCATGAGGACGGCCAGGGCGAGGGCGGCTGGGGTCAGGAGGGATCCACCGGGCTCGGGGGTCCGCCGTCGGACACACCCGGGGCCATGCCCACGGGCCCCATGGGGAACGGTCGGCCCGCCAGAACAAAGAGATCCTCCAGCGACCCCGCTTCCCGGAGAAGCTCGAGAGCCCGCTGAAGGGGAAGGTCTCCCTCCACCCGGCTCAGGAAGCGAGCCCGCTCCCCACCGGCCTGCGAGGCGATCTCCCCGGCCAACTCCCGCGACAGGAAACGGTACACTCCGCGGAAGGCCTCCTCATCCAACTCCACCCCCGCTTCCCGGAGTCGCTCGGCAAGGCGATCCATCTCCGAAGCGGGGAGATCGAAGTTCCCTGGATCCACCTCGTTGCGCTGCAGGAACTCCACCGCCTGATTGAAGATGGCGGTGTTGACCCCACCGGCGTGGCGGAAGAGCCGCCGCACCGCGTCCTGCTCCGAAAGATCCAGCGTATCCGGCAGCACGATGAGGTCGGGCACGATGCCCCCGCCGCCGAGCAGGGTCCGCCCACCGTAGGACGTGACCTGCGGACGTCCCGTGGTGTCCGGGATCTGGATGAACTGACCATCCACGGTAAGGGCCAGGCGAGCCCCGTTGGTGGCAGGAGGAGGGGAGAGAGGCTCCGCCGCCTCGTCCGCAGCCTCTGGCGCCGCCTCATCTGCAGCCTCTTCTTCGTCCGGCGCAGCCGCCGCGTGGGCCGGGGACTCGGGAGACTCCAGGGGTGTCTCGATGGATCGCCCCCGGGGGGTGTACCAGCGGGCGGTGGTGAGCTTGAGGACATTGCCTCCACTCAGGCTGAAGAGGGTCTGAACCGAACCCTTTCCAAAGGTGGGCGTGCCAACCACCACGGCCCGATCATGGTCCTGAAGCGCTCCGGACACGATCTCCGACGCCGACGCACTTCCCCGATCCACCAGGATCACCACAGGAGCACTCCCGAACCGACTCCCCGACGCAGTCCGGAAGGTCTGGGTCTGGTTGCGGGCCTGTCCCCGTGTCTCCGCCACGGTGGCGCCCCGTTCCAGGAAGAGATCCACGATCCGGATGCTCTGGTCCAGCACCCCTCCGGGATTTCCCCGCAGATCCAGGATGAACGAGCGGGCACCAGCGGCCCGGAGGGAGTCGGCCGCCGCTTCCAGCTCCCGCGTGGAGGTTTCGCTGAAGACGCCGAGGGGCAGATATCCCACGTCGTCTTCCAGGAGCGCCATGAAGGGCACCGAGCGGAGTTGGACCCGCTCCCGGGTCAGCGTGAAGTCGATGGGTTCGTCCATGCCGGGGCGCCGAATGCGCACCTCGGTGTCCGTACCCGGACGTCCGCGTAGGACCTGAACCGCTTCCTGGGCCGACCACCCCCGGGTGGACTGCCCATCCACGGCGATGATCTCGTCTCCCGCCCGGATGCCGGCCCTCGTCCCGGGGGATCCCGGCAGCGGTCCCACCACCGTGATGTAGTCGTCCCGGTCCACGATCTCCAGTCCGACCCCACCGTAATCCCCCTCCGTCTGGATGCGGAAGTTCTCGTAGGCCGCACCGTCCAGCAGGGAGGAGTTGGGATCGCCGAGACCCTGGATCACGCCCTCGATGGCCGACTGATAGAGCCGGGATCGGTCCACCGGATCCACGAACCGGTTGGAGATGTGATCCACCACCTCCTCCAGCAGCCGACTCTGGACGTAGAGGTTCTGCTCCTGCGCCACACCGCGCTGCAGGAACCATCCTCCGGCCATGAGCGCCAGGAGGAGGATGATGACGGGTCCGAAGGGGGAGCGAGTCTTATCCATATCGGGGTTTCAACCCTCGGTGGAACCGAAGGGTTCCGGGAAACGCACACGCAGGACGGATCGGATCCGCGCCTGCACCTCCTCGGGCGTCCCCTCAGCGTCCACGACGACGGCGTCGGGATCCCCTTCCGCCAGCACCCGGTAGCCCGCATGGATCCGGGTCAGGAACGCTTCTCCCTCCCCCTCGATGCGGTCATCCGCCCGGCCGGCACTGCGGCGGCGGGCCGCGGCGCCCGACGGCGGGAGGTCCAGCACCACCACCAGATCCGGTCGGATCCCTCCGGTGGCGAAGGCGTTGAGATCCCGGGCCCGGTCGAGCCCGAGCCCCCTCCCCAGCCCCTGATAGACGAAGGTGGAGTATTCGAAGCGGTCCGCCAGCATGATCTCGCCACGGGCGAGCGCGGGACGCACCACCTCCCGAACGAAGGCCGCCCGCGCCGCCAGCATCAGGAGGAGTTCGGATTCGGGCGGGATCTCCATTTCCCGGTGGTGGAGGAGCACCTCGCGGATCGCCTCACCCAACCTGGTCCCGCCAGGCTCCCGGGCACGGGTCACGGCGAGCCCCAGCGAAGCGAACCACTGGGCCAGGAGGAGGGCGTGGGTGGTCTTCCCCACCCCCTCGCCCCCCTCCAGGACCAGGAAGAGCCCGGTCCGACTCACTCGTAGTACTCGAGCCCCAGGTGGGTGAGGGGCTCCTCGCCGCCCATCCAGCGAAGGGTGTTCTTGAGCTTGCGGTGCTGAATGAAGATGTCGTGCTCAGGGTAGAGCCCCGGGGCCGTCTGGGGGCTCTTGAAGTAGAAGGAGAGCCACTCCTGAATGCCGCCCATCCCGGCCCGGGACGCCAGATCAAGGAAGAGGGCCAGATCCAGGACGATGGGCGCCGCCAGGATGGAGTCCCGGCAGAGGAAGTCCACCTTGATCTGCATGGGATACCCCATCCAGCCCCGGATATCGATGTTGTCCCACCCTTCCTTGTTGTCGCCCCGGGGAGGGTAGTAGTTGATGCGGACCTTGTGGTACAGGTTCCCGTAGAGCTCCGGGTACATATCGGGCTGAAGGATGTGCTCCAGGACGCCCAGCTTCGACTCCTCCTTGGTCTTGAAGGAATCCGGATCGTCCAGGACCGCCCCGTCCCGGTTCCCCAGGATGTTGGTGGAGAACCACCCGTCGATCCCCAGCATCCGGGTTTTGAGTCCCGGAGCCAGGATGGTCTTCATGAGGGTCTGCCCGGTCTTGAAGTCCTTCCCGCCGATGGGTACGCCCCGCTCAACCGCCGCCGCCTCGAGGGCGGGGATGTCCGCCGACAGGTTCGGGGCCCCATTGGCGTAGGGCACGCCCTCCAGGATGGCGGCATAGGCGTAGATCATGCTGGGGGCAATGGCCGGATCGTTGTTCCGGAGACCTTCCTCGAAGCTCTCCAGCGTCTCGTGCACCGGCCCGGGGCGGAGGAAGATCTCCGTGGATCCACACCAGACCATGACGAGCCGGGCACACCCGTTCTCGTCGCGGAACCGGCGGATGTCGTCCCGAAGCTGCTCGGCCAACTCCATCTTGGTGGAGCCCTGCTTCACGTTGGGTCCGTCGAGCTTCCGGACGTAGGCCGAATCGAACACGGCGGGCATGGGGCGGATCGACCGGAGGAAGTCCTCAATGGGATCCAGGTGATGCCGCTCCAGGACGCCGGCCACCCTGGCGCTGTCGTACCCGTCGTCGGGGATGGGATCCCACGCCCCGAAGACCAGGTCGTCCAGAGCGGTCAGGGGAAGGAACTCCCGGATCAGGGGGGCCCGCTGGTCGGTGCGCTTCCCCAGCCGGATCGTGTTGAGCTGGGTGAGGGATCCGATGAGGGGGGCGAGGCCCTGACGGGCGGCCTCCACTCCGGCCACCACGGTGGTTCCTACGGCTCCGAATCCAGGGAGGAGGACGCCGAGACGCCCCTCCGCCGGCTTGATCTCCGGTCGATCGCTCACGAGCGCTTCTCCGTTTGATGTACGGTGTGCGGGGGTGGGCCCGGCGGCGCCGTCCCGTCCCCAGAATTCCTGTAGACCCAAATCATGCGTTGGAACGCCGTCAGGATCGAGGTGACCGCCAGGATCACCAGGATAACCTTCAGGATGAGTCCATCCCACATGAGACCAAAGAAGAGCGATCCCCCGCCCAGGAGGAGGACGCGCTCCGCCCTCTGCATGAGCCCCACGCTGCAGTCCAGCCCCAGCGCCTCGGCCCGGGACCGGGTGTAGCTCACCATCAAGGATCCCGCCATGGCCAGGAAGATCACATAGACCATCCAGACGTCGGCGAGCTCGGCCCCGTACTGGTTGTAGAGCGAAAGGATGCCCAGGAACACCACGATCTCGCTCAGACGATCCATGGTGGAGTCATAGAACGACCCGAAGGCCGTGGCCCGCCCGCTCTCCCGGGCCACCCGCCCGTCAAAGATGTCCAGCACGCCGCCCACCAGGATCAGGAGCCCCGCCCAGCGCACATGATCCAGATGGTACAGGAACCCGGCCCCTACCGTGGACAGGAAGCCCACGGTGGAAATGGTGTTGGGGTGGATCTGCCAACGGATCAGCGCCCGGGTCACCGGGTCGATGATCCGGTAGACCGGATCGCGGAAGATCTTCAGGGAAGGCATGACTGGTGCGGCTCGGTCTGGTGACCCGAATCAGGACGGCAGGATGATCCGCCCCCGTGCCCCCTCCTGGATCCCCTTGGAGATGGTCTCATTCACCTTCTGCAGCAGCTTGTCGAAGTTGGTCTGCGCCGCGATGAGCCGCTGGAACTCGGGGCGGGACTGGAGGTCCCGGGCCAGCGCCTCGTAGCGGTCCCGCTGCTCCTCTTCCGGCTCCTTGCCGCGCTGAAGGTCCGAAACCATGTCGGATTCCAGCTTCTCCAGCTCCGTCTGGAGCGCCGACAGCTCCCGGTCATCGCCCACCGCAGTGGCCGCCCGGCTCAGGGCCTGGTACTCGTCGGTGCGCCCGAGCGCCTGCCCCAGATCGTTCGCCATCTCCATGATCTTGTTCATGCCCGCTCTCTCCCTCGCATTGACCGGTGCCGGGTGGGGGCGGGGCGATCCCGCCTCCCGTTCCGGACCTGGGGTCATCCCCCTTCATTCGTCGCCATCACGATCCTGTCCTGGCGGGCCAGATCCCTCAAGATGAGGGGCGCGCCCAGCGCCGGCTCCCCGTCCATGGCCCGCGCCACCGCATCGGCCTGGCCCGCACCCACTTCCAGCGCAAGAAGACCTCCGGGGTGCAGCACATGGGGACTCCGACGCACTACCTCCCGCAGGAGCGAGAGTCCGTGGTCGGGGGCCACCAGCGCCATCTCCGGCTCCCAGTCCCTCACCTCCGGCTCGAGCCCCTCAAGCTCGTCGGGGGCCACGTAGGGAAGATTGGCCACCACGGCGTGGAAGCGCTCCCCTTCCCCGACGGGGTCCAGGAGATGTCCGACCCGAAACTCCACCCGGTCGGCCAGTCCCAGCGCCCGGGCATTCTCGCGAGCCAGCTCCACCGCGTCCGTGGACCGGTCCACAGCCACGACCTGGCGGAATGGCCCTTCCACGAGGAGGGAGAGGGCGATGACGCCACTCCCCGTCCCTACATCCACGGCACTCAGCCCGTCGCGCCCCCACTCCCGGCACCGGGCCAGGACGGCCCCCACCAACTCTTCGGTCTCGGGTCGGGGAATGAGAACGCGCTCATCCACCTGCACCTCGATCTCGCGGAAGGCGGCCCGGCCCAGCACGTACTGGAGCGGCCGTCGCCGGGCCCGATCCAGGAGGAGGGGCTTGAAGCGCGCCAGCTCGTCCGGATCCAGGGGCCGTTCGAACTGCAGGTAGAGCTCGAGCCGGCTCAAGCCCAGGGTGTGGGCCAGCAGGTGCTCCGCGTCCAATCGCCCCTCGGCCACTCCCTTCTCGGTCAGGTACCGGGCGCTCCATCTCAGGAGCCGAAGCACCGACCATGCCTCGCCGTCCCTGGGCGGCGTCACCGGCTCGTCGAAGGCCGACCCCCTCACCTCACCACCGGGATCGGTCACCCGCCCTCCCGGAGTCGCTCCTCCTCGGCGGCGAGACGAAGCCCCTCGAGAAGCTCCTCCAGATCTCCGGCCAGGATCTCTTCGAGCCGGTGGAGGGTCAGGCCGATGCGATGGTCGGTCACCCGATTCTGGGGGAAGTTGTAGGTTCGGATCTTGGCGGAGCGATCCCCCGTGCCCACCTGGGCCTTCCGGTCCCGGGATCGCTCGGCTTCCTGCTCCGCCACCCGGCGATCCAGAAGGCGCGAACGGAGCACCTTCAGCGCTTTACCCTTGTTCTTGTGCTGGGACTTCTCGTCCTGGCAGGAGACCACCAGGCCGGAGGGGATGTGGGTGATCCGGACGGCCGAGTCCGTGGTGTTCACCGACTGCCCGCCGGGTCCGGAGGACCGGAAGACGTCGATGCGCAGATCGCCGGGATCCAGCTCCACGTCCACCTCCTCAGCCTCGGGCAGCACCGCCACCGTGGCCGCCGAGGTGTGGATCCGCCCTCCGGACTCGGTGGCGGGAATCCGCTGCACCCGGTGCACGCCCGACTCATACCGGAGGGTTCCATACGCGCCGGGTCCACGAACCGTGACCACCGCCTCACGAATGGCCCCTGGGATCCCCTCCGAGACGTCCATGAGCTCCAGGGTCCAGCCCTGGACCTCGGCGAATCGGCGATACATGCGCAGGAGGTCGGCGGCGAACAGACCGGCTTCATCGCCCCCCGTCCCCGCCCGCACCTCCAGCACGGCGGGGCGGTCGTCCAGGGGATCGCGGGGCACAAGAAGGCGCCGGGCGCGATCCTGGAGGATCGTGCACCGGCGCTCCAACTCCTCCACCTCTGTTCGGGCCAGTTCCCTCATTTCCGGGTCGTCGGATTCCTCCACCATCTCCCGTGCCCCGGACAACTCGTCCAGGACCCGGCGAAGTTCCGTCGCCGTAGCCACCACGGGTTCCAGGTCGGATCGCTCCTGACCCAGGATCCGGAGGCGTTCGGGATCCCGGGACACCTCCGGGTCGGTCAGACGCACGTCGATGGCCCGGAAGCGCTCTTCGGCGTCAGCCAGTCCGCGTCGTACCCTGTCATCCAGAACCCCGGTCATGGCGCACATCTACCTGGACGGGACCAGGGGCACCCTACCGCCCGGTCCCAGCCCAACGGCGTCAGGAGGAAGACGTCCCGCCGTACTTCCGCTTGAAGCGCTCCACGCGGCCTGCCGTATCCACCAGGCGCTGCTTGCCCGTGTAGAAGGGGTGGCACACCGAGCAGATTTCCACCCGGATATCCCCCACGGTGGTCCGTGTCTCGAGGATGGCCCCACAGGCACAGATCACCCGGGCGGCACGGTATTCGGGATGAATCCCAGTCTTCATCAGTCCATCTCCAACGCCGTAAACGA